>CAIRTW010000105.1 GCA_903881585.1 uncultured Bacteroidota bacterium | reverse complement strand
TTGATTATCAAAGCCAACGTGTGCAATTGCATTTTTTTTTGCTCACTGCTCAATTGACCCTGCAGCCGAACAACACAGGAAATTCCGGAAATTCTAAAATTCCGAAAATTCAGTTCATCGTGAGCAGTACCGAACGACAGACAATGGGACATTTTGGGGCACGATTGGGGCACAAATCAGAAATGCAGAATATTTCTTATAACATATCCGAAAGTAGCCACAGCGAAGGGTTACTAAATATCGGTCAAACAAAATGCCCCATATACCACGTAAAAAAAATGAAAAAATGGGCATAGCGCCTGGTCGATCAATGGCCTGGCCCACAAAAAAAAGCACTTGCGATCATAGACCACAAGTGCGTGAAAAAAATGAGTTTTGGACTACCCTTTACTAAATAAAGGCAATATCAGGTCTCTCGTTACAAATGACAGTACGAGGCAAATGGCCATTACAGAGGCGGCGGAAGCGATTGTTTGCAGGAGCATAATGTTTGTTTTTAGATAGTTAGACAATGTGTGTGTTTGCTAATGTAATGTTAATGATGAAAAATTGAATAACAAAGTCCTTTCGAACAAAACAGGTGCATTATGGGGTGAAAATAGCTTTTTATGGGGTGTAATTAGTATTTCATTAACAAAACATCCAGCCTACAGTTTTGGTTCGCGCTAGTCACTGGGGATTTGAAAACATCTTTGCGGCCATCTTACTCATGCTTATTATTGTATTTCATGCCCGGCAGTATTTTTTTACTATGCTCGCCGGAACATTCCAGAAGGGGCTGAAAACAAACTGGTTAAGATTTCCGGAAAACATGGTTGCATTATGCCCTTCGGCTCCACGATCACATCCATTGTAAATAAAGTAGCATTCGCACTATCCCATATAATTCAGACTCCGGGATGAAACATTTGTCCGGGCGGAGTCCCAAAAGCCTTCTTTATTGATATACTCTTATTGGCTCTATCTATTCTGTGGAGGCATTTTCAGGGGCTAAATGGCTGACGTTCAACAAAATGCAGGAATGCCGAAAAATGAGCCTGCAACGTCCTTCTGCGTAACATTTGTTTGACGTTTCGCATTAATAATTTACATAACTTCGCGTACATTTTTAACATAACTACATATGAGCACGATGACTCGTTCAAAAATTGACTTTAAGCTGCCTTACAAAGTGAAGGACATTACCCTGGCAGAATGGGGACGTAAAGAGATAAGACTGGCGGAAGCTGAGATGCCCGGCCTGATGGCTATTCGTGCCGAGTATGGCCCTAGCCAGCCACTGAAAGGCGCGCGCATAGCGGGTTGCCTGCACATGACCATTCAGACGGCCGTGCTGATAGAAACACTGACTGCGCTGGGCGCTGAGGTGCGCTGGAGCTCGTGCAATATCTTCTCTACACAAGACCATGCAGCAGCAGCTATCGCAGCAGCAGGTATCGGCGTATTTGCATGGAAAGGCCAGAGCCTGCCAGATGCAGACTGGTGCATAGAGCAGACTTTATTCTTCGGCAGTGAAGACCGTCCGCTGAACATGATCCTGGACGACGGTGGTGACCTCACCAATATAGTTCTGGACCACTACACCGAACTGGTGCAGCACATAAAGGGCCTGAGCGAAGAAACAACTACGGGCGTACACCGCCTGTATGAGCGCATGGCTAAGGG
>CAIRTW010000104.1 GCA_903881585.1 uncultured Bacteroidota bacterium | reverse complement strand
AGATGTCAACCTACCGAGGCAAACTATTCTATCGGATGATTCAGCAAGCAATGGTAACAACTCCAGTGCCGCTCAACGACATAATAACCCCTAAAAAACCACTCACCTAAAGCAGATAAGCAGTTAAATATATTTGGAGCCTACCCAATGGAAGGTGCTAAAATAGAATTTGCTGATGGTGAGACACGGTATATGCATGACGGTATGTACCATAAACTCCGCAAGATCCGCTCGTTCATCAATAAAACGATTCCAGGGAAAATAACGATTCCCGGGCTGGACAAAAATGAACTGGCATCGGCTATAGCTGCTTCACCAACGGTATCCCAGGTTGTCTATGTCCCATCAGGTACCGGGGAAGCCGAAGAATATGTGAAAGGTAATCCCTACACCAACTTCTGGGCTATACTCATGTGGGTGATCGTGGGACTCTTTATAGGCATTGCGCCGTTTCTAATCTCTGATGGGGACGATGTATATGGACTGATGATCCTTTTCGCTTTTCTTTCGCTGGGTGTTATCTTTCTGTTTACCATACACTTCAATTATTTCGGCTTATCTGGTCAACACTTCGTTGTAAAGAATGTTTACAGACCGTGGAAGAAAAAAATGTTCCTGCTAAAGGACATCAAGGAAATAGTACTGGCAAACAACCCGCATGGGGTCAATACTTTGCGGCTCCTGTTTTCCGATTTCAAGTCGAAAGAATTTGGTGGCACAGGGCTGCGCAACCGCGACTGGCTAAGCCTGATGAACCTGATCCAGGCACATGGTATACCATTGAAAGACGAAAACAGCTTTGTACTCTGGTCAACTCCGGAAATGAAGAAAGGCTACCGCAAAATGGTGTTTTACTTCATACTCTATTTTATCTTGTGCATTGCAGCCTACCTTTTTGTTGTGGAGTGTCACATCAGTGAGACGGCGATGATCTTTCTAAAGCTAGGCTGGCTTTTGTTCGTCATTGTTGCATTCATTGGCCTGTTCAGGCTTATTGTTTGGCAGGGCGCGCGGGATGATAAGAAAAAAGCAATGGAAGACGGACTAAACCCTTCCTCGCACAAGGAAGCTAATAAGAGCTGAGGTGCAAACATTTCGGCGCTGAAACACACCCATATTTAATAATATTCCCATCAATCAAAAATAGTTTTTCACAAATTGGTGTAAACATTTCCTTTTCTCATATCCTGCTATATCTTTATAGACCCCAAACTATTTTTATGCGGAAGGCGTTTTTACCTAAAGCCTCATACCACATATTGTCCGTATTTTTCATCTGCACCCTTGCAGTTGGGGCTTCATATGGCCAGGACCAGGCCCACCAGCATAAAATAATTTATTCAGACACGGTCGCTACGCCTAAAAAAGATACTATAAAAATATCAGCGCCGGGCACAACCAATAAAACAAATATCAAAAAAAGCGGGCAGGCAGAAGTAAAAGAGATCTTCGCAGGGGGCCTTAACGAGCCTGAAACAGGCGACACTAAAGATTCCGCCTTGGCTGGCGATGGCTCAGCTGGCGCTAAAGAGCCCAGCCCGGTAACTACAGCCGTGCCAACCCGCACTGCCGACGCGCAAGCCTACTACGAATCGATAGACCCGGTAATATCCAAATATGCCGACATGATCGAAGAAGATGCTCATGACATCAACAACTATCCGCTATACCGTTTTATTGACCAATGGTATGGTGCCAAGTACAAATATGGTGGCTCTGATATGAGCGGGATCGATTGCTCTGCTTTCTCCCAGAAATTGTATGACAAGGTATATGGCACGGGCATTGTGCGCACAGCAAAGGAACAGCGCAAAAGCAGCGAGCGAATAAAAGACTATGACGATGCTACAGAGGGCGACCTGGTATTCTTTCGCATACATCGCATCCGTGTTTCCCATGTAGGTGTTTACCTGGCCAACGGATACTTTGTACACGCATCCCGCTCTCACGGGGTAACGATCAGCAATCTTAATACACCATATTGGCGCAGGCGCTATGCAGGCTGCGGCAGGATGCAAAAAGGGGCGAAAGCACCATTCGAATCGGAATATACTGTTAGCCCAACGGAATGAAAACGGTGTGTTGTATTCCCCTTGCTATTCTTTTAACGACAGGGGCAACATTAAAAGAAAGGGTACGCAGTTTTCCATCTTCAGTGCATAGTAGTTATACCCGATGTGTATTTTCTGATAGTATTCAGGTCTGTGCTTAGCGTAGTATTTTTCGCTTTCTATTGACCATGCATTTTCCCCGATCTTCTCAGACAAAAACCATTTCTCCAACAACCTGCCGGCTCTTCCGTTCCCATCCATAAACGGATGTATCTTCTCAAACACCAAATGTATCATTGAAGCGTAATAAAACAGTTCTTTATAAGACAGATCACCGCTAAGCAATTCATGTATATCAGAAAACAATTTCGAGATTTCCTCTTTCACGTTTTCCGGCTCAACAGCCATATATTCAACCTTTCCGTTGCTGAATATCCCCACTTGCTGAGTTCTTAATTTTCCTCTCTGGCTTTTCAGGCTAAGGATCGTAGCGCTTAGAATTTTATGCGCTTCAAGAAATGTCTTTTGATCTA
Organism: uncultured Bacteroidota bacterium; assembly: GCA_903881585.1. Lineage (GTDB taxonomy): Bacteria > Bacteroidota > Bacteroidia > Chitinophagales > Chitinophagaceae > Nemorincola. The sequence goes on along the minus strand of CAIRTW010000104.1, from coordinate 18,337 downwards.
ACCGTGTTTTCATTGCATAATTATATGCAAGTATCAGATCATCTATTTCAGCCATTTCTTTTGGCTTAGACTTTACATTGAACTTTTTATTTTTGAGATAAGTATCTACATCTATACTGTTTCCCTCAATGTTTGAGGAGTAAGTAGCGGACGATTGTACATAAAACTCAAAATCATCTTTTGTGTGATGCTGTTTTGCGCTTAGCTGATTAAATACTTTTTCCCAGTCTATACTGATCTTCCCCGAATATTCATCCAGGTATGCAGAAGAAAGTATTTTCAGTTGTCTAGTCATTGATTGCACTGTGAAAAATAACCAATTTGCTATTCCTTTGTACTATACTTCTTTTCCAACTCTATCAGTCGTGCAAGCTTATGTAATGCGGTGCCATGTTCTTTTACATAGTAGTTCGTTGTGTCCCATACATAGCCGGCAAGCACAGAGCATATCTTGTTCTTGATCGCGTTATCCGGTTTGTCTGCAAAGAAAATGGTATCCAGTGTTCCTTCATACCATGCCATAACATAAGAGCGGAAGGTATTTATCCCCTGCATCATTTGCTGTGTATATTCGGTGTCCCAGTCCACGGCCTCACCCTTAAGTTTGCGGATGACCAGGTTGCCGGCCATCTGGCTGGACACAGTTGCCAGCGTTACCCCCGATGAAAAAACGGGATCCAGGAACTCTGTTACATTCCCGGTAAGCACAAACCCATCACCATAAAATTTGTCTGTGGTTGATGACCATGACTCCAGCACACGGGGAGGGAATACCATTTCTACATCTTTGAAGCGCTCTGCCAGGTAAGGCTCTGTGGCTATTATTGCTTTGAACTGTTCTTCATCGGTACCCGAAAACCCTTTGAAGAATGCGGGATCACCTACAAAACCCAGGGAAGTAATGCCACTGGAAAAAGGTATGATCCAAACCCAAATGCCGGGTTTATGTACCACTATAGTTATCCGGTTTGGTTCGTCGGCAAGCGAGCGGTTCACATCCACCATGTGTGAGAACAGCGCCTTGCGCGGCGGCAGGTTTGACGGCTTATCCAGGTTGAACAGCTTAGGTATCACCCGGCCATATCCGCTGCCATCAATGATGAACCGTGCTTCTATTTCACTTTTATTGCCATTAATATCTTCTACCGTTGTTACGGAATCAGAACCGTTAAAAACGATTCCTGTAACAGTAGTTTCATAGGCAACGGACACACCCATTGCCTCCACAGTATCAGCCAGTGTTTTATCAAACTCTGCACGCGGCACCTGCCAGGTCCAGTTCCAGCCGGGTGTGTACTGGTCGGCAAATGAATAGTCACATATCTTACCATTCTTTACAAACTTCGCCCCAAATTTCTCCTGGAACCCTTTAGCTTTCACGGCATCAACAAACCCAGCCTCTGTAAGCGCTTCCATACAGCGCGGCAGCAAGCTCTCCCCTATCACAAAACGCGGAAATTTCATCTTTTCCACGATCTTCACTTTATACCCCGCTTTGTTCACAATGGAAGCCGCCACCGTGCCCGATGGGCCGGCGCCTATTACAAGCACATCTACCTTTTCTCTGTTCATGATCTGTACACGGTTTACAACTAATTATTTTCTCTTCTTACACTTCATCAGCGTCTGGCTTAGGCCAATATGGTCTGTCTGTTCTGCAATTTCAAACCCCGCTTTCTCTATACACTTAATAAAGACTTCTGCGCTATACATCTGGCTGTTACCGTTGGCTATTGCAGTAAAGTATAAAGAGGTCTGCTGCAGGCAAAATGCCGCGACCTCATATTGCTGCCGGTCCCAGAATGGCTCCATGATTATAACGCTGCCGTTTTCATCGAGTGCCTCGTAGCAGCGTTTCAGGATAGATACGATCTCCTCTTCCGAGAAGCAATCCAGGAACTGGCTCATCCATATAGCGTCAAATCCCTTTGGGATCTTTACGTTTTCATCCAGCAGATTTACCGGCAGAAAAGATACCTGGCCTGTAAGCTCCTCTTCTGCTATTTTGGCCATTGCTATTCCCAGCTGGCCTGGCAGATCCATAATAGTGATCCTGATGTCCTGCGAGTATTTCGCGGAGATAGTTGCCCACTTACCGGTATTACCACCTATGTCCAGTATATTTTTTGTTCCGTCTTTATATACAAGCGGCAACACAAGTGGGAAAGCGTCATCAGAAAAATAATGATCGAAACTGAACCAGCTTTTCTGGATGTGAGGCGGCAGCTGCGATAAACCTTCATAAACCGTTTTCCACGGGCCCAGCTCTTTGAGCCCTTCCGGCTTGCCTGTCTCTATACTCTTATCCAGTGAGAAAAGGCCCTTGTAGCAGACATCCTGTACAAAGTCCATATTCACCTTGGTAAGCTCATCATGCAAAATAAAATAACCGGTTTTGGCCAGTGTATATTTTCCCTCATTCACCAGCACCAGGCCCAGGCTCAGGCCCGATTCCAGCAATACTCTTACACCATACTCCGGCAGCTTCACCTTAGCCGCTACTTCGGCAAGTGACAACCCATCAGCGCCATTCTGCTCGATAGAGACAAGTATCCCCGAGTTCCTCAATATCCGTGCCGACTGGAAGATCACCGGCCCAAATGCGATCCACTGGGCCATCTCCCGTGCTTTAAATGCCGTCTTTGTTTCTTTACTGAAAAATTTCATTAAACGATCTTTATCTCTTTTTAAAAATATCTTTTCTTAGTGAGCGCAGATGAGCCATGCTCCCGAACTTTAGACTTTCTACCTTAGACTTTAGACTAATTTAAGAATAAAGCCCCCCATTCACCGACAGCACCTGCGCCGTTATGTACCCAGCCTCTGGCGATGCCAGGAAACCAACTGCACTTGCCACTTCCTCCGGCAACCCAAACCTTCTTACCGGCACCAGCACCGACATTTCCTTTTCGTCCAGCCCTTCGGTCATATCTGTCTTAATAAAGCCAGGCGCCACAGCATTTACGGTCACACCCTTACGGCCCACTTCCTGCGCCAGTGCTTTAGTTGCGCCTATCACGCCAGCCTTGGCAGCTGAGTAGTTTGTCTGCCCCGGCAAACCTTTCAGCCCGGAGAGGGAAACAACATTTACGATACGGCCATATTTTTTCAGTAGCATACTGCTCAGCACCATACGGGTAACATAGAAAAACCCGCCGAGGCTGGTGTTGATCACATTATCCCACTGCTCGTCTTTCATCCACAGCATCAGTCCATCATCCTTTATCCCTGCATTATTTATCAGCACTTCTATATACTTATCCACGTTAACAGCTATCCAATTGCCCAGCACATCCTGTATATGCCCTTTCGATGAAACGTCGAACTGTATCAATTCGCCATCTCCTCCGTTTGCCCTTATGCGCGACAGTGTATCATTAGCCTCATTTTCGTTGCTCTTATAATTCACAAGCACGTAGTAGCCCATCGCCGCCATTTTTATACAAATAGCCTTGCCTATACCCCTGGATCCACCCGTAACTAATGCACACTTCATGAATATTCTTTTTATTGTTTGTACTGATATTACAACGCTGCAAACGAAATCACAGGTTCTGATTTTTCAAAATATTCCTTGACCCTTTCCAGGTCTTTATACTTGGGCATATCCTCTACGAATTTCGGGAAGATCGCCCTCAGCTCATCATAAAAAAACTTCGTCTTCGGCGACAGCTCCGCCGCGCAGCCTATATGATCTATAGCCTGCAATACCGTCATCATCTGTATCGCCAGCACTTCAAATGAATTATCTATCACCCGCCTGGTCATCAGCGCCGCATTGCACCCCATGCTTACTATGTCCTGGTTGTCATTATTGTTCGGTATGCTGTGCACATACATTGGGAATGACAAAGTCTGGTTCTCGGCAACGGTAGAGGTAGCCGTAAACTGCATGCCTTGCATACCAAAATTAAATCCGAGCACACCAAGATTTACAAATGGCGGAAATTTCTGGTTCAGCTTATCATTCAGCAGATAGTTAAGCTGCCGCTCTGATAACATAGACAGCTTGGTAATTGCTATTTTCAGCTTGTCCATTTCAAGCGACACATAATCACCATGGAAGTTACCACCATGAAAAATGTTCTTGTTTTCGTGGTCTATTATCGGGTTGTCATTTACAGAGTTTAGCTCATTTACCAGCACATTTCCCGCCTGACATACCGTATCATATATGGGACCTAATATTTGTGTTACGCACCTCAGTGAATAGTACTCCTGTACCTTGTCTTCAAACACTTCCTGCTCCAGATTCTCTGAATTATATAAATGCTCCGACCGGCTGCGGATCATTTTGCTGCCTTTCAAAATATCACGCAGTGTAGCAGCTATTTTATTTTGCCCCTTGTGATGCTTTACAATATTCAGCTCATAAGAAAAATGATCGTCATAGGCTGCTACCACTTCGTTGGTCATAGCCGATAAAAGCACCGACCATCCCAGCAGCTTTTGTGCTTGTATGATATTCACCATGCCCACACCGGTCATAGCGGATGTGCCATTGAGTATCGCCAGCCCCTCCCGGATATGGATAGACATGGGCTTGATACCTTCCTTTTGAAACACCTCGGCAGTAGGGCATACCCTGTTCTCGTGTATCACTTCCCCCTCGCCTATCATTACCAGCGCCAGGTGTGCCAGCTGCACCAGGTCTCCGCTCGCCCCTACACCGCCATGCTCAAAAATGCAAGGGGTAATGTCTTTGTTTATCAGCTCACGCAGCAACCCGGCAACCTCGGTATGTACACCCGAATATCCCTGCATCAGGCTATTAAGCCGGGCTATCATCAATGCCTTCACCAGCAATTGGGGCAGCAGCTTACCACCGCCCGATGAGTGGCTACGGATGAGATTATATTGAAGCTGCAGCAGGTTTTCCTCACTGACTTTGTACTGGGCCATGGGCCCAAAACCGGTGTTGATACCATAGATCAGCTTATTAGTGGAAAATTGCTGAAGGAACTTATGATTAACGCCAACTTTATTAACTGCACCCTCGTCCAACCCTATCTCACCTTTCTTAAACACTATTTCAGAAAAATCACTCAATGAGAGGTTTTTACCTCCGATATATATCATGCAAGATTTATTTTATTTATTAATGTAAATGCCGGGGCGTAAAAGTAATAAAGATAGTGGAAAGTATTTCCCGCCAACCAATGGAAGCACCTGTTATTTTGCCCTCCGAAAACGAAGGAGCTTATCTAACAGTAATTTTCCGGCTTTCTCTTCCATACTCTGTTAGTACGTTTACAAAATAGACGCCTGGACTTAAATCCGTCCGCAACATTATATCGCTGTTAGTGACCCCTTCTTGTACATTTACCGTTTGCCCGATGATATTCGTAACGGTGATTTGTGCAGGAACTAACCCTGCTGCCGGAACGTAAATATGGAAAATTCCGTCATTAGGTGAGGGCCAGACATTCATCAGCTTTTCGCTGTCTATTTTTTCTACGGCTGCATTCCCGCAAGTAGGACAAACTTTTCTTACTACATTATTGTCCCCGTCTACAATATAAATATTGCCCGTTCCATCCACCGTTACCCCTGTTGGAATATTGAAATCAGCAAGCAATGGACTACCACCGTCTCCGCTATATCCCGCTGTTCCTGTTCCTGCTATTGTGGTGATAATACCGGAAGCATCAATTTTCCTGAGATTGTTTGCCTGGTCATCAGAAATATAAATATTACCTGAATTGTCCACTACCAATCCTCTTGGAGACCTCAACTCTGCTGCCGTTGCAGCCCCGCCATCACCAGAGGTGCCTGCAGTTCCGTTGCCGGCGATCGTTGTTATTAAACCTGCTGCATTTACTTTTCTTACCTGGTGATCGCTGCTATTGGCGATATACACGTTACCAGAACCATCTACGGCCAAACCTTGCGGCCCACTTAGCACCGCAGAAGTGGCCGGTATGCCCTCGCCAGATGAGGACCCACCTCCTGCAAAGGTGGAAACCATGCCCGATGCGTCTATTTTTCGCACTCTGTTAGCATAGAAGTCAGCTATGTAAATATTCCCGGCGCCATCCACGGCTATATCTAAAATACTTATGTATTCCGCAGCGGTAGCCGGGCCTCCATCACCGCCTAAGCCGTAAATTCCCCCCGAAATTGTACTGATTACCCCTGAAGCATTCACCATGCGCAACCAAGGGCCGGCAGTTGCATCGTAATTGGCAGTTGCTATATAAACATTACCATGAGTGTCGGTTGCCACGCTGTTAGGGCTGCCAATTCCTGCAGCTGTAGCTTGCCCGCCATCGCCGCTGTCAAAGGCCAGCGAAAGTCCGCCCGCAAACGTATTAATAACACCAGATGAATTTACAACCCGTATCCGGGCATTACCCCCGTCTGCAACATAAAGATTTCCCGCTGCATCAAAACGTGCAAAGGTGGGCGTGCTAAACATTGCAGAAGTAGCCGGCCCGCCATCACCGCCAAAGCCGCTGGTATGACTACCCGCAATAGTTGTAATAACCTGCGCGCCAGCAAAGAATGGCAGGAAAAACAGGATCGATAGTGCGTTCTTCATAAATGTGTTAGTTGTCAAGCGGTTCTTTCAATAATTTATTGACGGTGATTAGTTAATTAGTATTGAAGTTAAAAGTATTTTCAGCAATTTAAAAAATTACCTGTGCTAATGCGCTAATTTTGACCTTTACTTAAAGAACACTACTTTTAAAAGTAAAGTAAACCACAGAATGAACAGAGTAGTTATAACCGGCCTTGGCATATACTCGTGCATTGGCTCCAATCTCGATGAAGTAAAGCAATCATTATACACGGGTAAATCAGGTATTATCTATTCCCCGGAAAGAAAGGATTTTGGCTACGCTTCTGCACTGACAGGCTTTGTAAACCGCCCTAACCTGAAAGGTGTGCTAGACCGGCGCGCCCGCGTGATGATGCCCGAGCAGGCCGAATTTGCTTATCTGGCTACCCAGGAGGCACTGCAAATGGCACAGATAGATAGTGTCTATCTGGAGCAACATGAGATCGGGCTTTTGTTTGGCAACGACAGTTCTGCAAAGCCGGTAATAGAGGGTGTTGATATTGTGCGGGAGAAAAAAGACACCACAATGCTTGGCTCCGGCTACGTATTCCAGACCATGAACTCTACCGTGAATATGAATCTCGCAACTATCTTCAAAATAAGGGGCATCAACTTTACGGTGAGCGCAGCATGCGCCAGCGGCTCCCATGCTATTGGCCTGGGTTATACGTTTATAAAAAATGGTATGCAGGACTGCGTTATCTGCGGCGGGGCGCAGGAAGTGAACGTTTACTCCATGTCTTATTTCGACAGCATAGCCGCGTTTTCCACACGGGAAAGTGATCCCACCAAAGCATCCCGCCCGTTCGACCGCGACAGGGACGGACTGGTGCCTAGTGGTGGCGCAGCAACTGTTATCCTCGAAAGCCTTGAATCGGCACAGAAGAGAGGTGCGAAAATTCTCGGCGAGGTAATAGGTTACGGTTTTTCTTCAAATGGCTCACACATTTCCAACCCCACTGTAGAAGGGCCTTTAAGATCGCTTGAAAAAGCACTCGTAGATGCCGGCATACAGCCCGGGGAAGTCGATTATATCAACGCACATGCGACGTCCACCAAGGCAGGTGATGCAAGCGAGGCTAAAGCCATAAATACTTTATTTGGCGCGTCAAAACCGTTTATCAGCTCCACAAAATCCATGACCGGCCACGAATGCTGGATGGCTGGCTCCAGCGAAATAGTTTACTCCATGCTAATGATGGAAAATAATTTTATTGCGCCTAATATTAATTTCGAGAACCCGGACGAGGACTCAGCCGCACTGAATATTGTAACCAGCACCCGAGATGAGGAGTTTGACGTCTTCCTGTCCAATTCATTTGGCTTTGGCGGCACCAATTCTTCGTTGATCGTTCGTAAATGGAAGGGATAGCAGCCATACGAATAATAATAAAATTTATTTGAAATTAAATTAAACCTTTTCAAAATTGCGATACAGGTTCTTTCTATTTTAGAATAAAATTTGGTAACTCTTGTCGTGTTGGGACAAGATAAATGCAAAAATAAATTATAAATGGCACCTGATTTGAATTGGTTTACGGAACAGCAGGCGGTTGTTTTTGACTTGATTTGCGGAAGCGTATTGCTCTGTGTAATAATATACCTATTGGTATCCCTATTAGTACGCCAAAAACGAGATAAGCGGCGTATAGCCAGCTTAATAAATGACTTTCGTAAAAATCAAATAGTTCTGCCGTATAGTAAAGAGCAGCAGCAGTGGTTGCAAGAGCAATCGCAACTTGTGAATAATACAATCTTCTTGTTATCGTGCCATTGACGATGTTGCTTTCAAGTAAGATGTCGTTTAGTCGTTGTCTGCGAACTTCATTTTCTAACTTATCATTTATGTAGGCTTGGTAGGCTTGTACACTTGCCAATGCCTTGAGTATTCTGCCTTCATCAGTCAATTGTAAGCTAACAACTTCTTGATGTGGATTATCGAGGAGGGCTAATGGAACATCAAACCTATATGCAAGCCAACCAAAATCTGCCATGTGTGATAATACAGCCGCTACATCTATTTGCGAATGGGATTGATTTACTCTTTCTGTTAGTGTGCTGACAGCCCAAACGCCAAATGGAGAAATATAGCTAATGACAATACCTACGTGTGATTCCATTAATGCGATACCTGCGGGATTATTTTCATAAGGCATAAGCGTTGTATTTGGTACAAAATACAAACGCTATTCAAAAAGCCTAATTATTTTTCTGATTTGTCCGTGAGGTTATGCCACCACCTCACTTTCGGTGACGACATTTCCGTTAGCATCAGGTTTTTCGGTGAGTTGATTCCAAGTGAGGCGTTTGCCGTTGCAGCGGGTGATGGTATCTGAAAACCTATCCATGTCGTTAGTTGTGCGTTTGTTGAAACGGTAGGAAAATTCGCCGCAATAGCGGTCAAGATGTTTTGGTGACATGTAGTGATAGATACCGATGTACCCGCGCTTAAACAGGCTCCAAAATCCCTCTAACCCGTTGTTGTGAAATGCACCGCGTACATACTCTTCTTCATTGTGTTTGATAACTATGTGGTCGTAATCTTTTTTCAGGCTGTTGTATGCGCCCCATTCATCACTCACGATTATTGCACCTTTTTCAATCAATGCTTCAATGATTGGTTTGAGAGTTTCGGTTTTTGTATCGGGTACTTTTACTGCGAACATTTCACCACCTGTTTGCATTACACCGAATACTGCGGTCTTACCTTCTAAGCTACGACCCTGTGAGTTTTCGATTTTCTTGTGGGCGTGACGGTTCTTGTTTTTGCCACCGATGAAAGTTTCGTCAACATGGAATAGTCCGTCTTTTACCTGCGGCTTTTGATTTGGGAAAAACGTTTCACGGATACGGTGTAAAACGAACCAAGCATTTTTCTTGTCAATACCTAAGTCCCGCCCAAGTTGCAAGCTGCTGATTCCTTTCTTATGGCTTGTCACAAGGTATATCGCAGCATACCATGTGCGTAGCGGGAGCTTGCTATTTTCAAAGATAGTACCAACGGTAACGCTGAATTTTTTGTAGCATGTTTTGGAGGCACATTTGTACCCGCGATTTGTTATGTAAACATGGTCGTGATTGCAGAAAGGACAGGTAACATTCCCGTTCCAACGGTGCTGTGCAAGGTAGTCTTTACAAACCTGTTCATCCTTAAAATAATCGAGTAACTGAGGCAATGTTTTGAAGTGCTGTAACATCTTAAAATAGCGTGTGTTTGCTATGATATTGTAATCCAAATTACGTGCCAAAAGTGTTGATTTTATTGGTGTTTAACAAGATTTATAAAAAATGGATGATACAGGAATCGAACCTGCCTCTTTCGATGTCGAAGCGAACGTGAGAGCCAATACTACCAATCACCCGTACACAAATGTATGCACGGTATAAGGTGGCTTTATCAACTTGGTATAGTGTATATTTTGACCTAAATGATAGTAGTTTCACAAGACAAAAAAGTGATAGTAGTATCATTTTGTCTCATTTTGATACTACTATCAAAACGGTAAAATTTGATACTAGTATCAAAAATTTATACCTTTACATTGTTGTCGAAGCGAATTACGAAAGCATGGGGAAACCTATGCTTTTGTTTTTGGTGGTCTTAGCGCATTATTCGCTACGTGAAATAGGTCTTTAGGTGCGAATGATTTTATTGAGGGGTCAAACAATATGCGACAGCTATTGTCAAGTATGCGGCAACCGCACCGCGTCTATAATGGGTAAAGTCTTTTTTGTGAGCCTTATTCAATCTTTTGTAGTAGTCGGTAAGTTTATCGTAAAAGAACCTAATCGCTTGGTTGTTTGTATAACTTAAAAGGATTTCGTTTATCAAGAAACTATGAATACTGTTAGCAATCATTTCCTTGAATGAATAAGGCATTTGCACGTCCTTATATTTAACGGATGAACTTTCTTCATTCCCATATAGTGCTGCCAAAATATCGAACTCAGCAAATACAGATTGTAACGATTTGCCGGAAAATAAATATCCCTTTCTATTCTCAAAGTAAGCCATAGTTTTCTCGACAGCTATTTTGCTTTTCTTTCTAATTTCTGCTTTGTTTTTCTTTTCGGCTATCTGTGAATCTGTTTGTTGCAGCGCAAAGAATCTTTTGGCTAAACTTGATGGAATTGGACTATTTTTTCTGATTAGCATGTCAATCTCCCATAGGTATTCCACATACTTAGAATAAAGGCTTTTGCTTACTAATACAGTACCTATATTCTTATAGTCTTTCAACCATTCCGGCTCTTTTTGCGTATGGTTTTCCTGCGGTGATTTTTTAGCCATTTTATTTTCGGATAGTCCATAAAGATATATACCATGTTGAAATTGTTATTACATTTAACCTGCTTAATATTTTTCACACAAAACCGCTTTGCTTATGGGTAGATAAAAAATCTAATCAACATACAATTTTTGTATTGTATCATTTAGTTGCTGTTCAAAATCTGGTAAATTTTAACACGCTGCGACAGATGACTACGGTGCGCCTAATACGGCGTAACTGTGTCTTTTGCAGCGTGGGCTTACCAGAGCCTTGAACAGCGGAAGATTTTCAGTTACGCTATTTTTTTGCTCACAATTTCAAAAACAAAGACCAAACACAATTATGAAACACACAATCAAATTGGCTATGATAGCCGCAGTATTAATCCTGAATGGATTTACAACACAGGCGCAAAATCAGTTGTACCCTGCACGGACTTTGGTAATGTTCAATCAGACGAATGAAGAAATGAGTTATTGCTATGCTTATTTTGATATGAGGACGCAAATCTGGACAAGTGTAGGATGGGGTAGAATTATGGCTAATAGTTCTGCTTCTATACAAATCGGTTCAGCCACTACTCCTAATTTTTTCGTTCATACTCAAGATGTGAGAGGGCATATTTGGGGCGGAGATAATTATTTCTGCGCTAATCAGGGCGAGTTCAGGATACCAAATGCAGACAAGGATTATTGCGGAAGTAAAATGCGATTCCGCCCTGTTGTTTTGAACGATGCAGGTGAAACAGATATGTATTTCACGAGGCAATAAAATCATGTTTAGAGGGTATTGTTACCTTAGAGGGATAGGGGCTGCAAATTGTAGCCCCTATTTATTGTGGATAAATTTCTAAATTTATTTCTACGGTCTTAGTAACTTTGGATAGTAAAATAGTCGCATGTCCGTAAAGAAAAAATCACCGATAAAGAAGTCGGAAAAGAAGCCTGACAAATACGACATAACCGTTGCCGTTCCGCTCACTTTTGATGAGGCAATGAAGAAAATAGCAACTGATGCCAACGAAAAAATGAAGCGCAAAAAGGGCGAATCAAAATAAATAACAACTATTTGTAATAGTCAAGCGGGATATGAGTTTGTCCCAACATGACAAGAGTTACCTAAAATTTTTACATTTGCACTATGGACAGTGAAGTTATACGTAAAATTAATAATTTATTAGTAGAGGAGTTTGAGGTTGATGCTGCATCTATCGCCCCAGATGCCAGTCTGAAAGAAGTATTAGACCTGGATAGCCTCGATTATATTGACCTTATCGCAATTACTGAATCTAATTTCGGCTGCAAAGTAAAGCCTGAAGATTTCAATAGCATTGCCACTTTCCAGGATTTCTACAACTACATTGATGCGCATACAAAGGTGAAGGAGCTGATATGACGCAGTCCTGGGAAGGAAAATCTAAAGGCAACAAACTAGGTTACAGGATATTTATTGGCATTTTGCGCGTTGCCGGGATCGGTCCCGCCTATTTCCTGTTGCGGTTTGTGGCGTTTTATTATTTCCTGTTTTCCTCTTCCAACAAACACATACGTGCCTATTTCAAAAAACTGGGGTACACTGGCTGGCAGGCTACGCGAAGCGTTTACCGCAACTACTACTTTTTCGGGCAAACCCTGATCGACAAAATAGTGGTCATGTCGGGCCTCAAAGCACCCTATACATTTGAGTTCGAAGACGAGCATTTCATTGAGGAGATAATGGCAGGGGGCAATGGCGGCATCCTGATCAGCGCCCACATTGGCAATTACGAGCTTGCCGGCTACTACTTCAAGCGGTTGCCCGTGAAGGTGAACATCGTGATGGTGGACAACGAGCAGCAGCAAATTAAAGAATACCTCGAGTCGGTAATGAATGACCGCAAGATGAGCATCATCACCATAAAGGACGATATGTCTCATGTTTACGAGATAAGTAGCGCGCTGAAAAACAATGAGCTTATTGCCATACACGCAGATAGGTTTGTAGCTGGCAGTAAAACGATATCTGGTCTATTCCTTGGCGAAGATGCGCGGTTCCCGTTAGGACCATTTGCCCTGGCTACAACCTTCAAGGTGCCGGTATCTTATGTATTCTGCGCCAAGGATACATCACGCCATTATCACCTCTCGGCCTCTGCACCAAAATCCTATACCGGGAATAAGCAAGTTGCCATACCAGAAGCACTGAATGACTATATTGCAGAAGTGGAAAAGAAAGTGAAGCAATACCCCGAGCAATGGTATAACTATTATAATTTTTGGGCAGGGAGCGTTAACGAAAAAAAATCCACCATATGATGCAGTTATTTTTCTTTTTTTCAAGGCGTAAAATCTGCGAATATGAAAATATTTAAAGACTTTTACAACGAAGAAAAAATGGAAAAGAACAAGTCAGATGGTGGACTTCGTTTTGTTAACGCCCCCAGGTTGAAATACAGAGTCTTTTTTATTACCACCGTAGTGCTCGTGGCTGTTGTGGCCCCTCGGCTGCCATGGTATGGCTATATCGTCTGCTTGCTCATTCCGCTTTCTGTGCTCTTCTTCGCCTGTATCAATCTTTCGTGGAACTTCTTCATCCCGGCTCTTTGTAAAGCAAATACTACTGAAAAAGTAGTAGCATTATCGTTTGACGATGGCCCTGCATTGTTTACCGAAAATATCCTCGATACCTTAAAACAAAATGATGCGCAGGCTTCCTTCTTCTGCATTGGCAAGAACATAGCAGGTAAAGAGCAAACACTGCTGCGCATCAACAATGAAGGGCACTCAATAGGCAACCACAGCTACTCCCACGCATTCTGGTTTGACATGTGGGGGCCTCAAAGAATGATGGCAGATATGCGGAAGATGGATAACGAAGTAAAGGCAGTAACCGGCCTGAAGCCGCTTTTGTTCCGCCCGCCGTATGGTGTGATAAATCCAGCCCTGGCATCTGCTATTAAATGGGATAAATACACGCCAATTGGCTGGAATATCCGCTCGTTCGACACGCGCATAAAAGACAAACAAAAGTTAACATCGCGCATAATCGGCCAACTGAAGCCGGGCAGCATTATCTTGCTACACGATTCTATGGAAATAACCGCAGCTGTTTTACCGGAACTGATAACAATGATCAAAAGCAATGGCTATAAAATCGTCCGGCTCGACAAAATGCTTAATATCAATGCTTATGCATAAACTCGCTTTAACCATACTTACGTGCTGCGTTTGCGTGCAAGCCATTGCGCAGCACGCAGGCTATAAACCGCTGGCCAACGCCGACGATTTCCGCAAGCAGTTTGCCAAGGCGTCACAGGCTACACAATCTATCCAGTGCGACTTTGTGCAGAACAAAAACCTCAGCATGTTATCCGACAAGATCGTTTCCACCGGCCAGTTCTGGTTCAAGCGAGAAAATAAAGTGCGCATGGAATACAAGAAACCAACGTACTATCTGCTTGTGATAAACGGAAGCAACATAAAAACAAAAGACGGGCAGAAAGAAAACAAAGTATCCTCGAAGTCGAACAAAATGTTTGACCAGGTAAATAAGATGATGATCGATTGTGTGCAAGGCACCATCCTTACGAACAGTAGCTTCACCCCTGCCTTTTTCGAGTCTCCGTCTTCTTACCTTGTAGAACTCACGCCTACCGGCAAAGCACTGAAAGGGATATTCAAAACCATAGACCTTGTTGTGGATAAGAAAGACTATTCTGCCACAGGCATGGAAATGATGGAACTCTCCGGCGACAATACCGTTATTACATTCACCCACAAACAGATAAACACAAATATCCCCGATGCGGTTTTCTCGGTTGACTAGCAGACGCTGCAATATCCCGGTGCTGCTATTATCAATAGCGGCTATTCTATTCTTTTGTGCCCCCGTTACCGCCCGCAAATCACAATACAGCCACCTTAAACCCAAAACAGGCGATGTAAACTGCATCCACAATTTCGCTCCACAATTTTCCAATACCCTGTACAGTGCAAGCATTGATGTGACCACCCATCATTTCAGCGGCATACTCTTCTTCAAGCTCATGACCGATAGCAGTACCCGTGTAGTTTTCACCAACGAAATGGGCGTGAAATTCTTCGATTTTGCCTTCACAAAAAACAATGAATTCATCCGGTATTATGTAATGGCCAAGCTAGATAAAAAAGTGATCGTAAAAGCCTTGCACAACGACCTGGAATTAGTCATCCTCCATCAGGATCTTTCGCACGCTGTCTTGCTTACCGATTCCGTTTATGACTATACCGCCATCCCTACCAAAAAAGGCAACAACTACTACATTACCGACCAGTGCTCAAAACTTATCCGCATAGAAAAATCATCCAAAGTAAAGCCAGTCGTCGAGGTGCAAATGCTGAATTACAAAGCCGGAGTACCAGACAGCATCAATATTGAGCATAAGAATTTTAAGTTCAATATAGAACTGAAGAAGGTGGAGAAAGAATAAAAGCCGCTGGCTAGCGCACTATGCGGGCTAAAATGAGTCACCGCTAAAGTTGCGAAATATCAGCAAAGAATAAAGCCCTCCATAACGAACCGTACGCAGCCTTACAGGGTCGAAATAACCAAACAATAATCAAGCTCATATAAGACTAATTATCTCGTCCGATAAGTTTTGCATATATTAGACTTTCATTTTTTATCATCAACATCTTTTACTAAAACGGGCAGAAACTAAATCTGGTTACCCAAATAAGAAACTATGAAACGATCATTAAAATTCCTGCTCCTATTGCTCCCGATAGTGACATGGACACAGAGAGACCTCTACGCCCAAAAACAGGGCCAGCCACTTATTGACTCGTTGATACAAGAGTTGCCAAATGCTAAAGAAGATACCAATAAAGTAAAAATACTAAAGAGCTTATGTTACACTTTTTATACGGTCAATAAATTTGACGATGGTATAAAGTACGGGCTCCAGGGATTGGAATTGGCTACAAAGTTGGATTGGAAAAATGGACTAGCCCGCGAAGAAAATAATCTCGCATTTAACTTCATGGGCAAACTCGATTATGCCAAAGCATTAGATTATTTATCGAAAGCTTATAAAATAGACGAAGAAATAGGCGACAAGAATTTCATACGCACGGTGACCAGCAATATCGCCCTCTTATACTTGCGGCAAAACGATTATCACAAAGCACTGGAATACGATCTGAAAGTACTGAAAATGCATGAAGAAGCAGGCGACAAGCTTGGTGTTGCAAACGTTACCTCAAACATGGGCAATGTTTACTACACCCTTGGCGATGCTGCAAAAGCGCAGGAATATTTTTTGAAAGCCGCAAAGTCGTCAGCAGAGATCGGAGATAAAAAAGGAGCAGCTGTGGGTACCGGGAATGCAGGCCTGGTATACGCCTCGCAGGGTAATTATCCTAAAGCATTGGAATATTATGCTAAAGCCTTGAAAATTTTCGAAGAGACAGGTGACGATGCTAATATACCTACGTTTATGGGCAATATTGGTAACGTTTATTTTCGCCTGGGCGATATGGCTAAAGCGCTGGAATATTATGAGAAAGCATCGAAAATAGATGAAGAAACAGGAAATAAAAGAGACCTTGGCTATGAAGCCCGTTACACCGGTAATGTGTATGCCAGTCGTCACGACAATTCTAAAGCGCTGGAAAATTTTCTCCGCGCACTGAAAATTGACGAAGAGGTGGGTGGTAAAGATGAAATTGCGGGGGTTAACAGCAATATTGGAAGCATTTATGAGGCTAAGAGCGACTACCCAAAGGCCCTGGAGTATTACATGAGCGCGTCGAAAATAGCAGAACAAACGGGAAACAAATATCTGGCTGCGACTGTTAATTCACAGATCGGCGATGTTTATTTTCAGCAAAGTAAATACCCGGAAGCAATGGAGATGTTTTTTAAATCCTTAAAAGCAAATGAGGAGATGGGAAACAAACCTGGTATGGCAAGCAGCACTATGAATATCGGCAACGTTTATTTCAAACAAGGTGATGCTGCCACCGGAACAGAGTATACTTTAAAGGCGCTGAAAATTGCAGAGGAAACAGGGGATAAGTACACAATAGCGAACATTACAGGTAACCTTGGCAGCGACTATGAAAAGAAGGGAGATCATAGCAAAGCGTTGGAATACTTTTTCAAGGCGCTGAAAATGCAGGACGAGATTGGGAATAAACATGATATAGCGCTGAATAGCGGAAACATAGGTGATGTATATAACAACCAGGGCAATTATCTATGGCCATAGAATATGAGCAGAAAGCATTAAAGATAGACGAAGAAATAAAAGATAAGCATAACGAGGCATGGGCCAGGATCCAGATCGCAAATGCTTATTTATCTCTTATCACGGATACTGCAGCCAAACCAGAGAATCACGAATTGCGTCACGGTGCATACTTACCTGCCGGCTCAATACCTGCCGATAAAGGCGCCCGTCTGCAAACCGCTATTGACTACCTGCAGCGCGCACTTGCCGTAAGCAAAGAAATACATGCGCCTGATATAATGCAAAGCTGTTACGAAAACCTGAACAGGGCCTACAAGCTGACCGGTGAATACAAGAAAGAGATAGACGCAGCGGATAACTACCTGGCTATTAAAGACTCTATATTTTCTTTAGAGAATGACAAGAAGATCGTGAAAATGGGCCTGCAGAATGTATATGAGCGCAAACGGTTTGCTGATAGTGTGACCGCAATGGCAAAAGAAAAAATAACCACGCAGAAATTACAGCAGCAGAAAGGCTACACAATAATGGGTATAGCGGGTATTTTACTCCTGGCCGGCTTTTCTTTTTTCATTGTTAAAGAGCGCGCCAAATCGGAAACGGAAAGAAAAAAATCGGATGCGCTGCTGCTGAATATACTGCCGGAAGAAGTGGCCAGCGAGCTTAAAGTAAACGGCACTACCAAGGCGAGGCACTTTGAAAATGTAACGGTGCTATTTACTGACTTTGTAAACTTCACCGAGGCTGGGGAACGGATGAAACCGCAGGCCCTGATAGATGAACTGCACGCCTGCTTCAAAGCATTTGATGAAATAACAGACAAGTACAATATAGAAAAGATAAAGACCATTGGTGATGCCTACCTGGCAGTAGCCGGCCTGCCAACTGCTGACCCCAAACATGGGGAAAACGCAGTAAAGGCTGCTATAGAGATAAATACCTTTATAGCCGACAGGCATGCAAAACTGGGCAACAGCACATTCTCCGTGCGCATTGGCATACATAGCGGCAGCGTAGTGGCAGGCATTGTGGGCGTAAAGAAATTTGCCTACGATATTTGGGGCGATGCCGTAAACACCGCGGCCCGCATGGAGCAGAACAGCGAAGCGGGAAAGATCAATATTTCACAAGCCACATATGATCTGGTGAAGGATAATTTCACCTGCGAATACCGCGGTGAGATAGAGGCGAAAAATAAAGGTGGATTGAAGATGTATTTTATTTCGTAGGGCCGAGTCTGTTCGCCAAGCGAAGGATAATTCGGTAAAATCTCATTGCGGCATCAGGAGGTTT
>CAIRTW010000103.1 GCA_903881585.1 uncultured Bacteroidota bacterium | reverse complement strand
CCGTGGTTTGGCGGAATGGGAGGCTGCTGCTTGTCACATTTTGGTACAGACGAGCAAGTTGCCGCGTGGCTCTTCTTGTTCGGCTGCCTCCCCGCTCTCCCCATAGCCACCATGTACATACTCATCAATCCTAATTCTTACGAAAATTGGGCATCGCTATTTTTATCACTATTGCTCGTTGTGGGAACGTACCTGTTCGTGTTAGCAGTATACCCAGAAGTTAAGGTTCGTACGCTTTGCGCCCGCTCTAGTTAGATTTTCTCATAATTATATTATTTAAACGGACTTTCTACTATTTTCCCGGCCCTATAAAATATTGTTCGCGATAGAGCATTTGAGTTATTATAAATTTGAGAAAGTTCCCAACTAGTAACTCTAGTCCCCGAAACGCTAAGACCTCTCGATCCCTCTGCAACCGCCGACCAAGCATTAGGTATACCATCAAAATTAAAATTAATGATATGTAAATCGTCAGCTGAAAGTGGACCGATAGGGTGCTAAGCTTGTGGAGTGTTTCCAAAGATTAATTAACTTTAAGACAATGGAAACCAAGAAGAAACAAACAGCAGAAAACTATATCAAAGAGATTCGCAGTAAGACCAGAAGAATATTCACTTCAGAACAAAAGATACTTATCGTAATGGAAGCTTTGAGGGCGGAAACCTCAGTAGCTGAACTATGCCGTAAATATGCTATTCAGGAATCTACTTTCTATAAATGGAACAAAGAGTTCGTTGAGGCAGGCAAGAAGCGTTTAGCTGGCGATACGACACGTGAAGCTACCAGTGATGAAGTAGCCGAACTACGCAAGGAAAACCAGCGATTGAAGGAACTTGTAGCAGACCTGGTACTGCGTTATGACATCGTAAAAAAAAGCTTGAACAATCTGGAATAGCTGTAAAATTCAGGAAGTATATGAGACTTACAGCAGCAGAAAAGCAGGAGATCATTCACCTGGTTACCCGTTCAGAACTGGGTGTTAACCGTACCCTTCGGGAGCTGGGATTGAATAAGAGTACCTTCTATGCCTGGTATAAAGCTTACACCGATCATGGGCCCAGTGGCCTTTCAACCGGTGAGCGAACTTCCAGGCGGATGTGGAACAGTATCCCTCAGCAGCAGAAGAACGCCGTAACCCAATTGGCGCTGGATCACCCTCATCTTTCTTCCAGGGAACTTGCCTGTAAGCTGACGGATGAGCAGCAGGTATTCATCTCAGAATCCAGCGTATACCGCATTCTAAAGGCCAGAGGGCTCATTTCAGCTCCTATGCACCACTTTCTTTCAGCCGGTGATGAGTTTACCAATAAAACCTGCTTTGTTCACCAGATGTGGCAAACAGACTTTACGTATTTCAAGATCCTTGGCTGGGGCTGGTATTACCTGAGTACCGTTTTAGACGATTACAGCCGGTATATTATTCACTGGGAGCTGTGTGAGAGTATGAAGGTCAGTGATGTCAAAAGAACGCTCGACAAGGCCATCGTCAAAGCAAGGATCGTTACCAAACAACGGCCTAGATTACTTTCAGATAACGGGTCCTGTTATATTGCCACAGAGCTTAGGGAATACCTGAAAAAAAACTACAATATGGATCAGGTACATGGGAAACCCTTACACCCGCAGACTCAAGGTAAAATTGAGCGGTATCACCGAACCATGAAGAATGTGGTCAAACTGGATAACTATTACTACCCATCTGAACTGGAAGAAGCACTCGGGAAATTCGTCGAGGTTTACAACCATCAGCGCTATCACGAATCGCTCCAAAATCTAACTCCTGCAGATGTTTACTTTGGCCGTGGTGAGCTTATTTTACAAGAACGGGAACGAATAAAACAACAATCACTTAAAAACAGAAAACTTGCCTATGAAAAAATAAAATCACAGATCACTTGCACCCCCAAAATGGAAAACTTAGCTTTACTTTAAACCCGAAACACTACACAAGCCTTGGTTCACTTTAGTTTGACGACGTACAACTTTTGGGATTGATATCAGACATGTCTTGTAAAGAACGGCAACTCATCAACACCTAGATGCAGAAAAGTAAAATCGTCAGGTTCTTTTTCATTTTTTATTGATTTACGTCAAAAACTGCATTGTAATTCGTAGTGTCTGTATCGCTAAAAACCAATCTGCGATTTGGCTT
>CAIRTW010000102.1 GCA_903881585.1 uncultured Bacteroidota bacterium | reverse complement strand
CAAAAAAAGTCGCCTTTTCTTTTGTTACTTTTCTTTTGGCGAAGCAAAAGAAAAGTAAGGTAACGCAGGGCACGAAACACCACACCCGCGCTAAAACCTTACTGAATTTTGCAAAGCAACCAAAAAAATATTCTACAAAAACTGCTGAAGCGCCCTTCAGCAGTCATCGCCCTGCTGGTCATCGCCCTCACCTGCCTCGTCTCCATACTTGCCTACGTCATAGCCCCAGACTCCACCCCATCCGCCAACCGCATGATCATAGAGCTCGGCGCCAAACAACCCGGCTTCAAAAAACAACTCCTCTGCATCCCAAAAAACGGTCCCCAGCAACACGATAGCAAGATCACGGAATGGTTCACCGGCGCACAATCCTCTTACCTCCTCTCACCTATCAACAATTATCACTTCGCAAACGGGAACCTGGTCACCGAGCACTACATAGACGATGGCCTGCAAGACACCCTCACCTATCCGCTCTCCGCCCTCCTTCCTCCCACTCACCTTACCGATCCCCTGCCCGCGCAGCAGGCATATGTAAAGGAACACCTCATCACCACCCGCACCTTCTGGCTGGGCACCGACCGCTATGGCCGCGACATACTCTCCCGCCTGCTCGTCGGCTCCCGCGTTACCCTGGCAGTGGGTATGGTGGCCGTGCTGCTCTCCCTCACTATAGGCATCATACTCGGCTCCATAGCCGGCTACTTCGGCGGCCTGGTAGATAAGCTTGTTATGTGGGTCATCAACATACTCTATGCCATCCCCACCCTGCTGCTGGTGTTTGCCATTACCCTCACCATAGGCAAGGGCTTCTGGGAGATATTCATCGCCATTGGCCTCAGCATGTGGGTAGGCGCCGCCCGCCTCATCCGCGGACAGGTGCTCGTGCTTCGCGAGATGGAGTACATCACCGCCGCCCGCGGCCTGGGCCTGGGCCACATGCGCATCATCTTCCGCCACATACTGCCCAACATCGCCGGGCCACTCATGGTCATCGCCGCCAGCAACTTCGCCTCCGCCATACTCGTAGAGGCCGGACTCTCCTTCCTCGGCTTTGGCGTACAGCCCCCGCACCCCTCCTTGGGCCTCATGATCAAAGAACACTACAACTTCCTCCTCACCGACCGCCCCCTCCTCGCCATCATCCCCGGCATCGCCATCATGCTCCTCGTATATGCCTTCAATATTCTCGGCAATGCACTGCGGGATGTACTGGATGTGAGGGAATGATGATAGCGATCCTCTTCGCAATGCAATGGAGAAATCTCCTGAGCATTTGTACTCAGCCGATCAAGGCCCCTCTGCAATAATTGCACATTTCATTCTCAAATTAATTGCACACCATGGCATTGATAATCAACGGCTTATGTTCTGCAAATTGCGCATCTGCATTGAAGTGAGCAATTTTGTTTGCGCTATGAAAATACGCGAATGAGCACATGGACTTGCCCGAGTCAACCACCCCAGCCAAAAGACATGCTTCGCTATGTCTTTTGGCATACCCCTCCTAAAAACAGTAGGGGAGGTGTTTCGTTCCCACGTTTTGTCATTCCCAAATACACCATCGTATAACATAAAATTTTAATCGTATTACTAAGCCGCGGCCTTGGTACGGGCAAGTAGCCTGCGCTGGGCGCGATTGAGTAATCTTTCATCTTTGGGCAGTGACTGAGCGTTGGAGAAAACAGGCTTGTCCGTTTTAGGTGCTACCGGACTACTGTTGAAAAATACAGGTTTGGGTTGCTTAGTTTGTGGTGCTTGTTTTGCGCCGGTTTCTTCTTTGCCGGTCACTTCTGGTTCAGCAGCGGTAGGAACTGATGCGGGATTTTCTGCCCAATACTTGAGGTCTTCGAGGTCGAGCAGGGCCTCTTTTTCGTCCGTTTCAGTTGTTGTATTCCTGTCATTTTTAGCAGGTATGAATTGTTTGGTTTGAGCCTTTGCCCGTGAGGTAATGTAGCCATCAATAAAAGGCTTGATGAAATCTGCAGCCTCTGGGCTTTGCTGGTTAACAAATTCCATGAAATGAGTTCCCATTTCCAGCGTTTCGTTGAGCGGGCTGCGGTTCTGTAGTTTGTTTATTGTCAGGGTGAGTTTGTAGAGGGCATTGACTTCCTGGTAAGTTGGTGCTTTATCGCTGCGCTTTTCAGATAAGATGTCTTCCTGCATTTTGGCCATGATAAAGTAGCAATTGCTCGCAAGCATAGATGGCATGGTTGCTGCGCTTTTCTTAATCTGGTCCCATTCATTATCGTGCGCCCAGTAATGCATGGTGCGGCGGCTGATGCCGAGCATGGATGCGATCTCGGTTTTGCTGAGATCTGTTTGAAAGTACAGGTTCTGTGCCTGCTGTTGTTGTTCCTGTTTCATGTACATTAGTTTTTGAGGGAAACAAAAGTATGGAGTTGTGAATTAGCGATACTCACAAAACGGAATGTAAAATCAGCGGAAAAGCAGGATGGGAAAAGGTTTTCGGGTTTTGAAAATTGTGGT
>CAIRTW010000101.1 GCA_903881585.1 uncultured Bacteroidota bacterium | reverse complement strand
AGTTGTTGTTCCTGAGCTTAAACCATTTACTACGCCTACGCCACTAATGGTACCAACTGCCAAATTGCCGCTGCTCCATAGGCCTGCGCCACCTACTGCCGTAGCATCGGTCAATGTAATAGTTGCACCGGTACATACAGTGCCCGGGCCAGTGATAGAACCTGCTACCGGAGTTGTGTTTACCGTCACAATTTTTGTTGCGGTAACAGTACCACAAGACACACTTGATATTGTATAGGTGATCGCAGTCGTTCCTGAGTTCACTCCATATACCGCACCCGAACCGCTAACCGTACCAACGGCAGTATTGCTGCTGCTCCAAATACCAGCACCACCAACTGCTGTCGCATCAGTCAGCGCTATTGTTGCACCGGTACACACGATACCGGGGCCAGTGATTGCTCCTGCTGCCGGTGCTGTGTTTACCGTAACTATTGTTGTCGCTGTCACCGTGCCACAGGATAGTGTAGAAACGGTGTAACTGATTGTTGCTGTTCCATTACTTGCACCATATACTACCGCTGCACCACTGATGGAGCCCACTGCGGTATTGCTGCTGCTCCATACGCCTGCGCCGCCAACTGCGGTGGCATCTGTAAGGGTTATGGTTGCCCCCGTACACACTGCGCCAGGGCCGGTGATAGAACCAGCAACAGGTGTTGTATTTACGGTAACTACTGTTGTGGCAGTAACAGTGCCGCAGGATACTGTAGATACAGTATAACTTATTGTTGTTGTTCCCGAGCTAACCCCATAAACGCTGCCCGCACCACTGATGGTGCCAACGGCAGTATTGCTGCTGCTCCATACTCCGGCGCCGCCTATTGCGGTGGCATCTGTAAGGCTTATCGTTGCACCAGTACATAAAATACCGGGGCCTGTGATGGAACCAGCAACTGGTGTGATGTTAACTGTTATTATTGCTGTTGCGGTAACGGTGCCGCAGGTTGCTGTGGCAACGGTATAACTTATTGTTGTTGTTCCTGTGCCCACTCCGAAAACCACACCGGCACCGCTGACAGTACCAACAGCTGCATTACTGCTACTCCATACGCCTGCGCCCCCAACTGCGGTGGCATCTGTAAGGGTTATGGTTGCGCCGGTGCATACCGCACCAGGGCCGGTGATAGAACCGCCAACAGGTGTTGTATTAACTGTAACTATTGTTGTGGCAGTAACAGTGCCGCAGGATACTGTAGATACAGTATAACTTATTGTGGTCGTTCCTGAGCTAACCCCATAAACACTACCCACACCGCTGATGGTGCCAACGGCGGTATTGCTGCTGCTCCATACTCCTGCGCCAACTGCTGTGGCATCTGTCAGTGTTATTGTTGCGCCGGTGCATACTGCGCCAGGGCCGGTGATAGAACCAGCAACCGGTGTTGTATTTACGGTAACTACTGTTGTGGCAATAACAGTGCCGCAGGATACTGTAGATACCGTATAACTTATTGTGGTCGTTCCTGAGCTAACCCCATAAACACTCCCAGCAACACTGATGGTGCCCACTGCGGTATTGCTACTACTCCATACGCCTGCGCCCCCAACTGCTGTGGCATCTGTCAGCGCTATTGTTGCGCCTGTACATACCGTACCAGGGCCGGTGATAGAACCAGCAACAGGTGTTGTATTTACGGTAACTACTGTTGTGGCAGTAACAGTGCCGCAGGATACTGTAGATACCGTATAACTTATTGTGGTTGTTCCTGAACTAACTCCATAAACACTGCCCGCACCACTGATAGTGCCAACGGCAGTATTGCCGCTACTCCATACTCCTGCGCCGCCAACTGCAGTGGCATCTGTCAGTGTTATTGTTGCGCCGGTGCATACTGCGCCAGGGCCGGTGATAGAACCAGCAACCGGAGATGTGTTAACTGTAACTATTGTTGTTGCGGTAACTGTCCCGCAGGATACCGTAGAAACAGTATAACTTATTGTTGTTGTTCCTGAGCCGACACCATATACTACACCTGAAACAGCGCCAACGGTTCCTACGCCGGTGTTGCTGCTGCTCCATGCTCCCGAACCACCACTTGCTGTGGCATCGGTAAGTAAGATCGTTGTTCCTGTACATACAGAACCAGGGCCGCTGATAGTACCTGCTGCTGCGGAGGCATTTACGGAAACAACTAGTGTTGCCGTAACCGTACCGCACGAAACACTGGACACCGTGTAGCTGATCGTTGTTGTTCCAATGCTGGTGCCATAAACTACACCAGAAACAGGATCAACTGTTCCAACAACTGTATTGCTGCTGCTCCACGCACCTGAGCCACCACTTGCAGTCGGATCCGTTAAGGTTGTCGATGTACCCACGCAAACAGAAACAAGACCGGTTATTGTACCGGCTACGGGCGTCGTATTTACGGAAACGACCGATGTTGCAGTGACTGTGCCGCAAGATGCCGTAGCTATCGTGTAACTGATCGTCGTTGTTCCGTTGCTTGCGCCATAAACTGCCCCAGCTGCACTAACAGTGCCCACAGCAGTATTGCTGCTGCTCCAAACTCCGGTGCCACCTGTTGCAGCTGCATCTGTCAGTGTGATCGTAGCACCTGTGCAGACAGACCCAGGGCCGGTTATTGCTCCGGCTGCAGGTGTGGTATTGACCGTAACAACTGCGGTAGCGGTCACTGTACCGCAAGAAGCTGTTGCTATTGTATAACTAATTGTGGTTGTCCCTGCGCTTACTCCATACACAATGCCTGAAACAGAACCAACTGTTCCCACCACGGTATTGCTGCTGCTCCATGCCCCAGCACCACCAATTGCGGTGACATCTGTAAGCGTTATTGTTGCACCTGTGCATACTATATCCGGGCCAGTGATCGTACCGGCAGCTGGTGTCGCGTTTACGGTAACTATTGCCGTTGCGGCGACCGAACAAGCCCCGCTCGTTTCTGTATGGCTGATCGTAACCGTTCCGGTACTCACACCAAAAACGACGCCTGCCGCACTGACCGTGCCCACGGCAGTATTACTGCTGCTCCACGCTCCCACTCCGCCGCTTGCGGCAGCGTCGGTCAAGGCAATTGTAGCTCCGGCACATACGGCACCAGGTCCCGTAACAGTACCAGCTACCGGCATAGCGCTAACGGTAACAACTGTCGTCGCTGTTACGGTACCACAAGAAACACTTGATATAGTATAACTGATAGTTGTTGTTCCTGCACCTGCACCATAAACAGCTCCGGCACCACTGATCGTACCTACCGCTGTATTGCTACTGCTCCACACGCCCACACCAACGGCAGTTGCATCGGTCAGTGTTATTGTTGCCCCCGTACATACTCCGCCAGGCCCTGTGATACTACCCGCAACCGGGGAAGCATTCACAGTCACTGTGGCAAAAGCATTGCATATACCTCCAAATGTATAGGAGATCACCGCTGTACCTCCTGAAACTCCTGTCACTATACCTGACGACGACCCTACCGATACACTTCCGCTGGTTGAGCTCCAAACGCCACCATCGATATAATCAGTTAATGTAGTTGAAAATCCGCTGCATTCGGTAAG
Source organism: uncultured Bacteroidota bacterium (assembly GCA_903881585.1). GTDB lineage: Bacteria > Bacteroidota > Bacteroidia > Chitinophagales > Chitinophagaceae > Nemorincola. The sequence continues at coordinate 4,164 of CAIRTW010000101.1, read as the reverse complement.
CGTTCCGCTAATTGGCCCTGGAGCATAATTCACTGTTACTATCGCTGTAGCAAAACCGCAACCGGCAGTATAGGAAATAACAGCTGTTCCGGCTGCCACTCCGGTTACAACTCCTGTTGATCCGATCACAGTAGCCACCGAAGTTGTTCCGCTACTCCAGGTTCCCCCGGTCGTAACGTCGGACAATGTTGTTGATGTTCCCGCACAAATGTTCCGTGTACCTAGTATTGCAGAAGGACCGGCAGTTACGGTAAATGATGTAGTACCGGCAGCCGAGCTGCAATACCCGCCATAACCAGACGCTATCGGGTCGTTTACGCCAACTAGAGCATAAGAATAAGTGCCCGCACCGAGACCCGCTACAACAGGATTAGCCAACGTAGACGTGAACGACCCGGAACCAGACCATGAATATGCGTTTACACCCGCGCTGCCTGTTGAACTTAGTGTTACTGAAGTTGTAGCGCAATACGGCGGTGTGGAATTGGTGACCGTCACGGTAGGCACTTTGCATATTTCAAAATCCTCTATTCCGAGGTTCAAACTTGTAGCATTGGTCTGCGCGTCTATATCTATATAATATGTACCAGCAGCGGCGACTGTTATCGTAGCGGTATATCTTGTCCAGGTCCCGTCGGTGAAATTGGCGAGCGGCGTACCTATAGTAGTTCCACCCGAAGTTGCAGGAGTTGCGGTCGTGGCAGGAAGCGTTCCGGTAGTGTTATATTGAGCTGTTAAGCCTGTCCATGAACTATTATTAATGTACCAGAAATTAACATTGTAAGTACCCGGAGTCAGGGCAAATCCCGGCGACATAAGCCATTGATTTGCGCCAACGGCACCGTATGCTGTACCAGCAAAAAGGTAGTAATAGCTACCGCTGTGCGGCGCAAAAACCGTTCCGAAAGCGCCTCCGTTCAAGTACACACCACCGGAGCCACCGAACTGTGTGGCATTGCCTTGCCAGCAATTTGGGGAAAGGTTTCCAACTGTACTTCCATCGAAGTTTTGCAGATCGGGCACTGTAGCTGTTCCAGCGCAAGTAGTGGTATTGGATGCCATATTGCTGGCTGTGCCACAAGCTGCTCCGACAGCCGTAGATGTTACGGTGAAGTAATAGGTACTTCCTTCACCCAATCCACCTGCAGTATATGTGGTACCAGATCCAATATTAATCGGATATCCTATCGCTTCAGTAGTCAGCCCTGCATCAACATATGCATTGACCACGTATGTGAAGGTGGCAGGCGCAATAACTGTTGCCGGGTCACCGCCATTTACCGCAGCAGTCCAACTAAGGTTAACACTGCTCCCTGTGGGGACTGTGGCAGTAAGACCAGTTGGTGGCGCAATGCAAGTTGTCAAAGTATTGCCGATAAGCGTAGGATAGCCGTCATAATATTTAGGCCCTGAGCAATCTATGTTGAATGGGTAAACATAAATATAGTAGAGCGAGTTAGCGTTCAATGCTGTTGTGCTATATGGCGGCACATTTGCGTAAACCGAACCGGTTATCACAACACTACCCGCACCAAATAAACCAGTACCTCCTGTTGCATAAGTGGTGCCATTTACCGGGTTTGCTGGCGGCGTACTGGAATTTGTAGCAATGATAAGGTAACCATTAGGAGCCGTTGTAAAAGGCGTAAAAGTGATATTAGATGCACCCTGCCATGTGTTTCCCGAGATCGTCAATCCGCTCAATGGAGGAGCTGTCGGCGCTGAAACAGAGGTAGCGACAGTAATATCTATTGTAGTAGCAGTACAAGCCTGTGCCCCATCGGAAACTGGCATCACAGAATATACGCCGGAATAAGCGACAGTTGTTGGCGAAAAGGTTGTCGTATTGGCAATTGTACTAGCGCTTGTGCCATAACCAGAGGGACCGCTCCAGGTATAGGTGTAAACATCGCCTGCTGCCGTGCCTGTGTTGATATTGGTAGTTGCGGTCAATGTTTCAACAGCTCCGGGTGCGCATATATAGGCCGGCGGCACCACAGGGCTTGCGGTGATAATCTGGTTCGGAGGTTGAATGTCCACCAGGTAATCTTTGGTGATCCCATAATGTCTTCCAGCCCCTCCTGCGGTAACATATGCAGCAGTTGGGCTGATAGCCGCAGCAGCAGGCCCGCCAAAAGCAGTTCCTTCGCATGCTCGCACGCGCATGCGATGCAAACCATAAAAAGCACCCGAGCCAACAGCAGGGATCGCAATGGAGAGGTTTCCGGTTGATGTATTTGTAAAACCGGTTACGGTTGCCACTTCTTCACCAGTTCCGGTAAAAAGTCCATCATCGTTAAAATCTATCCAAACGGCAGCATTCATTGCATTGGTAAAACCTGCGCTGATCGTTCCTGCTGCATACGTAGTACCCACCTGCAATTCTATCGGCTTCATATAGGTGAGATCCACATAGTTTGCTCCATTAACGCCTGTATTGAATTGCCCATAGCTGGATGCAGAACCTGAAGCATCATTAAATGAGCTTCCGCAGGTATTAGCACCTGCCGGGATATTAAAATCAGCAATCGTAAGACCATTGCCAGCATTGTCCACGTCAAAAAGATTACTGTACCAATTTAACGGAACCGTTGGGCAGGCAGACTCATGACCAACAACAACAGGAGTGGCAAAAACGAAGCTTGCACCACAAGACACCCTGCAGCCATAGTATGCCGCTGCCGCCGGCGTAACAGTATAAGATGCGGTAGTGGCGCCCGCGATGGCGCTCCACGACCCTGCCAATCCGGTATTTGAAGTATTCCATTGATAGCTGAGGCCGGTGGCATTTGGAAGCCCTGCAAGTCCGATAGAAACTGAGCCACAGGTAGTGCCCGCTGAAGCGACAGCAATTGGCGACGAAGGAGTTCCGCTGCAAGCCACCGGGGCAATAGCGCCGGTTGGTGTCCAGTCGAACGTGAGGCCAGACGGAATAATCGCAGTAGTAGCCGCAGGATTATAATTAAACTGGATGAAAGACGATGTACTTGTTCCGGGAGTTATACCGCCAGTGGTCCACGTGTCTGATGAACTTTGTAAATCGCTAAAATCTGCGATGGTTGATCCACCCAAACCTACAACGGGAGACCAAATATTAGGATAGGTGAAAGTAACATTTGTTGTGCAGGCGCCATAACTGATCTCTACAACATTGGTGTTTTGGATAAGCCTTATCTGGAAGGTTATCACATCGAGCGATGTCATGCCCGGCTGCCTCACAGGAATCCTCTCGGCATTGGTCCATTGTATAACAAATACTGTATTGCTGCCGCTTGTTTGGGTACCATAAACAACTGGATTTGCATTCTGAGCATCCACTATTGCACCTGAATAGCCTGATCCATTTAAGCCAAACCCAGATACGGATCCATCAAAACCATCATTTTCTCCGATCGGATTGTTGTTTGACGCGAGCGGTGAGTTGGCTCCAAACGTCACAAAACCATTTGAGCTCACCCAGATATTTGAGTAACCTTTTCCATTGAAGTAAAATACGAATGGCAACGGCACATTTGCTACCAACGAACACCAGCCGGCAGGAAAAACAGTAGTCGATGCTGCCAAGGGCGTGTATGTTCCGTTCGATCCCGAATAGGTATAATTCGTTGCAACCTGGCCGTTTGCAGAAAGGCAAAAACTTACCAAAGACAAGCCTAAAATAAGTGCTTTCATCACATTTAGTTTCCTGCCAATGTTCTGCAAAAAAATAACTGAAACCTGTGGGGTAAAATTCTTCATACGCTTGATTTTATTATGGGAATTTCAAAATTTGTTTAATTGATCACCGCCAATCGCTTTGTAGCGAATCATTTACAATTGCTTAAAACTGAGCTACTGTAAAAGAGCTGTTTGATATGACAATTCATAGAGGAGATTTCCGGGGTAACGTGAGGAATTACTTGCTAATGTAATGAATTGATTTTAAATTCCTAACATCTTTTACTTTTATTGTTAACGACTTGTTACGGGCAGTCATTAGCGGTAGTTGAAAATTCGATTGCCTCAACAGCAACGCTTTCCGATGCTACTGCCAGTGGAGTATGGACAAGCGGCACTACACTCGTAGCCACGATAAATGGCTCCACCGGCGTGGTTACCGGCGTAGCGGCAGGAACGGCTAAGATCACCTATACCTCAGGCAGCTGCATAGCTACTACTATAGCT
>CAIRTW010000100.1 GCA_903881585.1 uncultured Bacteroidota bacterium | reverse complement strand
ATACACATTATACATGAACAGTATTAATCCCAGCTCATTGAAAGATACTATTATATTCAATAGTAATGGGACAATTACAGAATCGATGTATCAATTGCTGAATAGTAATGTATGGCCATGTGTGTATGGAGTTGACACTGGAATAATACCAATTCAAACCACTTATTTTAATATTGATACTTTTTCAATGATTTGGAACTCATCAGGAGCACCTTCTGTTGGAATAACTTATTATGGAGGTGGCATATTAGCGAGAGTTTTGCATAATGGAAATGCTGGGGGAAATGGTACGTGTTATTTTACTCGGTATGGAGATACTGTAATAAACATTTGTTTATCACTTGAAGCAACTAATAATTATGCTTCTTTCAAATTGAATTAAGGCGTATTGTAAAATCTGCTGAAAAGCAGGAAACAATTATCGGCGTATAAACTTTATCCAAAACATCGTTTTTGAGTAATGATACTACTTGATAACTTTTAATAGCGGCGCAACTGCTATTAGTATCATTATTCAAAAATGATGGGGCAAGAATGTTCTAAAGCCTGATATTGTTCAGTTTTTCCCGTTCGCGCCAGTATATTCCTTTAATCAAGTGATTTTTTAAGCAAACCATTTTCAGACAAATACACGCACGCGCGAGGATTTATAATGTGTTTTTTTCCCGCCCTTGTGTTGGCCTGTGCGGTTGGTAAAAAAACGATTCCATTGGTGGCCGCGTTGGCAACGGCAAGTGCAGTGATTGAACCTAAATTATATTACTTATAGCCTTGTGTGATCGCAATATAATTTTGGTGAATGAACTACTCTTGCAGTGCGGGGGCGTGTGATTTGCTGCCGTGTTTAGCCTTGTGCAATGGAGCAGCTAATTACTGCCCTGCCGGTAATAAGATACATCGTTTTGTGCATGGGTCTGTGCGGTTGCCCCGCATAACAAAATCAATAGCAGACCGGAAACATGGGTAATGTAGTAATGTCGCTAATGGATATATCTACTGTTAAATGTTATGCTACTGCTTATTAATAGCAAATGTGAAGGGATGCGCCATTGATTTTGTAGCAGGGGCGGGACAAATAATAAAGGGAGGTGGCGTAGATATGGCTGTGTGTCGGCATGTTTACATAAGCGTTGCGAAAGCCATAGATACATTGTCCACCGGAAGTAGTGCAATGTAGACAGACGTATATGATAGATTAATTCATCTGCATTGACACTACACCTATTTTCCTTTTTTGTGTATATAGCAGGTGAAGCGTAGGCGTTTTTTGTGCGTTGGCTCCCTGCGGAATACACAATCAAATAGATGCGCTTCCTGTGGTTTTTTGATAGTGCATTGATGTTGTAGAGGCTTAGTATTACTGCTTAATCAGGGGACTTGAGCCAGGGTAGTCTATTTTAAATCTTACATGCAAAATCTTAGGACAACTTAGGGCATATAAAAAAGTCATTTTACAATATAAAAGGACAGTTAGGACAGTTAGGACACCTACTATAATAAAATAGTGTTTCACATATATTATATCATAATTAATCATAGAGGCAATTTTGTATAGTGATTTGATTTTTTTCTGTGCCCTAAAGTGTGCCCTTAAAACAAAACAGGCTCATATCGTGTTGATTATGAGCCTGTTATAGCGGTTGTATGAGGTCGAAAGCGGATTCGAACCGCTGTAGCAGCTTTTGCAGAGCTGTGCCTAGCCACTCGGCCATCCGACCGTGGGTGCAAATGTAGTAAAAAATTGTTTCTTTACAACCGCAAATTGAGTGTAGTCAAATGAGCAATAATATTATTAATCCCATTGAGGATACCGAGCTTATCATAAATGAACATGGCCGGATATATCACCTGGACCTTGCACCGGAACATTTGGCCCCAACTATCATTACAGTTGGCAGCCCTGATCGGGTAAAAGAAGTATCCAAACACTTTGACAGCATCACCCACAAAGCGCAACACCGGGAGTTCATAACCCATACAGGCCGCATCGGCGCAAAAGAGATCAGTGTTATCAGCACAGGTATTGGCTCAGGTAATATCGATATTGTCTTTAATGAACTGGACGCCCTTGTAAATATTGATTTCAAAACACGAACGATCAGGGATGTGAAAACATCGCTGTCTATTATACGTCTTGGCACTTGTGGCACCTTGCAAAAGGACATCCCGGTTGACAGCATGATCGTTTCATCACACGGAATAGGGCTCGATAATCTGCTGCTGTACTATAAACTTACCAACAGTACTGACGAAACCTTCATTCTTAATGAATTCCTGAGGCATACCAATATTGGCATGAAAAACATAGCGCCCTATATAAACGAAGCCTCCATTTCATTGCGCCGCCACTTTGGCCCGGAATATATTCATGGCATCACAGCCACCTGTCCGGGCTTTTATGCCCCACAGGGCCGCAGCCTGCGCCTCACTCCTGCCTTCCCCGATCTGCTCGACGCACTAGCCACTTTTAGCTGCAAAGACATCCGCATCACTAATTTCGAAATGGAAACCGCAGCCATTTATGGCATGGGGAAACTGCTCGGGCACAAATATCTCTCCATAAGTGCAGCACTTGCCAACCGCGCCACCAGATCTTTCTCAAAAAAACCTGACCTCGCAGTTGACAAAATGATACAGCATTCACTGGAGATCATTGTTGGAATTGGGAATTAGGAATTGGATGAATGGAATTTGGATTGTTTCATAGTGACCCGGAGACAATGGGACCAAAAAGATTTCAACTGCTTTCACACACAACATTCCTAATCCCCAATTAATAATAATCCAAATTCCTCACCGCAAATTCCCGATTCCACTTTAACTTGCCCCATGTTTCCTGATTTCCAGTATCTCCTCCAGAGCCTCACAGGGCACGAAATGCCTGAATGGCTTAGTCTTTTTAAAACGTTTGGTTTTATGGTTGCGCTCTCTTTTGTGGGGGCGGCCTGGGCTACTTCACAAGAGCTGAAAAGAAAGGAAAAACAAGGCCTGCTGCAGCCGGAGATACAAACCATGGTTACGGGAACGCGCGTAACACCCGCCGAATTGATCCTTTCCGCAGCCATTGGCTTCCTCCTTGGTTTTAAGATTGGCGGGGTATTTGGCCACCTGGCCCAGGTATCGCCAGACCCTATGGGGTACCTGTTATCGGCACGGGGCAATTTCATCGTCAGCATCATAGGGGCTATTGCCGCGGGTTACGGCAAATACCGGGAGAAGAAAAAAGAAGAACTGCCAGAGCCAAAAACTGTGCGGGTCCGCGTATACCCTCACGACCTGATGACGGAGATCGTAGTAGTGGCTGCCGTGGGCGGGCTGGCGGGCGCCAAGCTGTTCAATGCCTTTGAAACATGGGATGACTTTATCAAAGATCCCATTCACAGCCTTACCTCCTCAAGCGGTCTTACGTTTTTGGGTGGGCTCATTGTAGCTACCATTTTATTCTATTATTACACCCGCAAACATGGCATACCATTCAAACATATGTGCGATGCCGCAGCTCCGGGCATCATGCTGGCTTATGGCGTAGGCCGTCTGGGCTGCCAGCTTTCCGGCGATGGCGACTGGGGCATTTACAACACAGCCTACGTCTCTAACCCCGATGGCACACTCCGGGCAGCATCCGCCGCAGACAGCGCATTTGCCCTGCAAATGACCGGAGGCGGCCCTCATGCTTTCTTTCCTGCGCCGGCGGGCTTGCCACGCTGGCTCTTTGGTATGAATTTCCCACACAATGTAGGGCATGAGGGTATGCAGATACGCGGCTGCACAGGCGAATATTGCAGCGTTTTGCCCGTGAGCGTTTTTCCAACACCCATATACGAAGCGATAACCTGCATACTGTTGTTCTTTGTGCTGTGGGCATTGCGCAAGCGCTTCACACATACGCTGCAAATGTTTGGCACCTACCTCCTGTTTGTAGGCGCAGAGCGGTTCTTGGTGGAGCTGATAAGGGTGAATTACAAGTACGATTGGGGCTTTATACACCCCACGCAGGCAGAGATCTTGTCCGTAGTTTTGATGATAACCGGCCTGTGCCTGTTGCTGTTTTACAAGGATAAGCCGGTGCCACCCACCCCACCCGATGCCGAACCAATAACCTGATGTTTATGACCATACGCCCGATGCTACTGGTACTAGCTGTCTGCGCTATTAGTGCAGGCCCGCTCTTTGCGCAAAACAAGGATGCTCATGCGAAAGCAAAAGGAGACATCCTTGCCGCCGAGGCGGCATTTTGTAACATGGCCAAAGAACAGGGCCTCGAAGCCGCCTTTGGAGCATTTGCCGCAGATGATGCCGTGATATGCCGGACCACCAAAGTGTATCAGGGCAAGGAAGGGATAAAAGAATATTTCTCACGTAAAGACAAAAATGACAAGCTAATATGGAAGCCCGCTTTCGTAGAGGCTTCAGAAGCCGGAGACATGGGCTATACCTATGGCGAATATGATTTTGAAGGTGTGCGCGCGGGCAAAACCATTACCGATCATGGCACATTTCGTACCATTTGGAAGAAACAGAAAGATGGCAGCTGGAAGTTTGTAGTTGATTAACTGGCTTTGGATGAAAGTTGCGAACTCACCTTCGCCAGCTTAAACACACCGCCCATTGTATAACTACGTATGCCCTGCACTTGCTTGAATGTGGCGTTTATCATGGCCTGCGCCACTTCTTTACCGTCTATCGGCTTCAGGTTGCCGAGGCCGGGGATCATTGAGATTACTTTCATCACGCCAATGCCTACCTGCTCGCCTCCCCGCACTTCTTTTCTGCCGCTGCCCAGCATACCGGGCCGTATAATATGTATGGTTTCAAAAGGCAGTTTCTTCACATCGCGTTCCAGCTCCCCTTTCATCCTTGAATAAAATATTTTCGACCCCGGATCTGCCCCTGCAGCTGATACAAGCACATAGATCGGCACATTATGCACAGCGGCAGCTTTCGCGATCTCGTATTGATAGGTATAGTCTATCTTATATTGGGCATCCTTACTTCCGGCTGCTTTCAGCGTGGTGCCCATTGCCGAATAGAGTACATCGCCGGCCACCAGTTTTTTCCATGTATCCGGCCGGTCAAAATCCACCACATGCTCCTCTAGTTTGGCATTGGCGAGGCCTAAGCTCTTTCTCACAAGCGCCGTCACCTGCTCAAAACGGGAATCACGCAGCAAAAGCTCCACGAGCCTGCTGCCCACATAACCCGTAGCCCCAATAACAATAGCTGTCTTCATACCGTAATATATGCACAGTACCTATAAATATCATGCCCTTCACCATCAGTTACTTCTTGCTGTCCACAAGCGCCACATATTTCGACATAGCGTCATCGGTAGTAAGGCCCTTAAGTTTTGCCCATGCTGCATGCTTGGCTACGCCTACAAAGTCAAACGGATTAGATGGCCCTTCTTCCGGGGCATCGCCATCAGTAGCCTGCTTATAAAGGCTATACAGGCTCAGTAATGTATCATTATCCGGGCGTGTAGCCAGCAGCTTACTGTCTGCAACCGCTTTCTCAAATGTCTCTTTTAAAGTCATAATTATAAATTGAAAAGTCAAAAAACAAGGCGCTCTGCTTTTACCGTTTCATCCTCTCCTTCGTAGTTCCCGCCAGGGAAGGAGCGTAGCTCACGGGGTGAGGCTACTGCGTAAACATCAATTCCCCCGCCTTTATACACACCTGTATCCGGTTCTCAGGAGGAGGTATCGGGCAGGAATAACCGTCGGCATAAGCACAATAGGGGTTATAGCACTTATTGAAATCAAGCAATACCATATTATCCTTAATATCCCTGATAGAAAGATCCAGGTATCTCCCACCGCCATAAGTGAAGTCATACGTCGTGCCATCTGTAAACGGAATAAACAGATCGTCCTTATGCGCTGCATTTTTTACCAGGTCTATACTTTGATAAATGTGCAATGTAGTGATCGTATCATTCACGGTGAAAGCGACCGAACCATATTCCCGGAACGGCTTTTTCTTCCCGCTGTGGGTTTCTATCATAAAAGGCTGGCTGCCCGGCGTTTCCTTCACGGTTCCCCAAACACGGTACGCTGCATCCGGCTTGAAAAAATTCAGCCCTTTTGCCTGCGACGGCTTTAGCGGCTGCCCGGAAGTAACAACGGCTATATACTGCTTGCGGTACTGCAATATGCTGTCGGCATATGTTTGCCCGTTAGCACAAAATGCAAATGGCAGCAACAATAAAAGGCAAACTATCTTCTTCATAACATGCTTAAACTCCAAAAATAAAATTCCAAATTCCAAGCTCAAATTCTAAAAACGAATTGCACCCTCCGGACAATTTTCAAATTTGCACATTTGCACATTTTCAAATTATTTTTCCGCCTTCAACTGCGGAAAAAACAACACATCCTGTATGGACACCTGCCCGGTGAGCAGCATTGCCAGCCGCTCTATACCTATGCCTATACCCGCTGTAGGCGGCATACCATACTCCAGCGCGCGCAGGAAATCGTAGTCTATAAACATAGCCTCTTCATCTCCCCGCTCCTGTAGCTTTACCTGGTCTTCAAAGCGGCCACGCTGTTCTATCGGGTCGTTCAGCTCGCTATAGGCATTGGCTATTTCCTTACCATTTATGATCAGCTCAAAGCGCTCCACCAGCCCATCTTTGCTGCGGTGCTTCTTGGTAAGCGGGCTCATCTCCACCGGGTAGTCAATGATGAACGTAGGCTGTATATAATGTTTCTCACACTTGCCGCCAAAAAGCTCATCTATCAGCTTGCCCTTGCCCATCGTAGCGTCCACCTGCAGGTTCTGCTGCCGGCATACATTGCGCAGCTCGTGCTCATCCATGCCGCTGATGTCTGTGCCTGTATGTTCCTTTATAGCATCATATATGCTGATACGTTTGTATGGCGCTTTAAAATCAATTTCTGTTTCGCCCACTACTGTTACTGATGAGCCATTGGTTGCCATAGCTGTTTGCTCCAGCATTTGCTCCGTGGTTTCCATCATCCACAGATAGTCCTTATACGCTACATAAAACTCAAGTATAGTAAACTCCGGATTGTGTGTGCGGTCCATCCCTTCATTCCTGAAGTTGCGGCTGAACTCATAGACCCACTCAAAACCGCCCACTATCAGGCGCTTCAGATACAGCTCATTGGCTATGCGCAGATACAGCGGCATGTCCAGCGCATTATGGTGCGTGATAAAAGGCTTCGCTAGCGCCCCGCCCGGTATGCTTTGCAGCACGGGTGTATCCACTTCCAGCCCTCCCCTATCATTGAGGAACGTGCGGATCGCATTCTTCATCTTCGTGATCTTCGTAAATGTATCTCTTACCGATGGGTTCACAATGAGGTCGGCATAGCGCTGGCGGTATTTGAATTCAAGGTCAGTTACGGCATCAAACACTTCACCGTCCTTTTCCTTGGTCACCGGCATAGGGTGCAGCGACTTCGTTAGCAGCGAGAAAGAAGTAACGTGTATGGAGGTCTCCCCCGTTTTGGTAATGAAGCCAAAACCCTTGATACCTATGATATCCCCTATATCCAAAAGCTTTTTCCACACCAGGTCATACATGGTTTTATCCTCGCCGGAGCATACTTCATCTCGCTTTATATATACTTGTATCCTGCCGGTGCTATCCTGCAATACCGCGAAATTGGCCTTGCCCATGTCACGCACACTCATAATGCGGCCTGCCAGCGATATTTCCTTAAAGGCATCTTTATTTTCTTCGCTGTAGTTTTCCTTTATCCCCTTCGCAGTATGAGTGATCTCATAAAGTGGCGCGGGATAAGGGTCTATCCCCAACTCCAATAATTCTTTCAGCTTGTCGCGGCGTACTAATTCCTGTTCGCTAAGTATTGCTTGCATGGGTGCAAAAATAGTCGATTGGATGATAAGTTGGACGGGAATTTCAATAGCCCGTCTTAATAACAGGAAAACGAAAATCCTTCAAAACAACACATTACACCCTGTCCGCCTCCCACCTATTATACTATATTTTGTTTCGATAAAAATCTATACTTTTAAGGTCTATCCTTCTACCATGAACAATGCTATGATGCAGGCAAACAATAATGATTACGAAACTCAGCAAGCCCTGTATGAGGCCATCATCAATTTTTCTGATGATGCAATCTTTAGTAAAACCCTTGATGGTGTAGTTACAAGCTGGAACAAAGGTGCCGAAACGATCTTTGGTTATACAGCAGATGAAATTGTTGGTAGGAACATCACCCTCATTATCCCTCCGGTTCGTATAGATGAAGAGCGGGAGATCATCAGTAAGATCCGAAAGGGCGAGTTTGTAAGGCATTACGAAACTGAGCGGCTGGGAAAGGGCGGGCAGGTCATCAATATCTCGCTCACTGTATCGCCACTGAAGGATAAGAACGGCGTCATAACCGGCGCATCCGGTATAGCCCGCGAGAGCGAAAGAAAATACTACAACCTGTTTCAGAATTACCCCGTCCCCAGTTGGGTTATAGATCAGGATAACTTCCGCTTCCTGGATGTTAATAAAGCGGCCATTGACCATTACGGCTATAGCTACGAGGAATTCCTGTCCATGGCAGCAGTTGATATCCGGCCAGATGACGAAAAAGAGCGGTTCATTACGCTCAACAGGACACAAAACCATTTCGGCGCGCGCGGCCTTTGGAAGCATAAGAAAAAAGACGGAACGATCATTCATGTAGAGATCAACCTGGACAGCATCATTTTTGAAGGGAAAAACTGTTCTTTGATCGTAGCGCACGACATTACCGAGAAGGCCGCAGCAGATAATGCACTGAAACATACTGCGATGCGCCTGAAACAGGCCCAGAGCATTGCCCACATAGGCAGCTGGGAACTGAACTTTGAAACGGGCATAACGCTGTTCTCTGATGAGGCATGCCGTATCTATGGCCTTCCCCCTGGAGAGAGTGCGCAATCTTCCGCATCCTTTTTATCTTTTGTACATCCCGATGACCTGGACTTTGTAATAAAAAATATTATCGAATCCCAAACGTCGTTCAGCACGGTTTCCTTCCGCTACCGCATCATTCGTAAGGATGGAACCATAAGGCATATCTACTCACAAAGAAAAATTGAGCTGAACAATGAAGGCAAACCGGTAGATCAGTATGGCATAGTGCACGATGTAACGGAGCAAAACCTGGCGCAGGAACAAAACCTGCAGACCAGGCAACGGTACAAGCAGGTAGTGGACAATATTCTTGATGGGCTTATGATAGACGACCCTGATGGAAAAGTGATCTATGCAAATGACCAGTTCCTGAACCTCTTCGGCCTGGAAAGGCAGGACTTGAATACGCTGGTGCTCGAAGACTACATAGCCCCCGAATACCGGCCCCTGCTGCGCGACAGGCACAATCGCAGAGTGGCAGGAGAAGATGTGCCCAGCATCTTTGAATACCAGGGCCTCCGCAAAAATGGCACACGTATATGGCTGGAGGTACGCGTGTGCATGATGTAGAAGATAATTTGGCTAATGCTTTAGCGGAGTACCATAAAAAACCAAACGCAGTAAAACAATTGGCAAACGGATATTCCTTTTTTAACAAAATTGATGGCGGTTAATTATTATT
>CAIRTW010000099.1 GCA_903881585.1 uncultured Bacteroidota bacterium | reverse complement strand
CTGTTTTTCGCCCTCATCAAAAATCCTTTTCAATATCTCCGCATGTTTGCGATTATCAGATGTGGTGGTAATTCCCTCTCTCAAAACCATTTTTAAGTAGTTCACCCTAATTTTAATGGTGAACTACTTAATCTGGGTTGGTAAAACGTAATGTTGAATAATAGACTTAAATTTGGCGAATAACGAAAAGTGCAAGAACAACGCAATGGATAATATAAAACAAAATACTTTTGAATTACATTTAAAAGATGCTCTTATTGGCATGGCTGAGATGGCTGACAAGTCATTTGACTTGGCAATTTGTGACCCGCCTTACGGTGCAGCAACAAAAGCAAATTGGAATTATGAAAAGTCAAAAAAAGTCAGTGGCTTCGGTGGAGATTGGAATTTAAATAGTGAAGAATGGGATCTCCTAACTGGGAATGATAACTTCAAACAAAGCTATTTATGGTTAAAGGAATTGAAAAGACTTGTTAAACCAACAGGCTCAATATGGATACACGCTACTTATCACAATTCCGGGTTTGTTAATGTTGCTTGCCAATTGTTAGGCTTAGAAATTATTAATGAGGTTGCTTGGTATAAGCGCAATGCTTTTCCGAATTTATCCGCAAGACGACTTACGGCAAGCCATGAAACTATTCTGTGGGTTCATACCGGAGGTGACAAACGTCAATATAATTTCAACTACGATGATGTTAAGAAGGCATCATTTGCCGGGGATAACATGAAAGAGCCCGACAAACAATTACGCACTGTTTGGGATATTCCTAATAACAAAGGGAAAGAAGAGCTGATTTTCGGGAATCATCCAACACAAAAACCGTTAAGGGTTGCCGAAAGATTAATGATGATTTCTGGAATTAAGGGCGGGAAGCTAATCGTTCCGTTCGCTGGTTCTGGCACAGAAATTATTGCTGGCATTAAGTATGGGATGCATTCAGTTGGTTTTGAAACTAATCAAGAATACTTGGATTTGGCAGAAAGGCGAATACAATTTGAAATAGAAAAGATAAAAGGGCAGCTACAATTATGATAAATTCCACACTCAATTATTCTTCTATAACGGCGAATGCAGCCGTGCACGAAATTGGTAAAAAGCCCTAAATCGTTATCTTTACGGCACTTCAGAAAGATCTATGCTTTTCAATTCCTTTGAGTTTTTGCTGTTTTTCCCAATTGTAACAATAATATATTTTTTGTTACCTAATAAGGTAAGATGGCTTCATTTATTGGTTGCAAGTTGTGTGTTTTACATGGCTTTTATTCCGATTTATATTTTAATTCTGTTCATAACCATCATCATTGATTACATAGCCGGAATCATGATCGAGAATAGCGCCGGAGCAAGCCGAAAAGCTTACCTGGTCATGAGTATCATTGCCAATGTGGGTGTTCTGGCGGTCTTTAAGTATTATAATTTCCTTGCTTTTAACATCGATCATGCTTTGCACCTGGCTAACTCGGGCGCCTATGTACCATTATTACGCATTATCCTCCCCATAGGACTGTCATTCCATACTTTTCAGGCCATGAGCTATACTATCGAAGTATATCGCGGCAATCAAAAAGCAGAAAGGCATATGGGCATTTATGCGCTTTACGTGATGTTTTATCCGCAGTTAGTGGCCGGGCCTATAGAGCGCCCGCAGAACCTGCTGCACCAGTTTCACGAATACCACGCCTTTGATTATGACGACGCAGTAAGCGGCCTGCGCCAGATGATGTGGGGCATGATAAAAAAGGTAGTTATTGCCGACAGGCTTGCTATGGTAGTTGACACGGTATATAATGATCCGCGGCATAATTCAGGCATCGGCCTTGCCATCGCAACCATTCTTTTTGCATTCCAGATATTCGCTGATTTTTCCGGCTATTCAGATATAGCCATCGGAGCGGCAAGGGTGATGGGTTTCAAATTAATGACAAATTTCAACAACCCTTATCACTCGAAAAGTATTTCAGAGTTCTGGAGACGGTGGCATATTTCACTCTCCACATGGTTTAACGATTACCTTTTTACGCCACTTACCATATCGTTCCGCAACCTTGGCATATATGCAGTGATGCTGGCCGCGATCATTACGTTTCTCACCAGCGGATTATGGCATGGCGCAGCATGGAAATATATAGTATGGGGAGGGCTGCACGGCTTAGCTATCGCCTATGAAACGTTTACTAAAAAGACGCGAAAAAAAATATTTAAAAAAATGCCTCCTGCAGTGGGCAACATTATCGGTACGGTGTTTACGTTTGGCTACGTCTGCTTTTCATATGTATTCTTCCGGGCACACAATTTAAATGACGCGTTTTACATCATCTCTAAAATTTGCCTTATTCCAAGCGAGGCCGTGCATGTTTTTGCGATAAAAAAAATAGCATTCTTAAATCTCCCGGCACTTTATATCCTGGGCATATGTTTCCTGCTCATTGGCCTTATGGAGCTTGCGTTGTATGCGGCCGCTAAAACGCAGTTAGCTGTAACGTTTGCTAAAAAGCCGCTTTACTTAAGATGGGCTTTATACTATGCTGGCCCGATCATCATCTATTATTTTGGCGTATTTGAAAAGCACGAATTTATCTACTTTCAGTTTTAAGCATGAAGAAATTTATCCTGAAATTATCGCTTTATTTATCGCCGCTGCTGCTTGTGTTAGCTGTTTATGCATTAAAAGATCCGTTCAAAGTAATCTACCATTACGATACTTTTTACAAACCTGATGACTCCGATTACTTCTCCCTGTGCAGCGATTATGTCTCCACAGAAACATTGATACGCAACTATCCGAAGTATCAATATGATTCTTATATTTTTGGCGGCTCAAGGTCTGGCGTATACCCCGCGCAAGAGTGGGCACGGCTTGTCAACTCAGCACGTTGTTTCCATTATAGTGCAGAATATGAATCTCTGTATGGCGTGGAGAAAAAGTTCGAGCTCATCAGGAAACGCAAGTACGCACTGAAAAATGCGCTCCTGGTTATCGACGATGATCTGCTCAGAGACACCGCAAACGGCAACGGTTATCTGAGGATGAAACACCCGTTGCTATCCGGCCAAAGTACCTACAAATTCCAGACAGAGTTCATTAAGGATTTCTTTGACAAAGAATTCCTCCCCGCCTATCTGGGGCTGGCTTTCTCCAAAAATAAAAGGGAATATGCCGACAAACATTCGGTGATGAAATTCCTGAAATTCCATTACGATGACCGGACAAATGAATTTTTCCGGTTTGACCTGGAGCAGCAAATAGCAAGTGACAGCGCCCAATACTACACTAACCTGAAAAATGTATTTTATCAGCGCGATAGCATTCAACATTACGGCAAACAAGTGATCGGCTCGCGCCAAAAGGAATTGCTGGCAAGTATCAAACAAATTCTTGCCGAAAACAATACTGCTTATAAGATAGTTATAAGCCCTTTGTACGACCAAATGAAGATAGACACTAATGACCTGCATATTCTCTGGCAGATATTCGGAAAACAGAATGTCTTCGATTTTTCGGGTATCAACGCTATCACCCAAGACCTGCACAACTATTACGAAATTTCCCATTACCGGCCCCTCGTTGCATCAGAGATCATGGATAGTGTGTATAAACACTAACGGACAATTAAGGCCATGTCAGAACCGAACAAACGCAAATAGTCGCGCCATTCGGAATATGGCGCAGCTATTTCTTCCCGGGCTTTCCCAGGATGTCCTCTAATTTCTGATGAGCTTCGAGCACGGCATGTACCGTTTCGGCAGTTGGTGCCATATCGGCTCCCTGCAGGCGGTCAAGCTCCGCTCTCAGGGTTTGCTCTATCGAATTAAGAGACTCAACTCCGCCTGCCTGGTTTTTTGTTTTGAGATCATGCTTCAACTCCATACACCTTATTACATCGCTGTAACATTGATAAGAAAGTGGAATGATTTTCTGAGACTACCTAGTGGAGAAAAGAAGGCAGAATGGATAGAAAAAAGTGAAACAAAACAGCTATGGAAGAAAAAAGCATCCAGTAAGGTAAATCTAACTGATTCGTTTAGGGCATTTTTTGGCGAGATGGAAAAGATATTGTTTTATTCAATAGGGGCGAAAGAAATTCCAATATGCCTGCTGCCTCAAAAGAGCTTAAAAGGATTTAGAGATATTTTGCGGCAAACTTATGGAGATGATTCCATAGTGAGCATTGCTGATGAGATTAGGGACAAGAATAAAGCAATCATAATTGTATGGATAACTGGATTTAAACCACGAGGCGATGACTCCCGACCAGATAGAGGACTTGTACCTCTTGCACGAATGTTATTTGGAAATGATATTGATATTTTGACTATTGTGTCTGGACCAGCTATTCCCCAAACTTGGAAAGTGTTTAAAGAAGAGCCTACAAAGTTAGCGAATACTAACGGGCTTTGGCAAGCTATAATGAATTTAAGTAACTATGTTATAGCAGACAGTGTAACTTCAAAATATGGTGCACTGGGCGTAAGTCTAAATCGCAATTTGGAGCGAAAGCACATGAGTGTTGAATTCAATGCGGCAAAACCTACTGGCACTTTTTCTGAACATGATGTAGATACAGCGATTCATACGTTTTTTTCAAGGCAATTGAACGCAAATATATTTGAAGCAATGTGTAATCCACCCGGAGGTGATTGGAGCGGCATATCATATTGGGAATTTGCCAGCCAAACCGAACATCGTTGGACTTCCTTGCCAAGGGTTTCAGAAGAAAATGCCAAACGTCCCGATCATATCATTCAATTCAACGTTAAAAATAAGAACGTTTTTCTTGTCATTGAATCCAAAACACACGCCAAAGATTTAGAAGAGAATATTGGTGTGAGGCTTACAGAGTATGTAAAGGTTTTGTTTGACATTGCTCCTACTGCGTTCAAAAAGATAAATGCCGACTGGACACCTTTTACCAGTAAGACCTCTCCGCTGTTAAATACTATTCCTATTTCGGGAGGAGCTTTTTGTTATAAAGGTTTAGAAGAAATGCGTTTAGCTATGGAAAATGGGAGTCTTGATTTTATTTTCGCATTTGAATTTAAAAATGACGGTGAGCCATCAATCGGTCATGTTCTTTTATCAGGTAAATGCCAATTCTTGAAAGATATTTTGTTGAGTATCAGCCTTCAATTTAAAGGAAGGTTTGAAATTAGAATACACTGATTCATATACTGCATCAATCGTGGTTCTCATGGTTTTCGTAAATGGCGAATTACCTGTTTTAATTTCTGTTTTAAATTTAAATAATTCTTTGGGTATTGGGAAGTCATATTCTCGGCTGCCGGCGACTCCGTCAAAAGTCAAAATCCATTGTCTTTGATGATATTCAAACATTTCTCCCATAGTTGTTCCGCTTCGGTTAAAATATTATTGGTGGTATAAATATCTG
>CAIRTW010000098.1 GCA_903881585.1 uncultured Bacteroidota bacterium | reverse complement strand
TATCTTTGAAAAGTGGAGTGCTCATTTGGTGTAATTGTTTTTTAGTCAATTACTTATACATCAAAAATCATTCCGCTTTTTGCTTTTAAACAACTTCTTTTCCACATTTTCTTATCCCGAACTCAGGTCTTTAGCAATCGATAAGGCAATCTTTCAAATTTACCTGCTTTCAAATACTATAATGGCCTTATGGTTACCCATAAAATTATTGCGCAATTCATATTGTATTATCACAAAATTTATAGCTAGCATTAACAATGAAACTACAAAAATTTTTTTTAATAAAATAATTAAACAACGATTATAAACACTAAAAAAATAACATATTGATCGAGCCGGAATATCCTGCTAAAAAATCCTTTTGGTTTGCGCCTTAAAAAATCAGCATTGTGAAATACCGGCTATTTTAACAGGGACAGCGTTTGCCACAAACCGAGCCATTTATTTTTCCTTGAAAAAAATCCGAGATCCATGCATTATTAAAGGCGTTATTCAGATGTGGATAACTGCCGTTCCCCATAGAAATATTTTTTGAGTTTACAAGAACTTATTTATCTTTACGGAAATTAGGCAAGGTGTGTCTTACTGGGTTATTATGCCGCTTTGGAGCTTAATATTATTTAGGTGATGTTAGTTTAGTGTATTGTTGGTTAATCGGAAATTAATAAATGGTTAATTCCGCCGGCAGCGTATACGTTTAATAATATTTCTGACCGATAGTGTGCCCTATTGTAAAAATACCTTAGCTTTATTACTAAGTGGGCAGTTTATTTAAAAAAGTAAAAATAATTTGTATGTACATAAAGAGATTTTTCCTGTTTGCTGTAGCTTCCTCTTTATCCAGTCTTTGCTTTGCCCAAAAAAGCCACCCTAACGCGCAAAATCCTAATCAAAACCCAAACCAGGTAAAATCACGAACAAGGCCTGTAATCCCATTCCGGCATACTACGCTTGCTGCGCCTCCCGGCATGGTATATATTCCCGGTGGTTCGGTAACTATCCGCTACAGCCAGTCTTCTACAGATACTACCAGCAAAAAAAGAGTAAGCCTTACATCATTTTACATTGACAAAACAGAGACCACAAACCAGCAGTACAGAATGTTTACCGAATGGGTCATTGATTCTGTTGCTATAAAAGGTTACATAAAAGACGAAAAATATTTTCTGGATGAGCCAACACCAAAGTCCAAGGATGATGGCGATAAGAAAGTTGCCAGCAAAAGCACCAGCTCCAGTGATACTTCAGGTAAGGACTCGCTCAACTTCATCCAAAAGGATATGGCAGACGCGGCTCCGCCAAAAGACACAACCAACTGGGCAAAGCGCCGTATAGACTGGTCGAAAGTAAACCACAAGGAGATATTCGAGAGCACAGATGAGGACATGAAGAAAAAGATCGCCCCGATGCTTGATGCAGAGGGAAAGATCCGCCAGGACCTTTACATGTTTACGTTTGCTTATGTACGTTCCTTAGGTACAAACCCAAAAGCAAAAGTGGGGGAAATTGCTTACGAAGCAGTGAATGTTTACCCGGACGAAAGGATATGGGTAAAAGACCTTACTAATGCACAGGTGGACATTTTAGTGGAAAACTATTTCACTACACCTCCATTCGATGATTACCCGGTTGTAGGCGTTACCTGGAAACAGGCCAGGGCATATGCATACTGGCGTTCGAAAGCATCGTCTAACTATGAGTGGATCGCCGACTACCTTAAGTATTACCGCCTTAACTATGGCCTGCCTTCCGAAGCACAATGGGTTTATGCCGCCGGTGGCGATATGAACGGTAACCCGCTGCTCGACCAGACCAATAATGATAATGATGTGCCGCCACCTGCAGTTGATAGCACGGCTCCGGCGCCCATACTGGACAGCACAATAGTGGTGCGCGACAGTGTGGCCCATGACAGCACATCTGTTAATACCCTGGCTGCTACAACTAAGCCCACAGGGCCGAAAGAAAATAACGGCATTGAGCGCGACAGGGATGGTAAGTTCCTGGAGAATTTCAAGCAGGAAGAAGGTGAATATAACGATGATGGCGGTACATTTACCTTGCCCGTTATGTCTTATTCACCCAATGAATTTGGTATCTATAACATGATAGGCAATGTTGCAGAATGGACACTGGATGCGTTCAGCCCGTCGGCGTTTGCATTCATATCCGATGTTAACCCGGTATTATTGTACGATGCCGACTCCACTGAGGCCGATGCAATGAAACGTAAAGTGGTGCGTGGTGGCTCTTTTATGAGCAATGCGCGTGCGCTAAGTCCTTATACCCGCGACAATGAGATGCAGAACAACTCGCATAGCTACATTGGGTTCAGGTGCGTTTTACCTGCCCCTGAAATACTGAACAAATCGGTTGCAACGCGCAGGAAAAACAGCGGCACTATAAAAAGCAAACTGAAGAAACAATAACGCCCCGGATACCCATTGCTTAGCTCTGAAAATAATTAACAATTTCCATTTACATAAAACAATAATTTTAACCTGAAAATTTAATATTCACTCAAATTCACAAACAACTATGAGCAGTAACCAACAGCAGGCTGGAAAAAAGAAAATTGGACTTAACAGTATTATCTCCTGGGGCGCCAGTGTGGTAATTGTCGGATTGATGTTTAAAATACTACACTTACCCTATGGTGAGGTCATGATCGCAATAGGGCTTGGTACTGAAGCATTCCTGTTCGGCTTGCTTGGTTTTGCAGCAATGTCGGCCGAAGAAGATGATGCACCTGCGGCTGCGCCAAGGGTATCTGCGGCCAGTGGTAAGATCGATGATCTGCTTGCCACTTCTATTACACCTAAAGTTATCGAGCGTTTAACTTCTGGTTTTGAAAATTTTACGAAAACTGTTGACTCTGTTAATCAGATCGCCGGTTCCTTCAATGTTACCCAGGGGCTAATTAAAGAAATGGAAACTACCACAACCGATGTGAAGAAATTCCGTGACAATATTGCGGCGGTTTCCGGCGGTTTTGGCCAGCTTAATACGGCCTTGGTTTCCATTGGCCAGATCAGCACCGCATCCCAGGGCATGATAAAAGACCTGCAGTCCGCTGACGAAGGCATAAAGATGTTCTCAAAGAACATGGGCGAAATGAACAAGAGCTTCGGCCAGTTTTCCCAGACACTTGTTGCTATTAACCAGATGACACAATCATCTGCAACTATGCTGAAAGAATTTGAAGCAGCGACAGTAGGTATGAGGGCTTATAATAAGAACCTCGCCGACCTGAGCAAGGTGTACCAGGCGCAGTTGGATGCCTTCAAAAGATAGGCTGGAACCGGTTGCATTTGTTGAAGATAAAATCTATTAAATTCACTTATACGCTTTTCACTAAGCTAAAAATATAATCACGAATGGCAGGTATAAAAGAAACGCCCCGGCAAAAGATGATGGGTATCCTGTACCTGGTACTGCTCGGCATAGCAGCTACAACAGTAACAGACCATGTACTCGACGCCTTTAGAAATCTTACAGTAAGCCTCGAAACATCCACGAAAAATGTGCAGACTACTGTGAACAATAGTTTTGCTTCGTTTGAAGCGACTAATCTTAAAAACGATCCGGTTCGCGCACAGCCCTTCCACGACCGGGCCAAGAAAGTACAATCAAATATTTCCGACCTTGATAAATATATCACAGAAATAAAAAATGAGCTGATAAAAGAAGGCGGCGGAACTGATGACGCTACAGGCGATGTAAGAGCCCGTGCAAACATCGACATCTCTCCCCGGTTTATGATCAGCGAAGGGAAAGCCAAAGAACTCAAAGCCCGCATAACGGATACGCGCAACAAAATATTTGCAAACCTCCAGGGTGACGAAAAATCGGGACTAAAGCTGGCGCTGAATACGGACGATCCGCCAAAAAGACCCGGTGTACAACGCACAACGTGGGAAGATGATAATTTTGGAGAGGGCATACCACTGACTGCGGCCATCACCGCATTGACCAAAATACAGGCAGACTTGAAAAACACGGAGTCTGAGGTAGTAAAGAAAATACTTGGAGATGCAACTCATGTTAATATGGTCTTAGACCGTTTTGAAGCCGTTGCGGTAGCGCCTTCGTCATACATTCTTGTTGGCCAGGAATACAAGGCTAATGTATTTTTAACCGCTTCCAGCTCCACATCCAATCCGGAAATAACTGTTGGCGGCCAAAAGCTCAATGTTGTTGAAGGTAAAGGCCTTTATACAACAGTTGCATCCTCTGAAGGTGAGAAAACGTGGAGTGGTGTGATCAAGGTTAAAGAAGAGAGCGGGAACATCAAGGAGTACAAACTGCCTGACCAGACTTATACAGTAGCAAGGCCATCTGCAGTTGTTTCTCCTGACAAGATGAATGTTTTCTACATCGGCATTCCTAACCCGGTATCAGTGTCTGCACCCGGCTTTGCAAAGGATAAGATACATGTAGGCATTTCCGGCGCCGAAATTACCGGTGGTAATGGCAGCTACATGGTAACCGTGAGAAACTCAGGCAAGGTTACCGTTACGGTTACCGGGCAAACGGAAGCGGGGAAAACAGTTACCCTCGGCAGCAGCGAATTCCGTACCAAGCGCATCCCTACCCCACGTGTAAAGTTTGGCGGCAAGAGTGGCGGAAGAATGGGAACAGGTGGTATGAAAGCCCAGAACCGGATATTTGCGATCCTTGAAGACTTTGAGTTTGACGCGAAATTTGAGATCAATCACTTCTCGATGTATATTACCAAGCCTCGCGGCGAGCCCCAGGTTTTTGAATCGAACAACAATGCGTTCACTCCGCAAATGCAATCGGCAATGGGTAGCATTACTTCGGGTTCGCGCGTGTTTTTTGATAATATATTTGCTACAGGCCCTGATGGAATGAAAAGGCAGCTCGATCCTATTGCGTTTATGGTTGAATAGCAGAAGTTAATCTAATTACGGTATTTATGAAAAAGAACATCAGCCTTGTTATTTTGGTTTTACTCTCACTGGGAGTATTCACTGCTGTGCAGGCCCAAAACAAGAAAGGAAAAGGAAAGAAGAAGGCCAAGACAGACCAGGTGGCAAAGGATACTACAGCCGCTGCGCCCGTTAAGCCCATGGTAAATACCCCTGCGCCTAATGATGATAATTTATTGGATTCTAACCACCTTTTGCTGGATACACTTATTGCGGATACTACCCTTTCTAATGACTTTACTCTTGAAAACAGCCGCCCGGTAGATGGATTCTACAAGCAGACGATGCTGAAAGGCGCCAAGCCATTTGCATGGCCAAAGGTGAATAAAAACAACATCAAGTTCTACAAGCGTATCTGGAGAGACATAGACCTTACCGATTCTATAAACAGGATATTCGCTACACCGGGTGAAACGCTGATGCAGCTGATAATGGACGCGATAAAGACAAACAGGCTGATACCCTACGCGGATGAGGGTTTTAAAAGCCAGCTGAATTACCGTAAGGTAATGCGCATATTTACCGATAGCTTTATTTCGCCGACCTTAGACTCTGTAACTGGTGAGCAGATCGGTACAAGGACCGTGTTTAATGAATTCAACGCGGACTCTGTGACCAAAATGGAGATCAAAGAGGACATTTACTTTGACAAAACGCGCGGCAGGGTCATTACACAGATCATTGGCCTTGCACCTGTACGCAGGCTTAAATCCAGTACCGGGGAATTTATCGCAGAGCAGCACCCGTTCTGGCTGTATTTCCCACAGTGCCGTAACCTGTTTGCTGCCAAAGAAGTTATTGACCCGCAAAGGGATATCTATAACGAAAGCTATGACGATCTTTTCATACAGCGTAACTTCAAAACTACGATCGTAAAAGAGTCGAACCCTGCAGATCTGAGGATAAAGGATAAATACCCTAGCGACGAGGTAAAGCAGAAGAAAGAGGCAGAACGCATAGAGCGCGAGATAAATAATTACAAGCTCAAGATGTGGAGATACTAAAAAGTCGTAACTTAGGTATAATTGAGGTGTATGAAACGTAAAATTATTATTCTTTTTGCTGCTGGTGTTCTTGCTTACCTCCCTTTGATGGCGCAGGTAAGAACGGAGATCAACCTGAATGAAAGGAGTAATAGCTCTGACGATGAGAAAGACCGCGACCTGAACCATGGCACAGATTTTAGCGGCGGTTTTGGTATAGGCTCCACAAAAATGTACGGCGACCTTCCGAAGTCTAACCCCCAGCCTGCTTATATAGCCTACCTGGAGAAAAACGTGACACAAAGCATAAGCTGGGGCGAAACAATAATGATCGGTGACCTATCCAGCATGGACCCGCATTCGCACTGGCGCAGTTTCAATCACTATACGTCAATAGACGAGCACCTGACTGTGGAGCTGGGTACACTGTTTACCTTGTTCAATAAGAACTATAACGACAATGTACTACTGCGTATAGCCGGTGGCATTTATGCCGGTGTGGGCCTGGGCATTATAAACAATGATGTAAAAAAGATAGTAAATGTGCCTAATGCAGATGAATTGCCTGGTGAAAACACCTCCAATCCGGCGCTGCTGAAAAACTCAACGGCTATATTCATTCCGATAAATGTGGGTTATAACCTGCACATCCGCCGGCTGCTGTTCCTTAGGAACGGCTTTGTACTGAATGCCAATTTCCAATATGAAGACTGCCAGTCGGACTATGAGGATGGGTACAGCCCGCCACTGGCGCCCAACAAAAAGAATGATGTGTTTACTGTGATGTCTGTTGGTATAAGGTTTTACCTGACACATCATCACAAAGAAGAAGAATAAACTACGTTTTCAACTTTAATATAGGCTCCCGGTTATGGGAGCTTTTTTTGTGCCAAATAATACCAATTGGACAGCTAAATCATGCGAAGGTATTTCGCAAAAAAATCTCTCGCAAAGACGCAAAGGCGCAGCCCACTTATTTTGTTTTTAAGACCGCAAAGCGCGAGTGTAGGTTTTTGATGCAAATGTTAGTTGTCT
>CAIRTW010000097.1 GCA_903881585.1 uncultured Bacteroidota bacterium | reverse complement strand
TTGAAATTTGCCGGAGACCCACAAAATAATCCCAATACACCCCGGCACTAACTCTAAAATACTCAACTTTTTGATACGCAAAATATTTTATTTACTGTAATTATATAATGGGCGATATATAGAGACAGACTATTCAACTGGTTATTTTTGTCTGAGCATGTTTTTTTGAAAAGTGAATGGTTGTGCAAAAATAAATTGACCTGTTGTAAGAAAAAACTGTGACATTTGTTTCGAATTCCTACACCACCACATTTTTCGTCTTCGCCACAATTGCCATAGAAAACAAGAACAGAAATCATACTATTGTGTAGCATGTACATGCTGCAATAGTACCTATCTCTTCTCTATACCATGAAACAGGCTGACTCTTAGGCCTTTTGTTTGTTTTTAAAAACAATGATATGGGATACAGAACATTTGTTTCGATGAAGATCGCCTTGATAGGTACCGGTATTGTCGCCGAATCTTACGCAAAACGTTATTTACATGGAGGTCATGTAGTGCTGATGGCATGGCTTGGTACTGATACCACCGGCATTAGTTCTGAGCTTGCCGGATATGACAACCTGCATATATGCAGCATAGAGGAAGCTGCCGCTTTTGGTGATCTTATTATGATTGCTACCGATCCTAAAGATGTGCGCGAAGTGGCCTATTGGCTTGGTGATGTAAGGAGGAAAGTCATTATTGATTCTACATCGGGCATTCAGACTGATAGTGATTATAAAGTGTCAACGATATGTGCAATAAAAGCAATTACCGGTGCCGCTCATATAGTGAAGGTGTTTACAACCAGGGGATATGAAAAACTATTGAAACCTTTGTTCGGCCATGAGCATGTGCAGTTGATAATGGTAGGGGAAAGCAAGAAAGCCAAGGAGATCACCAAAATCTTATCCATAAATCTTGGCGTTGACCGGTTTTTCGATATGGGTGGTGTTGAGGCTATTCCGTTGTTTAATGAAATGACCGCTGCGTGGCGAAAGCTGGCCATTGAGCGATATAGAACACCACAGCACACTTTTGTTGCTAAGGAACGATGACAAAATAACTTCCACCATCTTACTTGTTCTTTTCCATTTTTATTTCGTTGTAAAAGTCTTTAAATAATTTATTATTCGCAGACCTGCCTGCCGGCAGGCAGGTTTTACGCCTTATAAAAAAGAAAAATAACTTCGCAATATGGCAGAACTTATTTCGTCAACGTTCCTAAAATTTAAAATTGTAAGTGATACTCGGTAATATAGGCAGTATAGACACCTCATACACTTTTACGGTTATCCCTTTTGTTACTGTTCCTTCGTTGTCCACGTACAGGAAGTAGGGATTGTGCCGGTCATACACATTGTAAATAGAGAAAGTCCAGCTGCCCTGCCATTTGCGTGGTTTTGAGTGTTGTGGTGTATATGTTGCTGCAATGTCGAGACGGTCATAAGCAGGCAGCCGGTACGCATTTACTTTGCTGAATAACTCCTGTATGTTCCCATCGATAAAATAGTATGCAGTAGGCAGCGTAATAGCATTCCCTGAGCCATAAATGAATACACTGGAGAATACCCACTTTTTGCTGGGAGTATAAGTTGCGACTACCGACAGATCGTGTCTGCGGTCGTATTTAGCGGGGAACGGATCACCATTGTTGAGATCGGGGAATTTTTCGTAGGTCCATGAAAGGGTATAGCCTATCCAGCCAGTAAATTTCCCTTTTGTTTTATTTACGAAAAACTCTGCGCCATAAGCGGTACCGGTGCCAAATACATAAGACAATTCGGGGTCCTGGGTAATATTTGGTGTATAGTCATCCTTGTACTGCACCTGGTTTTTCATATTCTTGTAATACACTTCAATGGAGGTCTCTATCATATTATCCATGAAGTTGCGGAAGTAGCCGGTGGCGTATTGCCAGGCGACCTGCGGCTTCACTATATAGGTACTGGGAACCCATACATCGGTAGGCAGGGTAGTGCCATTGTTGGTTACAAGGTCCACGTACTGGTATGTTTTCGAGATGCTTGTTTTTAGCGATGAATTATCATTTAGTGAGAAACGCATATTGAAGCGTGGCTCCCAGCCGCCATATGTTTTTACCAGCTCGCCGGCACTATACTTTGTGCTGTCAGTAATATGCCCGTTTGCATCGTAGTTATAGGCAGTGTATGGGCCTATCTGCCCGAACCACGAGTAACGCAAGCCGATGTTTATCTTCCACCATTTTGTGGGCTCAAAATCATCAAGGATATAGGCCCCTGCTTCATGTGCATATTTTATAAAGGCATTATTCGGGTCCAGTTTTATGCTGTCTGCTTCGCCAGATATTTGATTGGGGATGAATTTATGGTGTGTGTAAACAATGCCTGCTTTAAAATGATGATTAAAATTTGTGTAATAATCGAGATCGCTTTTGGCACTGTAATCGGTTATGCCCGAGGCTATCTTTATGCCAAATGTATTTTCGCTGAAGTTGGATGCGAAGTTATAGTCGTTGTACACCAGTGTGGTGTTAAGGAAGAGTTTATCGGTGAACTGGTGGTTCCATCGCGCGGTAGCTGTTTTATTGCCCCAGGGTATGTTTGCTTTAAACGTGCCGGTAGGGTTCTGGAATTCAAATTTATCCAGGCCCATATAGCCGCTTAGATAAACTCGGTCTTTATTACCCAGCTTATAATTTGCTTTAAGGTTAAGGTCATAAAAGTAGTAACCGATGTTTTTTAGTTTGCTTGAAAATGGCCTCGCCAACGCATCGATATAGGTGCGACGGCCTGCCACCATGAAGGATCCTTTATTTTTCTTGATGGGGCCTTCAAGCAGAAGACGGGATGCGATCAATCCAATTCCACCCTCAAGATGATATTCTTTCATATTGCCTTCCTTCATAGATACATCTACTACGGAGGACAACCTGCCACCGTAGTTTGCCGGTGCGCCGCCTTTTATGAGCGTTACATCCTTTATCGCATCTGAATTGAACACAGAAAAGAAACCGAACAGGTGGCCCGTGTTATATATTGGGGCATCATCGAGCAATACAAGATTCTGGTCGGGCCCTCCGCCCCGCACATAAAACCCTGAACTGCCCTCGCCGGCCGATTGCACACCGGGCAACAATTGCAATGATTTCAACAGGTCAACTTCTCCAAATAGCACGGGCAGGTTTTTTATCTGTGCCATAGACAATGTTACCGTTCCCATTTCCGCATTCCTGACGTTCGCGTCCCTGCGTCCCGCCGTTATCTCCACTTCTTTCAGGGTTGTGGCGCTTTGCATTTCTGCATTGAACGATTTATTGGCAATGAGGTTCATTGTCTGCGTGATGGCTGTATAGCCTACGTATGAGTATGTAACTGTGTAGGCCCCCGGTTTCACTGACGCGGAGTAAAAACCATAAGTATTTGTTTGCACAGCAAGGTCGGCTTCTTTAAGATATACTGTGCCGGATATGATCGATTCTCCTGTTTGTGCATCGCGCATATAACCGCTAAGCGATACTTTTTGAGCAAGCAGAATGGAGGGCAATGCAAGAATGAGTAAAAAAACGGAAAGGTAGCGGCTAAGATTTATCATTGGTCGAAGGAGTCTAAAGTCTAAGTACAAAGTCTAAAGCTGTTATTGAGCCCCCACTATTTTAGGACATCCGTCACTTCGCCGCACTCCAGCATTTTCTTACCGAAGTATGGGTTTTTAATGTCGCTATCATCGCTAAGCCAATGTGCACCTTTTTCGTTAAACGCCATTGGGCAGTATTCCTGGTAAACGTGCGCATTTTTCAGGTCGGCGGCTTTAAGCAAGCCGAACATGGCACTAGAAACAGGGCCGAAAGCAAGGCGCTGCTTTTCGCAGGTTTCATCTTTGAAAGATGCTGCGATCTTGCTTTGGGTGATTATTGTATCGAGGTATGGTTTCAGAGTAGCGCCTGCATTGTCCTTGTGAACATAAGAACGGAAGCTGTCTGTTGTTGCCGAGAGCTCTAATGCTGCTTTATCGGCATTGTCGGCCTTTGTAGCTACAAGGGCATTCTTTAGCCCATAATATTTCTCCACTACCGACATAAGCATTTGAGTGCCTGTGTCGTTCAGTTTGCTCTGTATAGCGGCGGCTTTTGGCTGCGTTTTTGTAGTGTCGCCGGTACTACTATTGCCAGTCCCTGTGTTGTTGTTACAACCAACCATTCCCAACAAACTAAAAGCGAAAATTATATAAATGATGCGCATGAGATGAAAATTTCCATGCAAAAGTAAAGGAATGGTGCGGATAAACTTGTTTGCCTGTGTGCATTAAGTATTAATTAAGCTACATTTTTAGCATTTCTCTTTTCTCTTTTGCCTTACCTTTGCGCACTTATGTTGATCTCATTACAAAATATTACATTTTCATTCGGAGCAAGGGCTATACTGGAAGATGCGAGCTGGCAGATAGGTACAGGTGAGCGGATAGGCCTCGTGGGCAGCAATGGTGCGGGAAAATCTACCTTATTAAGGCTAATGACCGGCGCTTATAGCGTGGAGAGTGGCGTGATAAACAAGCCCAAAGATGTTTCCCTGGGATTCTTTAACCAGGATCTGCTGAGTTTCTCTACAAGTGAATCTATACTTAAAGTAGGCATGCAGGCTTTTGAAAAAGCCCATGAGGTTGAAAAACAACTGGAGAAGATACTAAAAGAGCTGGAGGCTGCGCCTGAGGATGCAGACCTGCTGGACGATTATAGTCATGCACTGCATGATTTTGAAGTGGCTGGCGGTTATGAAATGGAACACCGCTCTGCTGAGGTGCTGGAAGGGCTTGGATTTTCTACCGCCGATCTTCAACGCCCATACGATCAGTTTAGCGGAGGTTGGCGCATGCGTGTGCTGCTGGCTAAAATGATGCTGCAACAACCGCAATTGTTGCTGCTGGATGAGCCTACCAACCACCTTGACCTGCCATCGATAGAATGGCTGGAGCGTTATCTTATCAGCTATCCCGGCAGCGTGGTTATTGTATCGCATGACCGGTATTTTCTTGATAGAATGGTGACCAAGATCGTAGAGGTGTGGCAGCGCGACCTTCACCAATACAGTGGTAATTACACTTTCTTCCAAAAAGAGAAAGAGGAGCGCATGGTGTTGCAACAGCGTGCATTTGAGAACCAGCAGGATTATATTAAGCAGCAGGAACGCTTCATAGAGCGATTCCGTGCCAAGGCAACCAAGGCTGCCGCTGCACAGAGCGCTATAAAGCGGCTGGATAAGCTGGACGTGATAGAAGCGCCGGATAGCAGCATGCCCACGATGAATATCAACTTCTCAGTAGGTACCCAACCGGGCAAAATAATCTGTGAACTAAAGGATATTTCAAAGCGATATGGCGATCTGACCATACTGAACGATACAAGTGCAGAGATACTACGCGGAGATAAGATAGCGCTGATAGGTGCGAATGGCAAGGGTAAATCGACCTTACTGCGTATTATAACAGGCCAGGAATCATTTGACGGAGAACGTAAGTGGGGACACAATGTAGAAGAGAGCTTTTATGCGCAGCACCAGCTGGAGGCGCTGACTGTGGAGCATGAGGTACTTGAAGAAATGAAGCTGTGCGGCAGTGGCAAGAACGAGCTGGAGCTAAGGCAATTGCTGGGTTGCTTCCTGTTTAGCGGGGATGATGTTTTTAAGAAAATAAAGGTGCTTTCGGGCGGTGAGAAGGCGAGGGTAGCGCTGGCTAAGGTAATAGCTGCGAAAGGTAACTTCCTGCTGCTGGATGAGCCTACCAATCACCTGGATATGCAATCTGTAGAGATGCTGATCGAGGCGCTCAATAAATATACCGGTACGCTCATTATTGTATCGCACGACCGTTATTTTATCAGCAGAACAGCCAATAAGATATGGAACATTGAAGATGGGAAGATCAATGAATTTAACGGGCCCTATGATGAATGGGCGGTATGGAGACAGGATAAGCTGAAGCGTGACCAGGCGGCGGCTACACCAGCAGTAAAGGCGGCACCTGCACCGAAAAAGGAAGAAAAGCCGAAAAATAATATCAGCAACGACCAGCTCAATGCGCTGAAAAAAGAATTGCAGAAACAGCAGAAGATGTTTGCAAAACAAGAGGAAGATATCAACAGACTGAAACAGGATATTGTTGTGTTGGAGGGGAAGCTCGGCGATCCTGACTTTTATAAAAACCAGCAGGAATTTCTGAAAGTAGATGAGCAATATCGCCAGCACAGCGCCAAGCTGATGCAGATGAATAAGGAGTATGATAAATCATTTGAGGTGATAATGGAGTTGGAGGAGAAGCTGGGGTAAAAACTGATAAGCGATATATCCGAAAATAAAATAGCGTAACTTCGTATAAAGATATTTCTATGGAAACGACCATCAGAATAAATACAGATATGCTGACGCAGGAGATCGTTGATGGGATAAAGAAAATGTTCCCTCACAAAACTGTTGACATCATCATACAGCCAGCTGATGATACAGATTATATCCTGAGTAATCCAGCGTATGCCCGTGAACTGACAGAAAGAATAGATGAATACAAAATAAAGAAAGAAATTATTTCCATAAAGGCTGGTGACTTGTTATGAGAAATATCGAATTTTTACCCAAGGCATTTAGAGAGTACAATGGCTGGATAGAAACAGATAGAAGAACTGCTCTGCGTATAGGTGATCTGATAAAAGATATTTTGCGTAGCCCATTTGAAGGTATCGGAAAACCTGAGGCATTGAAGCACCAATTTAAAGGATATTGGAGCAGAAGAATTGACCAGGAGCATAGATTGGTATATGCTGTTGACGATAGATCAATTCTGATAGTTTCGTGCTATTCTCATTACCAGTGAGACTAATAACGGATAATACAACTTGCTTTTAAGAATTTCCTGAACAGTTACCTGAACGCCACCGCAACCTGAATTCCGCCCCATTTGTTATTCTTTGGCCCCGTGCTCAACTCCCGGCTGGTATAGCATTGAAAATACTCCAATGTTACTTTTTTGAATGAGGCTACCCAGCCCACGCGATTGATAAAAACGAGGCGGGTGACACCTGAAGGAGGAATGGTGTATGGGCTTGTGTGGTTAAAAACACCACCTTCCAACGTGGCGTCGTAACCAATTACATCAAGCTCCGGCCGGTCGTACATATACAAGTGAAATTTTCCGGTCTTACGATATATCTGTGAAAAAGGTGACTCAAAATATCCAACAAGCGCCGTGACCCCTATTCCTGCTTTATCACTTAGTGTTCCTGCTCTTGCTGATATGTCTCCATCTAACGACACGAAATTGAGATAAGCAAGGATCTGTTTTTCGTAATCCACCTGGTAGTTGACGATCACATCATTAGCTACCTGGTACTCCCATCCGGGTGGTATCACATTGTGCAGTAATTTGTGAGCCTCATCCTGAATTTCGCCTGCCTGGGCTATTTCGCCTATTACTCCCGTGCTCAGTGTTGTTGCCCATCTTTGTTTTTTTACGGTATCGGTAGCCAGCAGAAAAGTTTTCAGAAATAGAGTACCCGAATAGGGCCTGTCCTGATTCTGGTCTTCAACGTGCAGATTGTCGGGCGTGTAACCTGCTTGCTCTATGCCTAATCCGTACCTGGTATGCCCGAAATGAGGGTTAATAAGCAACCATGTAAGCGGGTTTTTCTTTAAAGCCGGGCTGCAAACCTCCAGGTTTACACCTTCTGTATATTGCTGGTCCCTGGCCGAAAAATAGTCATTGTCCAGACTGAACCGGATGTAGCTGTCGCGGTTAATGTTTTTGTAGGATGTGGTGTTGTCAATTTCCTGAGCCATTGCATTTAATCCGAACAATAAGCCAATAATAGTCAATACGTATCTTCTAAACATAATCCCCGCCTTTCTGGTTAGTTGTTTTTAAAATATCGTGCCTACAAAAAAGGAATGTATATTAGCATGAGCTATTCTTACTGCCGGATGGACATACCTGTTTTTGAACAATTACATAAGGAAGAACTAATAGACAGAGATGCGCTGGCTGCTATAAAAGCACGTGAAAAAGAAAGAATAGTATCCGTCCACTGGGACCTGAGAACGCTTGTTTACTTTAGCATTCTTTTATTTACCACCGGGCTGGGCATACTCCTCTATAAAAACATTGATACAATAGGCCATGCCACACTGGTAACCTTGGCTGGCCTGCTTGCCGCAGTTTGTATGGGTTATTGCTTTAAAGTAGCTGCTCCCTATACACCGTCGCAATCTGTATCGCCGAATCTTTGGTTTGACTACACATTACTGCTCGGCTGCCTCCTTATGCTGGCTTTTGTTGGTTATCTGCAATACCAGTATCACGTATTTGGTATGCAGTGGGGGCTGGCTACGTTTATACCTATGCTGTTTCTGTTTTATTGCGCTTACTTCTTTGATCATAAAGGTGTGCTCAGTATGGCCATTACCAACCTGGGGGCATGGATGGGTATTGCCGTTGCGCCGCTGAAACTTGTGAAGGCATTTGATGCAGATAAGAATATAATAATCAATGGGGTTGTCCTAGGTCTGTTGCTGCATCTGCTCAGCTGGTTATCCGGCAGATTTAATGTTAAGGCGCATTTTGCCTCGGTCTATAAAAATTTCGGTGTGCATGTTTTATTTATTTCCCTGATAGCAGCAATGTTTCAGTTTGATGATTGGTATTTTCTTTGGTTTATAGCATTGGCCGGGGCAGCGGCATTCCATATTATTAATGCTTTTGCCCGTTCTTCACTTTATTTCCTGGTGTGCTCGGTTTTGTATGGTTATGTGGGCGCCAGTTACGTGGTGGTGCGCTTATTGTTTAAGATGGATGGTGCAGGTGGGTTTCCTATTTACTTTATGCAATTGTATTTCATTGGTTCCGCTGTAGGGCTGGTTTTTCTATTAATTCACTTTAACAGGCGTTTGAAAAACAATGATAGCGTACAATAACAAATGGCTGTATAACAGGTATGTGCGAAAGCAGGCTGATGAAGCTTTGCATGAGGGGTGCATTACTTCTGAAGCATATGACGCAATTATTAGGGCAAAAGAGGTTGGGTTTTATTCGCCCAATTATTTTGTGCGTATAGGTCTTGCAATACTTACGATGGTGGTTATTAGCTTCATGATGGGAATGCTAGGGATGATGTTTGCTGCGTTCAGCAGTTCTTTTGCATTCTTGTCAATAATTATGGGAATAGCTTGCTATGCTGCCGCGCAATGGCTTGTAAAGAAAAGCTACCATTTCCATTCGGGTGTGGATAATATGCTGTTATGGATGGCTGCCTGTTTTGTTTGCAGCGGCATAACATATGAACTGAGCTATAATAATGGGCAATGGGGTATTGTTTTAAGCCTGACTTGTTTTGCTGTGTGTGGTGTCTTAGCGTTGCGTTTTGCTGATACAGTCCTGAGTATTGCAACTGTACTCGCGTTCTTTTCTTTTACATTCCTCTTCTTTAATCAACAGGCAGGTGCTCTTGCGCGTAATGCTACCCCATTTTTTATGATATTGGTTGCTGCATCGGTCTATTTTATTGGCGCCAGAATTGCCAATAACCGTTCGTCGCTTTTTTATCGCGCTTGCCTCCGTTGTGTAAGTGTGGTTTCCTTACTGGCGCTGTTCAGCTCAGGCAATTACTACCTGGTAAGGGAATTGAGTAATGAAATGTTCCACCTTGGGCTCAGGCCGCAGGATCCGCTGCCGCTTGGCTGGTTTTTCTGGGCGTGGACCTTTCTTGTACCGTTCGTTTACATTGGCGTTGGCATTCGTAATAAGAATATAACGCTTATCCGGGTGGGCATTCCACTTATCGCTGTTGCTGTACTTACATTCCGTTATTACCATTCCATTATGGCTCCCGAAATGGCTATGCTGCTGGGGGGCGTTATTTTATTTGTCGCATCTTATTCCCTTATCAAGTATCTCCGAACGCCTAAAAATGGTTTTACTTTTAAGCCGGAAAGTTATTTGCCCAAGGATCCGATCGCTGCGAACGTAACGGGTGAGTTATTTGACCATTCAAAAGATATCTTCTTACAGAAATAAGTAAATAGTAATCATGCCAGAAACAACACAACAACTATACTTTTCCTATTGCGATATAATGCAAAAGGCAGCAGATGTTAACTATGCATCAGCCGTGCTGGGCTGGGACCAGGAAACCTATATGCCGCCGAAGGGTGCAGATGCAAGAGGGCGCCAACTATCCACACTGGCGGGGCAAGCCCATGAAATACTAACCAGCGATAAACTGGAACAGTTGCTGAAGGAACTCTCAACAAGGGGAGACCTCAATGATATCGGAAAGAACAACGTTCGCCTGAGCCGGGAAGACTTTGAGAAAAACAAGAAGCTAACCCCGGCGTTTGTTGAAGAGCTAACGAAGCAGACCAGCGAGTGTTTTAATGCGTGGATAGAGGCAAGAAAGAAAAATGACTTTAGTGTTTTCGCACCTTCACTATCTAAAATGGTTGCGTTGAAAAGGAAGCAGGCGGAAATGTATGGGTATAAAGTTCACCCGTATGATGCACTTGCAGATGATTATGAAAAAGGCATAACCGTTGCTGTGCTTGATCCTGTTTTTGCCGGCATCCGGGAGCAGTTGCCCCCGATACTGGATAAGATCAAGGCAGCAGTGCAGGTTGATGATACATTCTTCTACCGGCATTTCCCGAAGGGGCAGCAATGGGAGTTTTCGTTGGATGTATTAAAATCTATGGGCTTTGATTTTGAAGCAGGGCGGCAAGACTATTCTGAGCATCCTTTTACTACATCCTTTGCACCTTCTGATGTGCGGCTTACCACCCGGGTTGACGAAAATAACTACGCCTCAATGCTGTGGAGCTGCATACATGAGGGAGGCCACGGGCTTTATGAGCAGGGGCTGCCGGAAGATCAGTACGGCCTGCCACTGGGCTCGGCGGCATCTTTGGGCATCCATGAGTCGCAGTCTCGTATTTGGGAGAACTGCATTGGCCGTGGGCTTGATTTTTGGAAGTTCTTTTATCCAAAGCTCCAGGCGCGTTTCCCTGAGCAGCTGACTGATGTAACAGCCGAGGCGTTTTTTAAAGCATCCAATAAAGTGGAGCCATCGCTGATACGCACAGAGGCAGACGAGCTTACTTATCACTTCCATGTAATGATCCGTTATGAGATCGAAAAACAATTGATTGAAGGCTCGCTGGATGTTAAAGACCTTCCGGCAAAATGGAATGAACTCTACAGGCAATATCTTGGCATAACCCCACCTGATGATAAGAGTGGCGTATTGCAGGACGTGCATTGGAGCCATGGCAGCTTTGGTTATTTTCCTACGTATACATTGGGGAGTTTTTATGCTGCACAGTTTTATGCCCAGGCACAGAAAGATATTCCCAACCTGTTGAAGCAGGTATCCAATGGTGAACTTGCGGAATTGCTTCAATGGCTGTGGGAAAAAGTACACAGACATGGCAGGCGCTTTACCTCGGAGGAGTTGTGCGAGCGCATTACAGGGCAGAAACTTGATCCGTCTTTTTTCATCCGGTACATACAAGACAAATACATGGGGATATACGGAATATAAAATAGTGATCTTTAGCTCTATATTTACAGCATATGTCGCACCACGAAGGAACAATTGTTTGCCCTAACTGCGGGTTTCATGCAACGCAAAATTATTGTTCACAGTGTGGGCAGGAGACGCATTTGCACAAAGAAACGTTCTGGGGGCTAGTGACCCATTTTATTGGTCATTACTTCCACTATGATTCCAAGTTCTGGCAAACCATGAAGGCGTTATGGTTCAGCCCCGGAAAGCTGACTGTAGCCTATTGGAACAAGCAGCGTATGCGCTACATACCTCCGGTGTCGCTGTATATCTTTATCAGTGCTGTCTATTTTTTGTTAGCTGTAAGCATGCCATCAAAAAGGAAAATAATTAATTTTACAGAAAGTAAATCGAATAAGGATTCTATTGCAATGAAGGTTGCTCCGTCTGCCGCAAAGGATTCTGAATTTGATCAATTTGTAACTAGCAAATTCAGAAAGATAGAAGCGAAGCATGGCAACTATAGCGAGTTTCTGAACGAGAAAATAACCCATAACCTGCCTAAGATATTCTTCTTCATGATCCCGGTAATGGCGCTGATATTAAAGCTGCTGTTCATGAGGCGGAAAACTACATTCTTTGTGGACCATGCTATTTTTGCGCTGCATTATCACTCACTTTGGTTCTCCGTGTTTTTGTTTGAGATCTTTAATTTTTCTCCTGGGGTGCAGCCTTTACTTTATGGAGCTTCGTTCATCATCGCGGCTTACTACATGATCAGAGCTATGCACAATGTGTACAATGTAAAGTGGGGGAGAGCGGTACTTAATACTTTTGTTTTAGGGTTTAGTTATGCGATCTTGCTTACAGTAATTATGCTTATCTATCTGTTGTTGGTTGTTGCAACTATTTGACGGGTAGCCGCAAAGTATATGATCAATCCAAATGCGAAACCACCTAAACAAACAAAGCTCGCCTGTGGGTTATCGGCAAAGATGCTGATAGTAACAAAAATATAGGACGCGATAAAAACCAGAGGTACCAGCGGATACCAGCGAATCGTAAATATGCCAGTGCCATCCAACTCTTTCGTCTTTTTACGGAGTATGAATATGGCAATGGCGCCGAGTGTGAGGCCGATGGTGTTAAAGAACATAGTATAGCTTAGCAATGCGGAAAATGAACCGGCGAAAAACAAGAGCAACAGGATAGCCGCAACATAGACCGTCATACAAAACTCCTGTACCTGGGTTTTAGGGTTCACCCGCTCAAATATTTTTGGCAGCACGCCATCTTCTGCCATAGCATAGAAGACACGGGGATTGGAGAGTATATATACATTCACATAAGCAAGCACCGAAAGAAACATCAGCAGGGATGTTATCTTGTAACCCATTTCACCGAATACAATGCCGGCCATCTTCGCGGCAAGCACATCGTTCTGCTGCAGCCCGCCGAAGCCCAATACTTTGTAGTAGGCAAAATTAATAGCCATATACAGCACGATGATTGTACCAATGCCCCAAAAGATAGCGCGGGGAATATTGCGCTTGGCATTAAGTATGTCAGCTCCGAAATTGATGGTAAGCGCGTAACCGGTGTAAGTGAAGAAAACAGGTATCAGGCAGAGGCCAAAGGCGGTGATAATGTTTTTATGCTGTGGGATGACAGTGGTGACAGCCGGAGGTATATCGTGTTTGAAAACCGCTGTACAGAGCAGAATGATCATGGTGACTTTAAATATGGTGAGCAGGTTTTGAATACCGGCGCTCATCTTAATACCCAGGTAATTGACAACATATAATATAAGCACAGAGGAAACAGTGATGATCTTAACGCCGGTATCGTTCTGCAAGCTGGGCGGCATAAGTATGGGGTTGATATATTCAGACCCTATAAGGGCTACAGCTGCAATGGACGCGATATTTGCCAACGCAAGCACCCACTCCACCATAAAAGCAAGGGCAGGGTGGTAGCAGAAAGAAAGGGTTTTGTAGAATCCACCGGCATTGGGGTACCGCGCCCCGATCTCGGCAAAAGTGAGTGCACCACAAAGGCTCACAATACCACCAAATATCCATGCGCCGAAGAATAGATATACGTTGCCGGCTTTCATGGCCACATCGCCGGGCGTTTTGAAGATGCCCATACCTATCACCAGGCTGATGACGATCATGGTCAGGTCGAACCGGCTAAGGCGGGGTTTGATGCTCATATGCGCAAAGTAGTAAAATTACTTCTTCGCAGTAGCCGGAGGATGGAACATTTGTTCCAGCATCGAGAACAATTCCGGGTGATGCTCCTTTAGTTTATCCGGTCGCTCGAAGAAATATTCGGTGACGACAGCGAAGAATTCGGTTTCATTGGTGGAACCGTAGAAATCAATGTCCGACCTGCCATTCTTTCTCATTTCATTTATGGTCTCACGGACCAGGTTTATCCATGGCAGTACCTGTGATTTAGAGAGCAAGTACTCGGGTACTCCATCAGTTGCTCCATCGGCTTTATCTATGAGGTGCGCGAATTCATGCAGCACTGTATTTTCTCCGTCCGCCGGATTCGAAAAAGATGCATGTAGTGATGCTTTTGATAAGATCATCTCCCGGTGCATGGCGCCATCGCCCACCATTCCCAATACGTTTCGCTGCGGGGCGTCCTGGCTAAAGTCTCGGTCAAATGAGTTGGGATACAGCAGCACCTCTGATATGTTGTTATACTTCCAGTCAGGGAAAGAAAATATGAGCATAATAGCCCCTGATGCTACTAGTATACGGTCCAGTTCGTCTACTTCCACTTCTACACCACGTACGGTAGTATGGGCAAGGAAGTCCTTTATCCTAGCTTCAAATATAGCCTTGTTCTTATCATTCAGCTTATTGTAAAAGGGCACATTTTCAGTAAGGAGCTGGGCGGCGTTTGGGGGAAGTACGATTTCTCCAAGCTTCTTTTTCTGGCTGCGATTCCGGACGTACCAAATGATATTGGCAAGAACTAATATGGCCGCTACTATTATCATCCGATATTCTTTAAAGAGCAGCATAAAATGAGACATTTGCATCATTTTTTTTTATCCCGCCACATGCGGAATATTTATAATTTATTTAGCGTGCGCAAAGTTAGCGGCTATTATTTTCTACTGCCAGAACCGTTTTAAGATTTAGCTCGTGTGCGGCACGCATTACCGCTACAATATTATCTGCTGTTGCCTGCTTATCCGCATTGATGACAACGGTCGGCTCGGCATCCTGTGATTTTGCAATAGCGCTGGAAATAAAAGGTTTCAGTGAATCCAATGCTACCTGGCGTGTACCAACAAAAAACTCCTGCTTATCATTTACAGATACAACCACAGTTTGCTTGGCCTTGGTGTCGCTCTTGGCCTTTGGTATGCTCAGCTTTACCACATTAGGATTGGCAAGCGTGGAAATGATCAAAAAGAACAGCAGCAGAATGAACAAAATGTCATTGAGCGCAGATGAATGTCCCTGGGGATCATGCGGTAACCGTCTTTTTATGTTCATTTCCTTTAATTAGAAGTATCCTGTATAAAATCCAGAAATTCGGCAGATGCGGCTTCCATGCGGTTTACATTCTTACCTACTTGCGTATTCAGGTAGGCGTAACTCATGTATGCGAGCAAGCCTATGATAAGGCCAGTGGCGGAAGTGACCATCTTTGTATAGATGCCACCCGCAATAGTTTCCAGCGAAAAACCCTGGTGCTGCACATTGAAGAACAGGATGATCATACCGGCAATAGTGCCAAGGAAACCAAATATTGGTGCAATACCGGCGATAGTTGAAAGGACAGATAGATTTTTCTCCAGTTGATACACTTCCAGCCTACCTGTGTTTTCCATAGATTTCTCTATGTAGTCTATTGGCTTGCCTATACGGCTCACACCTTTTTCTATTACACGCGCTACGGGTGTATTCACACTCTTGCAGGTGGCAATGGCTTTTTCTTTGTTGCCTGCTTCCAACTGATCTTTTATGCGCGCCATAAAAGAGGGGTCAACAACCGATGCTTTGCGAATGGCCATAAAGCGATCGTAAAAAACATACACCAGTATCAGCGAGCAGAACAGCAGCGGTATCATTAGCGCTCCTCCCTCCATAAGTAAGTGAAACAAGGAGATTTTTTCTACTGGTGCCGCAGCGGCTGCCGCAGCCGCTACTTTTGCCGCGCTGTCCGTAACTGCAGTTGGAACTGTGGCCGTAGCCTGGAGCAGTAAAATATTGAATATGTGCATGAATATGTTTTGGGTAAACAAATGTAATTAAAAACAACCAGCCTCTGTAACAGGGTTTTCCTCATGATGTGCAAAGCGCGAGGATAGGTTATTTAATAAACGCTGCCGAGCGATAATTATTTTGCGAACGCCATTGAAATATCAGTTTAACGAGATGAAGATCAATCATATAAAACTCTCTGCTAATTCAATAGGAGGTCATAGTTAATAAACTGTGCAAAAGCAATTTAAGGGTTTCCGCTTTTAGATTATCTTTGCACCGCATTCCACAAAAACTACTCTAAATACAGCCGGATCTTATGAACTGGAAACAATCTTTCAGCACATCTATTGGTAAGAAATTACAAATGTCCCTTACAGGGCTATTTCTAATAATGTTCCTTGCAGTGCACTGCTACATCAATGCACAAATATTTTACCGCGACGGGGGCGCCCGTTTCAAAGAAGCGGCGCACTTTATGGGCACCAATTTTCTGATACGCACCATTGAGCTTGGCCTGTTTGCTTTTTTAATATTGCATATTGTGCAGGGCCTTATGCTGTGGGCTAAGAACCGGTCGCGCAGAAGCGTGGGTTATGCAGTAAATGCAGGTAACAAAACCAGTCCGTGGTATAGCCGCTCTATGGCGCTGCTGGGTACGCTGGTATTGTTGTTCCTTATATTGCACCTCTCCAAATTCTGGGGCCCTAACCGTATATCACAAACGTTTGGCAGCGGGGAGCTTGACCTGTATGCTATGATGAGGGATGAATTCCAGACAACTTGGGTTGTTGTTGTTTATGTACTTGGTTGCATAGCTCTTGGCTGGCACCTGGTTCATGGTTTTTATAGCGCCTTCCAAACACTAGGCCTTGGTACACACAAATACAAAGGCATGATAAAGGCAATAGGCGTCGGCTTTTCAATCGTTGTTCCCATGATTTTTGCGCTTATGCCCATCTCTTTTTACATGCAATGGGTGTCATAAAATCCAAAAATAAAAAATAAAAATTCCAAGTAGTTTAGATAGAATATTAAGCATTCAAGAATCAGTATCAAGTATATGGCACTAAATTCTAAAATACCAGCAGGTCCGTTAGAGTCCAAATGGAAAACATATAAGTCCACCTGTAAGCTGGTGAACCCGGCCAACAAACGGCAGATAGAGATAATAGTGGTGGGCACAGGCCTTGCCGGTGCTTCTGCCGCTGCATCTTTGGGTGAAATGGGTTATAAAGTAAAGGCATTTTGCTTCCAGGACAGCCCACGCCGCGCGCACTCTATAGCTGCGCAGGGTGGTATCAATGCCACCAAGAATTACCAGAATGATGGCGACAGTACTTACCGCCTGTTTTACGATACTATTAAGGGAGGTGACTACCGCGCCCGTGAAGGGAACGTTTACCGCCTTGCAGAGGTGAGCGCGAACATTATAGATCAATGTGTGGCGCAGGGTGTGCCCTTTGCCCGTGAATACGGTGGGCTGCTGAGCAACCGTTCATTTGGTGGCACGCAGGTGCAGCGCACATTTTATGCCGCCGGCCAAACAGGCCAGCAGTTGCTTATAGGCGCTTACCAGGGACTTGAGCGCCAGATATCCCTTGGTAATGTGGACATGTATGCCCGCCATGAGATGCTGGAGATAGTGAAGATAGACGGTAAGGCACGCGGCATCATAGCCCGTAACCTGGTAACCGGTGAACTGGAGCGACATTTCGGCCATGCGGTGTTATTGTGTACAGGTGGTTATGGCAACGTATTCTACCTTTCCACAAACGCTATGGGCAGCAATGTTACTGCAGCGTGGAAAGCACACAGGCAGGGCGCTTATTTCGGTAATCCGTGCTTTACGCAGATTCATCCCACGTGTATTCCTGTGAGCGGCGACCACCAGTCGAAGCTGACGCTGATGTCTGAGTCGCTCCGTAATGACGGCCGTATATGGGTGCCAAAACAAAAAGACGATAAACGCAAACCATTCGATATACCTGAAGAAGAGCGCGATTACTACCTCGAAAGAAGGTATCCTGCGTTTGGTAACCTCGTTCCCCGTGACGTAGCCAGTCGCGCTGCCAAGGAGCGTTGCGATGCCGGTTATGGCGTAGGCTCATCCAAGATGGCTGTGTACCTCGATTTCGCTTCCGCTTTTGAGCGCTATGGGCATGTAGAAGTACGCAAACAGGGTATTGCAAATGCTGATAAAGCTACTGTTTATAAATTAGGCGTTGGGGTTGTAAAAGAAAAATACGGCAACCTGTTTGATATGTATGCAAAGATCACCGGTGAAGATCCATACCAGGTGCCAATGCGTATTTATCCGGCGGTGCACTATACCATGGGCGGCCTTTGGGTGGACTATGAATTGATGACGAACGTTCCAGGTCTTTATGCATTAGGCGAAGCAAACTTCAGCGACCATGGCGCTAACCGCCTGGGGGCTTCTGCGCTCATGCAGGGTCTTGCCGATGGTTACTTTGTGGTGCCTTACACACTAGGCAATAACCTTGCTGATGATATTCGTACCAAGGCTATTCCTACCGACCATCCGGCATTTGTACAGGCTGAGAAAGATGTGAATGACCGCATCAACCTTATGATGGGCATTCAGGGTAAGGAAAGCGTGGAGAGCTTCCACAAGCGCCTGGGCAAGATAATGTGGGACAAATGCGGCATGGGCCGAAATGCAAAGGGCCTTACCGAAGCAATAGAAGAAATAAAAGCATTACGTAAAGAATTCTGGGCAAATGTGCGCATACCTGGTGAGATCAAGTCGTTCAATCCTGAGCTGGACAAAGCAGGCAGGGTAGCCGACTTCCTGGAACTGGGTGAACTGATGTGCATAGACGCCCTGCAACGCAACGAAAGCTGCGGCGGCCACTTCCGCGAGGAGTACCAGACAGAAGACGGCGAGGCATTGCGCGATGATGAAAAATTCATGTACGTATCTGCATGGGAATACAA
Organism: uncultured Bacteroidota bacterium; assembly: GCA_903881585.1. Lineage (GTDB taxonomy): Bacteria > Bacteroidota > Bacteroidia > Chitinophagales > Chitinophagaceae > Nemorincola. The sequence goes on along the minus strand of CAIRTW010000097.1, from coordinate 4,641 downwards.
AGGTGACAGCCAGTATGAGCTGCACCAGGAGCCGCTTAATTACGAAGTAGTGCATACAAGTGCAAGGAGTTATAAATAATTTGAAAATTTGAAAATGTGCAAATTTGAAAATGCACGTGATGTTATATAATAAGATTGAAAGAAAAACTCATCATAAAGAATTTCGGGCCTATTAAAGAGGTTGATCTCGACCTCGGCAGGTTTACTATTCTTATTGGTGAGCAGGCAACGGGGAAGAGTACGGTGGCGAAGGTGCTAAACCTATTTCGTAGTGAGGGATTTCTATTTGGTGGCATGGAAAATCAAACGGCACTCACAAATTTTTACGAAATTTTTCCTAGTGACAATACATACATAAATTATAGAACATCTGATTGCGCCATCCTATTCGAGAATGGAAAATTTTCAATCCAATATATAGGTAAACATAAAGAAATTCTTGAAAGGTTATCTGAAATTAGCGTTAAGCTATTTGAAAAACACGACTTTACCGTCTCTGACGAATACTATTCTTTAAAACAGTGGTATGCAGAAACGGTAGGGAAATGTATTTATATACCTGCAGAAAGAGGCGTTTCAGTGCTAAACAAAAGACTGGGTGAAAAAATTCATACACAATACGATGCTGATTTTAACCTATATTTTTCCCAGGCAATTGCCATTCGCGACCTTAATATTCCCTATCTGAAAGATGTAAGCTACAGAAGAGAAGGTAATCAAGACGTTGTTCTGTCTAACGGAGAAAAATTCTTACTGTCACGAACCTCCAGTGGTTTTCAGTCAACTATACCTATGACTGTCATTGTTGAATTTTTTTCGCGCGCAAAGGAAAAAAATATATTTATCATAGAAGAACCTGAGTTAAACCTTTTTCCAGCTACACAAAATAAGTTGCTAAAGTATTTTGTTGAAAAAACTAAAGGAGAAAAAAATGGGTTGTTTATTGCTACCCATAGCCCTTATATACTTACTTCTCTGAATAATATGATGTATGCTTATCAAATGGGTAAAATTGACTCGGTGAAAGCGTCAGGAATTATTGAAGAAAAATTTTGGGTTAATCCAGACGATATATCTGCTTATTTACTCAAAACAGATGGCACTGCAGAGAATATATTGGATGAAGAAGTGTTGCAAATAAAAACTGAAAGAATTGATGAAATATCGCGGCAGTTTAATAGGGAATACGATGAAATGCTTGAAATAAAATACCCGGCAACGAATGAGGGATAGAATTAAGAACTGTGAGTTATTCAGAGATACTCGTTCTATTCCTTCAGTGAATGAAAAAGGAAAAACATTTCAGTTAGAGAATAAAGAGAAAGTAGAAGTTGCCTGTGTGAAAATTGATGATTGCGTTTTTAAACAAGAAGATGGTATTAAATGCGATTATTTGTTTGAAGTAGAATCAAAGAAGAAATTGTTTTACGTTGAGTTGAAAGGTTCAGATATTATTAAAGCAATAAATCAAATATCAGAGACCTTAAAGCAGACGAGATCAGTTTACCCGGATTGGACATACGAAGCAAGAATAATAGCCGGAGGTAAAGTGCCAGTAGGTATTTCTGATAGAAGAGAGCATGAAAGATTGAAAAATATTTGTAATGGTGGGAAAGTAACTGTTCACCATAAAAATATGTACATAGAAACGATATAAAAGTATCCGTATGGAACACTATAAAATGAACCTCACACTAAAGGTGTGGCGGCAGAAAAGCAAAGATTTTAAAGGCCATTTTGAGACATTCAAAGTGAGCGATATTTCTTCGGAGATGTCTTTCCTGGAGATGTTTGATGTGCTTAATGAGCAGCTAGTTGCTGCCGATAAGGAGCCGATAGCTTTCGATCATGACTGTCGCGAGGGTATCTGCGGTATGTGCAGTATGTATATCAACGGCCGCGCGCACGGCCCATGGGACCAGACCACTACCTGCCAGCTCCATATGCGCGAGTATAAGGATGGTGACACCATAGTGGTAGAGCCATGGCGCGCCAATTCATTCCCGGTTGTACGGGACCTTGTCGTTGACCGCTCTGCTTTCGACCGTATCATCGGTGCCGGGGGATATATCTCTGTAAATACAGGCAATGCGCAAGATGCAAATGCCCTGCCAATAGATAAACAAAAAGCCGACGAATCGTTTGCTGCGGCTACCTGTATTGGATGTGGCGCCTGCGTGGCGGCTTGCCCTAATACATCGGCTATGCTGTTTGTGTCTGCTAAAGTATCGCACCTGGCTTTATTGCCACAAGGTGACCCTGAGCGTAAAACCCGTGCAACAAATATGATCCACCAGATGGATACTGAAGGTTTCGGCAGCTGCACCAACATTGGCGCATGTGAGGCAGAGTGTCCTAAGGGTATCTCTCTCGAAAATATTGCCCGCCTTAATCGCGAGTATATAGGGTCGGTATTTTAAACCCCTGTCCCCTAAAGGGGAACCAGGCATTTAGCTTTGTTTCTGAATTTCGACAATTCTGCAAAGCCAAGCTAAATGGTTTCGCTCGTTTCTTTTGCTGTTTTGAATAATTCTATCGCTTCGCCGACGATGAAGAAACTGCCGGTGATGAGCAGCGCGTCTGTATTCGTCATGCTGTTTTTTGCGGTCAGTACTGCGGCTGTTACGGTGGGGTAAGAGTCGCCGGAAAGACTGTACTGTGTTGCTGTTTTTCTGAGGTCTTCGGCCGGGAGAGCCCGCTCAATGTTTGCATTGCAAAAATAGTAAGTGGCATCTTTAGGGAAGAGCGCCAATGCATCCGAAATGTCTTTGTCTTTTACAAAACCAATTACTATATGCTTTGCCGTTGCAGGAATTTGTTCCCATTGTTGCAGCACTTCATTGAGCCCCGCCGGGTTGTGGGCGACATCACAAATGACAGTCGGGTTTTCCTGTAGCCAGTCCCACCTGCCACGTAGGCCTGTTGTTTTCTTCACATCTGTAAGTGCGCTTATTGCGCCAGGGATAGTAACCTTTAATCCCTGGTGAGACAATATTTCAACAGCGGTGAGCACGGTCTTAAGGTTGTGATGCTGGTAGTTGCCCAGCATGTCGGTCTGCAGGTCATACATCTCGCGCCTGGCATTATTTACTGCTTTGTAGTATTGGTACTTACTGTCCTGGCGAATACGCACCATGCCCCACAACGATTGTGCATAATACAGCGGCGCTTTTTTATGAACGGAATGCTCAAAGAAAATGCGCTCGGTTTCATCATTTTGTTCACCTACAACAAACGGGACGCCCGGCTTTATGATGCCCGCTTTTTCTGTTGCTATTTCCGCAAGGGTATTACCGAGCAGGTCTTTATGATCGTAGCTGATATTAGTGATGATAGAGAGGAGGGGAGTGATGACATTTGTGCTGTCGAGCCGGCCACCGAGGCCTGTCTCAATAATGGCGATGTCCACTTTTTGCTCTGCGAAATACGCAAACGCCATAGCGACCGTGATCTCGAAAAAAGAAGGATTTACCTCTTCGATCAGCGCTTTATTAGCGTTCACAAAATCCACTACCCAATCTTTGCTCACGGGTATTCCGTTCACAAGAATACGCTCTCGGAAATCAACAAGATGAGGTGAAGTGTATAACCCGGTTTTATACCCGGCATATTGGAACACGGCTGCCAACGCATGGCTGGTACTGCCCTTGCCGTTGGTGCCCACGATATGAACCGACTTGAATTTTTCGTGCGGGTTGCCAAGGGCGCTGCATAATTTTAGTGTGTTGGTCAGGTCTGGCTTCAGGGCTGCGGCGCCTATTCGTGAGAACATGGGCAACCGCTCATATAAATAATCAAGTGTTTGCGGGTAAGCCGATGAATCGCTCATAGGATTATTAACGGGTTGAGAAGTTGATGGTGATATCGCCAAACTGCTGTGGCTCTGCGCCCTCGCTCCGGCTGAACTTTGCGCCCCTGAGTTTTTCTAATGCCAGTTTGGTAAGTTCGGCGTTTGAGGAACTCTTTACACGTTTGTCAACAATATTACCATCACGGTCCACCGTGACATGAATAACGACTTTGCCGCCTTCGTGAAATTCGGCTTCAAATTTATCGGGGGAGATCTGACGGCCAGACAAGGTGTGGCGTATGCCACCATTTCCGTTGCCGGGTATGCCAGAGTAGTTGGCTGCGCCGGGTGTGCCGCCAGGAACGCCGCGGTCGCCGGGGCCTGTGGTATTGCCTTCGCTGGTGCCGGCCTTGTTTTGTGCAGCGCTGTTACCGCCCTGTCCGGTACCTGCGGGCATAATATATTTTGGCTTTTCCTGAACGGCAGGTTTTGGTTTTTCTATTGGCTTGATATCCGACGGGGCAACCTTCTTTGCTTTCTTGGTTTCGTTTACCTCTGGTGCATCTTCCTGGTCGGTGCGCACGATCTCTTTGGGGATATCACTTTTTGCCGCTGCGCTTTTGAACACAACTGAAGCCTGGTAGGCAGCGGGATCCTTTTTGGACATTGGCTGGTCGTTGCCGCTGCCATTGTCGCTGGTGCCGAGGTTTACCTCCAGGCCGCCATCAAGTGGTGCCGGCGGAATAGGGCTGATGGTGTAGCGCATCACGAAGAACAATAGCAACAGCAATGCGTGTACACCTATGGTCCAAGCGAGGGCTTTGTTGTTTACTGCCGGTTCCTGCTGCTGT
>CAIRTW010000096.1 GCA_903881585.1 uncultured Bacteroidota bacterium | reverse complement strand
TATTCCCGACTCTTGATGACCTTTCTGATAAAGTTGCCGATCTAGTAAAAAGCATTGAAAATGAAACTATAAAAACGCTCACATCCTTCGACTATTATATGAATAGCTTTAGTGCCGTTTTTTAATGTCTAATTGGTATTAGTTCTGAAGTCTCGGCAGAAAAAAATTCTTCTATTTTTTCTTCGTATTCCAGCAGTATATCATTAGTAAGAAATAGTTCGTAAGCGTTTTCGTACAATTTGTTGAGGACAATTGTATAATCGGATCTGCGGGAAATAGATCGAAGCAAGCAATTTGTATCTAAGACTATCTTTAAAATGGGCATTATCTTTTGTTCAGAATCGCCTGTATTTTTTTGTCTGAATAACCTTTTTCATCCCAAATGGCATCGGCTTTATCTCTTGCCTTTTCCAGCAAATACTTCGCCATTATTTTCCTTAACTCTATAAGATTATCCTCGGGTATGTCTGCCGAAAATAACTTCAACAATTCTGCCTGAACATTGCTAAGCGGAGGGTGAACTGATGTAGCTCTCATTATTCACGATTTAATGCAATTCAAAAATAACGATTTTTGACCGTATAACCCGTTCCTGGATTTTGTAATTTCTCCCGATAGCTATCGGGATGGAATTTTTCAACCTCTACTTCTTCCCATCCATCAATTCCATCAGCTCATCCAGCTTCGGCTCCAGGATGATCTCAGTGCGGCGGTTTTGGGCACGGCCAGCGGGGGTGCTGTTTGTTGCTATGGGGTCATATTCGCTGCGGCCACTTGCTACCAGCTTGGCGGGCACTACACTGTATTCGTCTATTAGTACATGCGCTATAGAGGTGGCGCGGGCAGTGCTTAGCGCCCAGTTGTCTTCATACATCTTGGTGTGTATGGGCAGGCTGTCGGTATGGCCTTCTATGTCTATGTTTATATCCTTGCTTGTGTTCAGTACGCTCGCTACTTTAGAGAGGGCTTCCTTACCCTTAGGGTTAACTGCTGCACTGCCCGATGGGAACAACAGTCCTTCCGCCATACTTATATATACGCGGCCGTTCTTCATGGTCACCGTAAGCTCATTGCTGTTAAAGCCTACCAGGGCATCAGCTATTTTCTTTCTCAGCGCTTCGGTGGCTTTTTGCTGTTGGTCTATCAGGGCCTGTAGTTGCTCCAGGTGGCGGCGCTGCTCGGCTATCTGGGCATTCGTGGCGTTTAGTTGTGCATTGGTGGTGCTCAGTTGTTTGTGGGTATTTTTGTTTTCATTGCCGAGGTCGTTTATCCGGCTGTTCAGCTCGTATATTGTGTTTTCATCGGTGCTGATGCTGTCTTTGAGCATGGCTATGCGCTTGTTGAGCTTCGCAATATCGCTATCGCGGCCAGCTATGGTATTGTTCAGGTCCCTGATGTTGCCATTGAGCTTGCCTTCATTCTCTTTTTCCTCGGCCAGCCGCTTATTCAGCTCCACATTGTTGGCGTGTTCCAAGTCGGCCCTTGTTTTTTCGTCCAGGTATCTCTTTTTCGATACGATACAGGAGCTAAACAAAACAGATCCGAAACAAATGAACACTACAGGCACGAGTATCTTTTTCATAATCTCACGGTTTTTAAATTATCCGGCCGGAAAATTACGAACTAATGTCACCGTCCCGAAAATGAGTTATTAACACGGCGGTGCATAACTCACTGCCACAAAATTATAACGGGCTACCCCAGAGGGATAACCCGTTACTTCTTACATGCACTGTTTTCCATCTGAAAAGATGCAATTAGTGCAATATCGTGGCAGCATTGTTACATAGCTGAGATCATTTTAGAAGTTTATGGCTTAGGTGCATCCATCAGCGCCATCAGCTCATCAAGTTTTGGTTCCAGTATTATTTCTGTGCGGCGGTTTTGGGCACGGCCTTCGGCGGTGCTGTTGCTGGCTATAGGCATATAGCTGCTGCGGCCGCTGGCTATCAGTTTTGCCGGTGTTACTTTATATTCATCTATAAGCACATGGGCTATAGATGTGGCCCGGGCTGTACTCAGTGCCCAGTTGTCGGGGTATTGCTTGGTGTGTATGGCTATGCTGTCGGTATGGCCCTCTATATCTATATTGATGTCGGAATTTGTATTCAGCACCGTTGCCACTTTAGATAATGCTTCTTTACCCTTAGGGTTCACAGCCGCGCTGCCTGATGGAAACAGCAGACTTTCCTGCATACTGATGTAAACCTTTCCGTTTTTCATGGTCACGGTAAGCTCGCTGCTGTTAAAGCCCACCAGCGCATCTGATATTCTCTTTTTCAGGTCGGCAGTTGCTTTTTGCTGGGCATCTATAAATGACTGTAGTTGCTGTAGTCGTGCGCGCTGGGCAGTTATTTGCTCCTTGGTCATGTTCAGTTCGCTGGCTGTCTTATTCAGTTGGCTGTTTGTTCTGTCCAGGGCATTGTTGGCGCTTTCATTTTCACTGCCCAGTGCGGCCAGCTGGCTATGGAGCGAATGTACTGTGTCGCGGAGCCTGTCGATCCGGCCATTCAGCGCCAGGTTATCCTTTTCTTCCTGCGCGGCTTTGTCGCGGGCAAATACATATCTCTTTTTAGCTACACACGATGTAAGTAAAAACGTGGCTAAACAAATGGTCATCACTTTAGTAATTGTGTTTTTCATGGTTTGTTTTTCAATGGATGTTGTAAAAACTGTGCCACAGTATCAATTTTCACCCATTTTTCACGCCTGGGTACACTAGCATTGTATCATATAATTTGGTACTTTTAGGGCTTAAACTATATTTTCAGAATGAAGAAATTTATCATGCTGGCTTTAGTTCTGTCTCCCGTACTGGCTAATGCACAGGACGAGCTGATCAAAAAGATAGAATCAAACCATAGTTATGTAACTACGCCCAATGCCCCTGCCAATAAGAAAGACGAGGTAAAGGACACCAAGAAGTATCAGTTCAACACCATCATAGACCTGGAGCATACAGGTGTGCGCAACCAGGCCAGTTCCGGCACGTGCTGGAGCTATTCCACCAATTCATTCCTGGAGAGCGAAATGATGCGGATGGGTAAGGAGCCTATAGAGCTGTCGCAGATTTTCAGTGCGCATTGTGTTTACCTGGAAAAAGCAGACGCCTTTGTGCGTATGCATGGTGCGATAGCCTGGGGGGATGGTGGCGAATGCCACGATGTGATAAACATGTATGCAAAGTATGGCGCAGTGCCGCAGGAGGTATATACCGGCCTGCAGTATGGTACTACCAAGAACAAGTTTGCGGAAATGATGGCCATCCTGAAATCTATGCTGGATGCGGTGGTATCTAACCCCAACGGCAAGCTTACCCCATCGTGGAAAAAGGCGTATGAAGATGTGCTGAACTCATACCTCGGCGAGATGCCCGGCAAATTCAAGTTTGATAATCATTGGTACACGCCACAGTCTTTTGCAGAGCAGCGTGTGGGTATTCACCCCGAAGATTATGTGGAACTGGGATCTCTTACCACCGATCCTTATTACAAAAAGACGGTGCTGATGGTGCCGGACAACTGGGCTTTTCAGCGTGTATATAATGTGCAGATGGAAGACCTCACCGACATTATAGATAATGCGCTGAACAAAGGTTTTACTGTAGCCTGGGCTGCTGATGTAAGCGAGAAATACTTTAGCTGGAAGAATGGCGTAGCCTATGTGCCGGAGAAGGACTATGAAGACATGGACGACTCTGAGAAGAAGTATATTTTCGATGGTCCTAAAGATGAGCGTACGATAACACCTGAAATGCGCCAGCGTGCATTCGATAATTACGAAACTACCGACGACCATGGTATGCACATAGTAGGTATGGCAGAAGACCAGAACGGCCGTAAATACTATAAGGTGAAAAACTCATGGGGCGATAAGAACGACTACAAGGGCTTTATCTATGTATCCCGCGCTTATGTGCGCTACAAGACCACCTCCATATTGCTGCACAAAAATGGGGTACCCAATACGCTACGAACTAAAATGAATTTCTAAATATCCGGATAATATCTTTTTGAAAAAACCTCCTCGCGGGGTTTTTTCTTTTTCTGATAGGGTAGCAACTATTTTTTGTCATAGCCCTACTAGAAAAAGCGGCCGTTTTTGAATACATTTATGTAATCCAAAAACGGTAAATGCAACAAAATAAGAGCAAACGCTCCATTTGGGGTTGGGTTTTATTAATTATCGTTACTGTGGTGGTTTGTCTGCTGGACAGGTCGCCTAAGCCGGGTGTGCCTGCCATAGGCCGCCTGCTGGACCCCGTGAATGGCTGCTGGGCAAATGCCGAGCCGGTAAACAAAAACTTTTCTGCCGATCTTAAATTGCCCGTGAATAGTAATGCTACCGTATGGTACGATAAACGGCTGGTGCCACACATTCATGCTGATAACGATCATGATCTCTACGTGCTGGAAGGATACATACATGCCACGTTCCGGCTCTGGCAGATGGATATGGAAACACGGGCTGCCGGTGGGCGCGTGAGTGAGGTGGTGGGCGAAAAGGCACTTGAGTATGACCGCAAGCAGCGCAGAAAGGGCATGGTGTATGGCGCGGAGAACTCGCTGAGGGTGATGGAAGCAGAACCGCGCACCAAGGCTATGATGGATGCCTATACCGAGGGTATTAACCTATATATAGCATCGCTGTCTTTCAAGGATTATCCGATCGAGTATAAACTGATAGGTTTTGCTCCTGAAAAATGGACCAACCTGAGAACGGCCCTGCTGATGAAATACATGGCCGATGATCTCACCGGCGGTACAGATGACCTGGCGCTAACTTACCTGCGGGATCGGTTGCCTAAAGAAGAATTTGATCTGCTCTACCCGGAGCGTATCACCGGCGCTACACCCGCCATACCTGCCGGAACTGTGTTTGACAAACCTTCGCTTGCCATACCCGCTTCGCCACCGGACAGCATAGCGTTCCCGCACTTTGTTGCAGCCGACTTTGGGGAAAAGAAAGAGGATGGCAAGGGAAGCAACAACTGGGCCATCAGTGGCAGCAGAACCGCCAGCGGTGCAGCAATTCTTTGCAACGATCCTCACCTTGGCCTCAACCTGCCATCGCTTTGGTATGAGGTACAGCTTCAGGCGCCAAATATCAATGTTTATGGGGCATCCTTGCCAGGTGCGCCGGGTGTGATCATTGGTTTTAATGACAGCCTTACCTGGGGCCTTACCAACAACTATCGCGACGTAAAAGACTTTTACCTCATAAAGCCAGTTGACGACAATAAGAACAAATACTGGTTTGCCGGCAAGCAGCTGGATTTCAACAAAAGGGTAGAGGTGATAAAAGTAAAAGGCAAGCCTGATGTGGTAGATACAATAGACTACACTATACACGGGCCGGTAACCTACGAAGCCCAAAACGCAAAGGATGGTGGCCTGAAAAAGCCACTGGCCATGTGCTGGATGGGGCATAGAGGCACCAATGAGATGCTGGCGGTATATATGCTGAACAGGGCGCAGAATTACAACCAGTTTGTAGATGCCATCCTCAATTTTCAATGCCCTGCCCAAAACATGGCCTATGCAGACCGGGCTGGCAACATAGCCCTTTGGGGCCAGGGGCAGTTCGTGAACCAATGGAAAGATCAGGGCAGATTCGTTATGAATGGCAGCGATAGCGCAACGCTATGGGGCCAGCTTATACCCATGCGCGAGAACCCGCATGTACTGAACCCCGCGCGGGGCTATGTAAGCTCTGCAAACCAGGTGACTACGGACAGCACTTACCCTTACAATTATACCAATAGCGGCTGGGTGAACCTGCGGGCATGGCGGGTAAATCATTTATTGAGTGGTATGCAGAAGGCAACCATTGAGGATATGAAGACCATGCAGAATGATACTTATTCTGAATTGGCGGCGGGAACACTATCCATAATGCTTGACAAAATTAAGAGCCGCCATTATTTAACAGAACGTAAAACAATATATAATACCGCTAACTGGGATAATTACCAGGATGAACTGCGTAAATGGAACTATAAGTTATCTGTGGAAAGTGAGGCGGCAACTATTTATCAAATTTGGTGGGATATTTTGTCAATAATGATTTGGCAGGATGTGCTTCCTCAATCGTATGTTTCAGGGAATAAAGAGTTAAATTCATTTTACCCATTGCAGGAAAAAACAATGCAGCTAATGCAGGCGGATAGATTATCGAACTTATTTTCTGTAGATAGTGATCCATTTGGTTTTTCATATCGGGTAGTAGTTGATAGCATTAATAAGTTGAAAAAAGCTGGTGGCAGCGAATGGTACAAAGTAAAAAATACATCCGTAACCCATCTCGCAAAACTCCCCGCGTTCAGCTACGATCACTTAAAAATAGGCGGCTGGGGCAATACCATAAATGCAGCCAAAGGAGACCATGGCCCTTCGTGGCGCATGATCGTGCAAATGGGCAAGGAGATAGAGGCTTATGGGGTTTATCCCGGCGGACAGTCAGGCAATCCCGGCAGTAAGTACTATGCTGATTTCTTACAACAATGGGTAGAAGGGAAATATAATAAGCTGGCTTTTTTTCCAAACAGTGACAAGCAGAGTGACAGTTCTGTAAAATATGTGTGGCATGTTGGTAAGAGATGAAAAAAATGTAGGCGCGGAACACCTCCCCTCCTGTTTTTAGGAGGGGATGCTGAAAAACATAGCGAAGCGGTGTTTTTCAGCTGGGGTGGTTGGCTCGCATAGGGCACGGAGCTCATTCGCGTTTCACAGCCCCCAATGACAGGCTAGGGGTTAATGACGCTAAAAAGCAAAATTGAAATACTTGTCATGGTGAGCCCCGCCGAACCATGACAAGCTGAAAAAAGCACTTGGCTAAATAGAAATTCGGTAGCAGCTAAATTATAAAGAGATGAAGTTCCTATTATCAATCATATTAATGGCAGTGCTCTCGGCAGTGGGCGAGATATTTATGTCGTGCTGGTGGACTATTGCCGTTGTGTCGTTCCTGGTGGCACTGTTCATTGAGCAGCGGGCCGGCAAGGCCTTCCTTGCCGGCTTTCTCGGCATAGCTGCTTTCTGGCTGATAGCAGCGCTTGTTCACGATGGCGTCAACGACCATATTCTTTCCACAAAAATGGCCATGCTGTTCCATCTTCCCGGCTACGGATTGTTTATCTGTGTCACCGCATTTCTTGGCGGTCTTATTGGCGGTCTAAGTGCATGGGCAGGTGCGCTTATCCGCCCGCGGGCTTAATGGGAAAAATTATTGTATCTTTGACCCGGTGCCAAACCTCGGGCTGCAACGGGTAAGCATTTACCAGGCTTGCAGCACCAACAAAGCCTCTGTGAAAACGGAGGCTTTTGTGTGATTATGAGATACATCCCAATGGCTAAATGCTAAATTCTGTTGCTATTCTTTTTTGCGCGGAGGCTACTGTTTTCCGTACTTCTCCCGCTCCAGTTTCAGCAGGTCATTGCTGAGGGTCTTTGAAAATATGATGCTGCCTGCCTGGCCCAGGTGGGAGTTGGTGTTGAAATATTCGGGATGCCTGCAGATGCTGTCTTTTGTGTAGTCCAGGAAAGAGACATTCTTATTGACCAGCGACTGGTATTTGGCAAGTATAGTGTCGCGGTTAATGATGAGATTAAACCCTTTGTCATAAATGGGGGACATCACCAGCACCACCTTTATACCTTTGGCGGTTATAGCATCTACGGTAGACTTAAACTGCGAAAATACATCGTCATCAATTGGCTGGCGGAAGGGCTCTGTGATGGTCTCAAAATTATGGCTGGTGTCCAGTATTGGCTCATGGCCGCTGAGCGGGTCTGGCTTGTGGGCGTTATACAGAATGCTCATGTAGTAGGCCTTGCTTAGCAGTGTAAGTTTGTAGCCCGGCAGGTATTTCGCCAGGAATATCTTCTTAGGTTCTATTTGCTCCAGCGACTGGTATACGTTGTCTTCGTTCAGGTAGGCATAGAAAGAGTTCGGCGACATGATGATCCAGTCTTTGCCCAAAAATGTATTGCAGCCTATTACCACATATTTGCAGTTCTTTTCGTAAGACAGGTGTTCTTTTATCAGCGAGTTGAATTGGAGGAAGAACATACCATCATAGCCCATATTGTAAGAGCTGTAGCCGGTAATGTCTTTTATGATAACGGGGTTAAAATGCTTTAGTGTGCTCGATGGCCCGAAGATCATTATATCAGGGTCCAGCTTATGATTGAGCACCAGTGCGTATTTATCTGACGCCCGTTTTTTATACAGATAGTCAAGTGTATGCTGTAATAATAAAAGTACCCCCGACAGGATGAGGAGAAACAACAGGCTGTGTTTGATCGGTTTCTTCATCGGGGCTAAAATTGAAAATAAATGAAGGCCTGCTCATTATAAGCGCCGATGAATAAAATAGAAGTAACGAGCAGCAGGTAGAAGCTCCACCTCCAGAATACAGGCTTTCCTTTCACTATTGCGCTCACGCTGTTGCCTTCTATCTTCTCTTGGAGGACCTCCAGTACAAAGATAAGCAGCAGCCCAAGCGCTACATTGAATGTGCCGTAAATGGTATCGCCGCCGCCCAGGGCAGTAATAAGGGCTTTGATGCCGGAGATGGACATCACGGAGCGCCAGCCGGTGAGCAGGTGGGCAATAATGTATTTGGCATCGTGCAGGCTGTCAGCACGGAAGAAAATGGATGCGAATACCACATAACTGAATGTAAAGAACCAACTGATGAAGTTTGCCAGCCGCTTTGGCATAGCCCCGAAAATGCGCTCCCTGAAGCTGCGGGTGAAAAACTCATATACCAGCGCCACGCCATAAAACAGGCCCCAGATAATAAAATTCCAGCTGGCGCCGTGCCAAAGGCCGCTGATAAAGAAAGTTGTTACAAGCCCAAAAGCTATGGCCCACTTGCGCCAGGCGCGCAAAGACGCAACCATAGGATTGAACACATAATCGAAGAACCATGTAGATAACGATATATGCCACCGTCTCCAGAACTCGGAGATAGAACGGGAGGAGTAGGGGCGGTTGAAATTCTGCATCAGGTCAAAACCCATAACCTTTGCCGAGCCTATGGCAATATCAGAATAGCCGGAAAAATCAGTATATATCTGGAACGAAAAGAAGATGGCACCGATAACAAAGCCTGCTCCATGATATTTTGCCGGGTTGCCATACACATTATTTACCACCATTGCCAGTCGCTCAGCGATCACTATCTTTTTGAAAAATCCCCATAGCATCAGCTTCAGCCCTTCTTTGCAGTTGTCCCAGTTAAAATCATGTTTTGCATGAAACTGGTGGAGCAGATTTTGCGGGCGTTCGATTGGCCCCGCCACCAACTGTGGGTAAAACATTACGTAGAGGGCGTAAATGCCGAAGTGCCGTTCCGCCTTCTGGTTGCCTCTGTATACCTCTATAGTGTAGCTCATAGCCTGGAAGGTATGGAAGGACAAACCTATGGGCAGAATGATCTTTAATAGCGTAACACTGGTGTGTATATTGGTTAAATGAAAGAAGGCATTAAAATTGACTGCGAAAAAATTATAGTATTTAAAGAAAGCCAGCACACCTACATTGGCTGCGATACTAATGATCAGGAATAGCTTTCGTTTGCTGTCTGGCGCATTCTCTATAACAATGCCGGCTATGTAGTCTATGATAATGGTAAACAGTAAAATGAGAATGTAAACCGGGATAAAGAACATGTAGAACACACAGCTGGCTACTAGCAGGTGAAACCAGCGGAACTTGTGCGGCAACAGAAAATAAATAAGCGTGACAAGCGGGAAAAAAATTAAGAAATCGAATGAGTTAAAAAGCATAGCAATTATGTTGTCCCGCGGATACGCAAAAGTAGATTTCGTTTAGCATTTTACAAACTGGCTCTTCCAATAACTACATTGGTACAGTTTCCTTGCTATTCGTCAGTCTACGGAACACATCTTCCAGTGATTGGGTCTGTGCTTGCAGGGAGCTGATATTAATATCATGCTTCACGGCCCATTGCATTACTTCCCTCCTCAGCCCCTCGGGGTCATTGGTTATGAGTGTCCACTTGCTGGGCGCGGTGTTCTCGTAGCGTTCTAGGTTTTTGAGCTCAGAAAGAAGTGAGGAATCAATATTTTTTTCAAAAACAACCACCAGCACATCTTGCTTGGTGTTTACCTGCTGCAAGTGCTCTATAGAGTCATCTGCTACTATGCTGCCGTTGTTAATGATGATAACGCGGCTGCACATGGCCTGTACTTCCTGCATGATATGGGTGGAGAGCAACACGGTCTTCTCGCTGCCTATGTTCTTTATCAGGTCGCGTATCTCTACTATCTGGTTTGGGTCCAGGCCAGATGTTGGTTCGTCCAGTATCAGCACTTCGGGGTTGTGCAGCATGGCCTGTGCCAGGCCTACACGCTGTTTGTAGCCTTTGGAGAGTGCCGCTATTTTTTTATATGCTTCCTTGCCCAGCCCGGTGAGCCCTATCATTTCTTCTATACGCTTTTTGCTGTCCTTGCCCAGTTTGTGGATGCCGGCGGAAAATTCAAGGTATTCACGTACATACATTTCAAAGTACAATGGGTTGGCCTCCGGCAGGTAGCCCAGGCGTTTGCGCACCTCCATAGGCCGTTCTTGCACCTCAAATCCGCATACAGTTGCCTTGCCCGATGTGGCGGGCAGGTAGCCGGTAACGATCTTCATGGTTGTTGATTTGCCCGCTCCATTGGGCCCCAGGAATCCTACTATCTCACCTTTTTTTAGCTCAAAAGAAATGTTATTGACCGCTTTTTGCGTCTCGTAAACTTTGGTAAGCGCTTCGACTTGGATAGACATAATCGGTAACCTCTGTTATAAATAAAGCCATTAGCAATACCTGCATCCCGGCCTCACGAAGCAGGTAATATGCCGGAAGAATTAGTACTTAAATCCTAAGAAGGTACACTTATTAATGATGGTATCGGGATTGCCACTCGGAACTGTATTAAAAATGTTCTCTTCGTACTCGTGAATGGAAAGACTGTTGTCGCTCTGCAATGTGATGGTAAAGATGCGCTCGTAAAATGTAGAACTAACAAGGAAACTGTCATTATTAGTTACAACAATAGAGTAAGTGCTTTCGTTATTGTTCACATATCCCTGCAGTATTTTGGGGCTGATGCTGTTCATCTTTACGTTTACTGTATTGATCGCGTCACCGGCAGTAATAAACGCGCTGTCTATCACCTGCTGGGTATTATTGCACGACGTATAGCCGGCATAGCCGCCCAGGAACCGGGCTGTTGACAGTGTCTGGCACTGTGGCCCTTCATAACCAGATGGGCAACGGCACACCCCATTCCCGCAAGACCCGCCGTTAAGGCAGTTTACATTATTACATGCATCCTGCGTACAAGATGTATAAAATATAGCAGATATAACAGCAGTGAAAAGGATACCGGTAAGCAGAGTTGTTTTCCAAATCTTCATGTGATGAATATTTGAGCGTAAAATACAAAAAAATACTTTAACAGAGCCTAAACCCGGTTATTTTTTCCTCTTTTTTTGAGCATGCCGGTGTTTGGGCTATAGCTTTTTTAACTTTCGATTACAGCGGTATTATCCGTGAAACGCATTCCATCCCTGTGCTGTGAGTTTGTGTTTGTTGCCCCCTGTTGTCAGCAGGTTTGCTCCTTCCGTCTTTTCTGTGATATAGCCAATAACGCTGATGTCGTTATTCCGGGCCACTTTTTCGTAGTCTTCCTGCTTTATGGTAAACAGCAGTTCGTAATCTTCACCTCCACTTAGTGCGCACGCCACAGCGCCCACCTGGAACTCCATTGCCAATTTGCGGGCATCGTCGTGTATGGGTATTTTTTCTTCATAGAGTATGCAGCCTACGTCGCTGGCGTTACAAATATGCAACAGCTCAGAGCTGAGGCCATCGCTCACATCTATCATAGCAGTAGGGGCAATACCTGTTTTTTCCAGCCATTCTTTTATATCGGCCCTGGGTTCGGGTTTCAGTATGCGGCCCACGGCATATTTTTGGTTTTCAAGATCTGGCTGGATGCCGGGATTTTCGAGGAATATCTTTTTCTCGCGTTCCAGCAGTTGCAGGCCCAGGTAGGCTGCACCAAGGTTGCCCGATACGCAGATCAGGTCATTCAGCTTTGCCCCGCTGCGGGTCACATATTTATCGGGTGCCACTTCGCCTATAGCCGTTACGCTGATGATGAACCCTATTTTGGAACTTGTAGTGTCTCCGCCGATCAGGTCCACATCAAACTGCTCACAGGCAGCATACACGCCCTCATAAAATTCGTCAAGCGCCTCTACCGAGAATTTGTTGGATATACCCAGCGACAAAGTGATTTGGGTCGGTGTAGCCATCATGGCATATATATCAGATAGGTTTACCGCCACCGCCTTGTAGCCAAGGTGTTTGAGCGGCGTGTACATAAGATCAAAGTGTATGCCTTCCAGCAGCAGATCGGTAGAAATAACACCCTGCCTTCCAAATTGGTCTATCACCGCAGCATCGTCACCCACGCTAAGCAGTGTGCCTGCATTCCGGGTCTCATTATTTTTAGTGAGGTGCTCTATCAGTCCGAATTCACCTAGTGATGCTATTTCTGTTCTTGTTGTATCCATTTATTTTGTAATTTGTCTTTTTGGAATTAGGAATTTGTAGTTCGACTTTGATCACTATGACAAATTGGAATTAGGAACTTGGATTGGTTTCCGGAAAAGGGAGCAGATATTTCGAGTTTTTGCAAGGAAGCTGTCGGAGATAATCCCAATTCCAACAGACCAATTCCCAATTCCGTTACTCCGTCGTTTTCCTTTTTATTACCCCCAGCATCGCCTCATGTATCAAGCCGTTCGTGGCCAGTGTTTGCTTCGTGAAGGCATTTGCCGGAGCGCCATCAAAATCGGTAACGATGCCGCCGGCTTCCTGAACCATCAGGTAGCCCGCAGCTACATCCCAGGCTTGCAGATTGTATTCCCAGAAGCCATCAAACCGGCCACAGGCAACCCAGCAAAGGTCTATCGCGGCAGAGCCGAGGCGCCTTATCGGCAACCCTTCCAGTATCAGTTTCTCAAACACTTTTATCGGATGTTCTGCGCCATCAGGCCAGTTGTATGGGAACCCGGTGACGAGGAACGCGGTTTTAAAATTGCTTTTAGTGGAAACCGTTATCGGTTGCCCGTTGAGGGTAGCGCCCTTTCCTTTTTCTGCGAAAAACAATTCATTCATCATAGGATTATACACCGCACCCATAATGATCTCGTCATTATGCAGCAGGCCTATGCTTACGCAGCAGATAGGTATGCCATGGGCGAAGTTCACCGTGCCATCAATAGGGTCGATGATCCACTGATACTCCGACTTTTTGATCATTTCGCCAGCTTCCTCACTGATGATGCTATGCGCGGGAAATGTAGCGCGTATCACTTTAATGATCTTGTCCTCGGCAAGCTTATCCACCTCGGTTACGAGGTTGTTGATACCTTCTTTATGGGCTATCTTAAATGTACCGTCAAAATACTCGAGTATTATCTTCCCGGCTTCTTTGGTGGCGTTCAGCAGCACTTCTTTAAGTTCGTCCATAGGTCATAATTTTAGCTCCTTGCCCAGATAATAGTCTATTACTTTTAGTTTGAAGATCAGATCGTACTTGGCAAGTGCGAGGTTGCCGGCCGCGGTAAACGCCGAGTTTTGTGTTACCAGTAAGTCCACGGTGCTTGTAAGTCCCAGGTCGTAGCGTTTTGTGGCGAAGTCCAGTGCGCGTTTTGCGGCCTCATCAGCCCGCTTTGCTGCATAATATTTTTGTATAGAGTTCAGCGCGTTGTTGTGGGCCTTAAATACATTTTGTTTCAGCGTGATCTCAGCGCTATACTCATTAAGCTGCTGGGATTCCAGGTTTATCCTTGCCTGCCGCACAGCGTATTGCGACTGCCAGCCATTTATGATCGGGATGTTGACACCAATGAAAACTGTTTGGCGGAGATTGTTGTTTAGTTGCTGCCCGAATGGGATGGTAGATAAGGTAGGAATTTGAGCTGTTTCCTGGATATATATAGGATTAGAAGAATTAATGTAAACCGGGCCAGAGCCAGTATTAATGACATTTGTGTCGTTATGTGTGTAAGGTTTATATCCTGAAATCGTTTGATAATTATTCGCCCAGTTACTCCCAATCTGGTAACCGAGCGAAAGCTGTGGGTAAAGATTCCCTTTAGAAGCAGCAAGTCCTTTTTCTGCCGACGTAACCCGCAACTGGCTGCTTTTTATAGAACCAAAATGTGTACGCGCTTTTTCATATACTTCTTCTGGCTGCAAGTGAGATACGGTCATTTGTTCCCCTACTTCCACATCGGGTATTTTTATACTGAACGGTACGGAAAAATCCAGGTTAAGCAGAGATTTAAGGTCCAGTACCGCAGAGTTGTAATTGGCAATGGAATTGATAAGGTTCGAGCTATCTGTTGCGAGTTGTGATTCCAGTTGGGCCACATTTAGCTCTGGCAGCCTTCCGGCATCCGTAAAGGCGCGGGTCTGGGCCAACTGGGCTGCGGAAAGGTCTACCTGGTTTTTACTGATGTTGATCTGCTCCTGTGCCAGCAGGGTAGTGAGGAAGCTATTGGCCACATTCAGCGATACATCATCTTTTAGCTGGTCAAGATCGGCAAGGTAGGCTTCAAGACTGTACCGGTTTTTCTCAATAGTATTGCGCACCTGCATCCAGCCAAACAGCAGCAGGTTGCCGTTGCCGCTCGCACTCACGAAGTTGTAATCTGCGTCCACAAACTGGTTGGTAGTTGGGTTGATGGAGCGGCCAAGGCTGCGGCCATAGCTGCCATTGGCGCTAAGTGCAGGCAGTTGTGACAATTGGCTCTGCTTTAATGTGTACCTCGCGAGCCGGGCATTCAGGGAATCCTGCTTAATAGAGATGTTATGGTCTATAGCATACTGCACACACCGCTCCAGCGACCATACATTATCCATATTACCGCCGGGTTGCGCCTGGGCATTATGGGTTAGCAGTAAGCATATAACTATGGCTGAAAAAAATCGCATAGCGCAAAAGTAATGATTGGAGCCCGTAGAAAATCTAAAAAAAATTCCAAATTCCAAAAACCAAACTCCAAATTTGCGAACAACAGGGCAGGATTAATTCTTGGAACCTGGTGCTGATAGCTATCGGGATTGGTTTTTGGTTTTTGGAATTTGGAATTTGGAATTTCATTTTTTGGTTTTTGGAGATTTACTATTTATAATAGCAATTCCGGCATCTTGGCTCATAAACGTCCTTCTCACCCAAAAGCACCTGGTCGTCTATCTTGGGTATGCGATACGAGTAATTGGCAATGTCGCCGCATTTTACACATATGGCATGGAGTTTTGTTATGAATTCGGCGCGGGCCAGCAGTGCAGGTACAGGCCCAAAGGGTTTGCCCATATAATCCATATCCAGGCCGGCCACTATGACCCGTGTGCCGCGCAGCATCAGTTGCTCCAATACTTCTACGATCCCTTCGTCGAAGAACTGGGCCTCATCTATACCCACCACATCTACATCAGATGCCAGCAGCAGTATGTTATAATAATTATCAACAGGGGTAGAGCGTATCCTGTGAGCGTCATGAGATACAATGTCGAGCGGGTCGTAGCGCACATCCATGGCGGGTTTGAAGATCTCTACCTTTTGCCCGGCTATCTGCACACGCTTCAGTCTGCGTATCAGTTCCTCTGTCTTGCCAGAGAACATGCAGCCGCAGATGACCTCCATCCATCCTCTCTTCGCGCCCGAACGAAATGGTTCTATAAACATCCTGCCAAATTTCAAAAATTAAAATTCCAAAATCCAAGGTACATATTAAGTACAATTCATGGAAGAAACGCCAAATAATACTGTTCTTATTTGTCTTTTAATACAAAATACAGGCCTTGGATTTTGTATTTTTGACTTTGGAATTTACAATTTGGAATTTGCGCCGCCATTACTCAAATAAAAGGTCTTCCGACTTCCTCTTGAAAATAGGTATGAACCAGCCGCCGCGTATACCATAGAGTATATCCAGGCGCTGGGCATTGTCTGGGCGCATTACATCATAAAGATAGTCTCGGCGGCCCTGGGTGAAGCCAAATAATGCATCAAGGCCTATAGTGAAATTGATGAGCTGGTACTTACTGAAATAGGTGTATCCTGCATATTGCTCTATAAATGCACCGTTGGTTAGCCGGTCGTATCCTTTCAGATACACACCTCTGAGCTGGGGTACTACCTTGTCTTTATCGTAAATGTCGAGTCTGTGCTGGATGAATCCTCCGGTGGTCAGGAGCATAAGCCCGTTATCCGGGTGTATTTTGTTAAGCACTATTATTTTGCCAGCAGTAAGGCCCACTGCGTAGCCGCGCTCATATACCGGAACGCCTATCCGCTCGCCGCTGTTATTAATGAACTCATACAGGCCTCCGCTTTTGGCCGAATACCTGTCCGTGATATTTATCATCAGCGAGTCCTGCTTTATTTTGCTGCCCATGATAAAATCGAACTTGGCGCCGAAGATCCAGTTTGCGCTGGTTTTGTAGAGCACAGCTGGCCCCAGCCGGTAGCTTACCCCAAACCGCTTGGCCATGTCTGCTGCCGGAATATCGAAGGCAGCATTGCCATTGAGTATGAACCCGCTCCTGGGCTTGGGTGCTTCCGTGCCAAACAACTTATCCTTGTCCTGCCCGTAAGTGCAGGCGGAAGTCAATAAAAATAAAACGAAATAAAGGCGGAATTTCATCTGGAGTTGCTGTAGCGCAAAACTAGCGAATATTCCAACACGAAAAATTAAGCCTTCTTTCCGCCCACAAGCAGCACTGCAATTCCGGCTATCAGTGTAATGGCCCCGGCATAGACCGGCCAGCCAATACTGTGGTTCTCTGTTTTGTCTATTTTGACCGGGCCAATATCGGCCACGCGTTTCTCTGTTTTGTAGCTAAACCCGTTGAACAGAAACATCAGCACACCGGCTACGATCAATACTATTCCTAATACGCGCATATGAATTGGTTTTTGTCAGAAGGTTATAAAAACCATGCCTTATTTTGTATTGCGTTGTTCTTTAGTATATTGGGCGAACATTTAAACTTAACCTATGCCGATCAAGCAAATCATTTCGCTAGTGTTATTTATGGCCTTAGCTACGGGGGGCACCGCCCAGACTTATCTGTCATTTGTTCCCAGCCTTACCAATAGTCCCGGCACACTGGGAGAGAAAGCCAACCTCTCTTTTGAAGCTGGCCGCCAGTGGGATTGCTTCAGCCTGGGCGCTGATATAGGCAAAACAAGCCTGGGCAAAAATGATGGCAGGGATACGACTGTATACCTGGAGGTGAGGCCCAACCTCAATGTTTTTCAGCAGGGCAAATTCACTAATACACTTACACCCGGCATAGGCTTTATTTTCAATTCCAAAGAAAACTTTATGACAGAGCTTACCTCCGGTATAGAGTATGCCTACAGCCCCAACTGGCATCTGAACATTTACTTCGGGCAGTACTATTACAGCGGCAGGGTATCGGCAAGCAATGTTTCGTTCTTTGGTCTTTCTATAATGTACTTTCTAAAGCCCTATACACCAGATGCGCTGATTGAGGGTAAGAGGGCGGGGAAGTAAGCTGGAGGCTGTTTGTTCATTTTTATAAAATATTTTGTTCGTAAATTTTCAGGTAGAAAATTGTTATAAATGGGAAAACAAATAAATGCCCTTACCACTACCCGTGGCGTAGCCGCACTGATGGTGGTGATCTACCATTTTGGAGGAGGTGTTTTTCCATTTAACAGATTTCCCGTTTTTTTTCACAGCGGCTCTTTAGCTGTAGGGTATTTCTTTATTCTTTCCGGGTTTGTTTTGTATACCGCATACCGGGAGAGTAGCCTGGTGTATGCAGAATATATAAAAAAGAGGATAGCCAGGATCGTTCCGGTGTACCTCCTGGCTTTACTCTTATACGTGTGTGTCAGTTATGTCTTCTGCGGTTTTTCTTTTTCTGCGTTCAATATCAAATTAATAGTTGTTCATGCGCTCTTGCTGCAGGCATACATTCCCGACTATGCAATGAACCTGAATATACCGGCCTGGACACTTTCTGTTGAGCTGTTTTTTTACTTGCTGTTTCCGTTGTTATTGATCATCCTGAAGAAGAGGATAAAGTTTTTCATTCTTATGACCGCCGTGCTCTATGTATCCTCGCAGGTTGTTCATTTGCATTATTTTCCGCTGAGGCACGTTTTGAGCGATAATATTATCGACACGATACTTTTCAACCCGGTTATCCATGTTAACCAGTTTCTTATAGGCATGTTTGGCGGTTTTTTATTTGGAAAAATTAAATTGCCGAGCGTGAAATATAAATGGTCTATGTATGTACTGTTCTTTATGGTAATGCTCTTAATGACTTTCATACCAGCAGACCTGAGCTGTCATGTAGGATTGATCGCTCCGGTTTTCATGCTTTTTATACTGAGTTTAAGTGTATTTAACCCGCCTTTTCTCAACATAAAGCCATTCGTGTACATAGGCGAAATAAGCTATGGTATTTACATTTTGCAATTGCCTGTGTATATACTTTTTGACAACCTGAATAGCCGCTATATACATATGGGGAAGCGGGATTTTTTCTATTTCTTTGTTTGTATGCTGATACTTGCTGCATCTGCCAGTTATGCTCTTTTTGAAAAGCCAATAAGTAGAAAGATAAATGCGCTGAACGCCAGGAGAAAATTAATTGCGGATAGCCAGTAGGTTCATTGATCCGGCATCGGTACAACCACATTATCTCCACCTTACCCCTTCGCCAGCGTACAACCAGGTCTAAAGTAGATTTTATATCTCGATTCTTCGAGAGGCTCATTCGCGTAGATAGGTATTCCACACCTATGTCCTTAATGCGTCAGGGCTATAAGCCGTTCAGGCTAACTGTTTATTCCCGCACATCCAGTACATCGCGGAGGGCGTTGCCGAGAATGTTGAAGGCGTAGACGAGGAGCATGATGGCGATGCCGGGGATGATGGCGAGGAGGGGGCGGTTGGTGAGGAGGAAATTGTAATGTTCTTTGATCATGAGGCCCCAGGAGGGGTTGGGTGGCTGCACGCCGAAGCCGAGGAAGCTGAGTCCGGCCTCGACGAGTATGGCGGAGGCGAAGTTGCTGGCGGCAATGACCATGAGTGGACCTGCAATGTTGGGCAGTATATGCCGGAAGATGATGCGCATTTGGCCAAGGCCGAGGCCTTTTGCTGCGGTGACGTATTCCATCTCGCGGAGGACGAGGACCTGGCCGCGGATGAGTCGTGCGGCGCCCACCCACATGCTGAGGCCGATGGCGATGAATATTTCCCAAAAGCCTTTGCCAATGGTGAGGGTGATAGCGAAGACGAGCAGCAGGGTGGGTATGGCGTAGAGTATGTTGATGAGCCACATAACGGCTTTGTCGATAATGCCGCCGAAGTAGCCGGCTATGGAGCCGAGGATGATGCCTATGGTGAGCGACAGCAGCACGGCTACCATGCCCACTGCGAGTGTGACACGGGAGCCAATGAGCAGACGGGAGAGTATGTCGCGGCCATAGCGGTCGGTGCCGAGCCAGAAGGTGCGGGTAGTGATGAGGTGCTGCTTTATGTAGTCTTGCTGGGCAGGGAGTGGGTCGGCAAGGTGGGTGGAGGGAAGGAGGGCGGAGAGGGGATAGGTGATGGTGTCTTGCAGTCCATCGTCGATATAGTGTTGCGTGATGAGGTTGCTGCCCTGAAAGTAGTAACTGTTGATAGGTGATAAGAGATAAGATGAGGGTGCGCCGGTGAACCACTCTGTGATGCGGCTGCTGTGCTGTTGTGTGCCGGTTTTGGAGATGCAGAGTAGCTGCTTATGGAAACCGGGTTGTTTTGCGCCGAGCTCTATGATCATGCGGTTGGCAGATGGGGTGGAGTCGGGGGCTATGACGTATGCGAGTATGGAGATGAGGCAGGTGGCGGCTATGACGAGCAAGGAGATGAGGGCTGAAGGACTCTTCAGGAGTTTTTTGAGGATTGTGGGTTGGGTGCTTCGCAAATTTGAAAATTTGAAGGTGTGGCTTACTCTTCCTGCATTCCTACTAACCCATTCGGGCCGTAAAGCGGGAATGAGGTATCTGCTGGGCGCGAGCCAACCACCCCAGTTGAAAAGCACTGCTTCGCTATGCTTTTCAACCTCCCCTCCTAAAAACACGAAGGGAGGTGTTGCGTGCTCACCTTTTACATACCGTGTTCGCTGACGAGGTATATGAGTTGTGCCATTACTGCGGCACCGAGTTTCAGTTCGCGGTGGTTTACTTGTTCGAATGTGTCGTTATCGGTATGGTGGAGGTCGAAGTAGCGTTGGGAGTCAGGCATAAGGCCGGCCAGGGGTACGTTGAGCTGCTTCTTCAAAGGGCCAATGTCGGTGCCGCCTTCTTCGCGCGAAAAATCATAGACACCATAGTCGAGGAAGAGGCTTTTGTATTTGAGGATGGCTTGTTTCTGCGATTCGGGCATTTCCAGTCCTATCCCGCGAGGGGAGAAGCCGCCCGCATCGCTCTCTATGGCCAGTACATGCTGCTCATGTTTCGACTTTGCAGAGTCGGCATAGGCTTCGCCGCCTTTGTCGCCGTTCTCTTCGTTCATAAACAATACTGCTCTTACGGTGCACTTAGGCCGTAACCCCAAGGCTTTGAATGCGCGGATGATCTCGATGGATTGCACGCAGCCAGCGCCATCGTCGGTAGCACCTTCGCCTACGTCCCAGGAGTCGAGGTGGCCGCCAACGGTGATGATCTTTTCTGGTGTTTCCGAGCCGGTTATTTCACCTATTACATTATAGGAGTGGACCAGCGTTGGTATCATGCGGCACTCAGAGGTCATTTTTGCGGTTGCGGTGCCTTTTTCGCAGGCTTGCTCCAGTTGGTCGGCGGTTATGTTACCTAGGGACATTTCGGGTATTTTGGCAAATGAGTCGTTGTAGTGCATGCCGCCGGTGTGTGGGAAATCGTCTTTGCCGGTGGACGTAGAGCGGATGATAACCGCCGCAGCGCCTTTCTTCGCAGCTACACTTGGGCTGGCCCAGCGATACTTCACCGCATCACCATAGCCCTGAAAGGTGAAGACGAAATCCTGGCGAAAGCGGTAATCGAAAAATATGATCTTGCCCTTTACTTTGCTGTCGGGCAAGGCGTTGAACTCATCAAAGCTGTGTACCATTACTATAGGCGCTTCCAGGGTTTTGCCGCCTGTGCCCTGGCTATTGCCAAGAGAGAGCGCTGTTACTTTTTTATATTCTTTGCCCATTTTCAGGTACAGGCTCTCTTTACCGCGCCACCAATAGGGGACATCGGCAGCCTGTAGCCATACTTTGTCGGCCCCGGCTTCCTTCATGCTTTTCTCGCCCCAGGTGACGGCTTTGGCGGCCTCAGGTGAGCCACTGATGCGGTGACCAACGGTTTTGCAGAGTACCCGCAGGTTTTCGTAGCAGGTGCCGTGCAGGAGTATTTCATCGGCTATTTTGCGCATTTGCAGCGAGTCCTGCGCGTGGGCATTGCATATGCCGAGGCAGGTAATAATGGTGAGCAGGCGTAGTTTCATTTTATAAAAGTAATTGAATTGTGGAAATGAGGAAATGCTCCTGTGCTTGCAGAAGAAAATAATGCTAACTTTCAAAATATTTATTAAAGTACTTTAATCTATGCACATTTTAATTGATTATTAACTTAATAGAGTAAAACTATGATTTCTGGAAAACTTAAAGGAAATGAATATAATCAATGGTTGGCTGATTTGAAGGCTAAAATAAGGAATAGCCAGTTTTGGGCGGCATTAAGAATTAATGCAGAAATGCTTTCCTTGTATTGGGAATTGGGAGCAGCTATTAATGAAAAGTTAGATAATTCAAATTGGGGCGATAAAGTAATTACTCAATTATCTACTGATCTGATCGCAGAATTTGATGATGCCAAAGGATTCTCCCCATCTAATCTAAAGTACATCAGAAGATAGTATAAGTTTTATGATATTGGTCAACAGGGTGTTGACCAATTAGACAATAAAGAGATTACTATTGAAAGTACAAAAAGTCAACACGCTGTTGACCAATTACAAAATCCGGGTCAGTTTCCTTCCGTCTTAGGTTTAATTCCGTGGGGACATCACATACAGATCTTCACAAAATCCACTTGTATCCACGAAGCATTATTTTATGTCCAGGAAACGGCAGCTAATGGGTGGAAAAGAACTGTATTAACACACCATATTGAATCTGGGCTTTATGAACGAAAAGGTAAGGCTATTACAAATTTTAAAATGACGCTTCCTGTTTTTCAATCAGAACTTGCAGGTGAGTTATTTAAAAACCCCTACAATTTCGGTTTTTTAAACTTAGCAGAAACGGCGAAGGAGAGGGAGCTAGAAGCTGCAATTCTTGCTAATATTATTGATCCGTTAGTAGAATCTGAAAAGAATATTTGGATGTTAGGATTTGAATTTTTATTAGAAGGATTTAAAAAGGCTGGTGCGAAAGCTTTTGATTTACGGTACAATTTTGAAGTGAAGTTTGAAAAATATAGATATTTGATTGTTCAACAACGTACAAGTAATATCGATGAACGTTCTTATTCTCAAATACATACTCAAGAAGAATTGAAAGTTATCGCAGACAAATTTGTAGAAATGATTGTTGATGATATTACGCGGAGGTTAGAATATATTTCAAAAAGCAATCAAGCCAAAAATCAATAAAACATAGGTTTAGCCATTCTTCGTCGTGTCTTTTTTCATGGAGTCGGCAGCAACTAGGTCCAACTTATTTGTACGCTGTGTAAAGCGTCGTCACCCCAAAAGTCAGTGGGCGAGCTTTTGGGTCTTTAAAGCCGCATTGTTTCAGAATTTCGCAAAACCTGTTTCCTTCGGGGAATGCCATGACTGACTCCGGGAGGTAGGTGTAGGCGTTGCTGTGTTTGGAGACCAACTTGCCGAGGGTGGGCAGTATGTAGCGGAAGTAAAAACTATACAGCTGTTTGATGCCGGTGCGGGTGGGGTGGGAGAATTCTAATATTACCACTTTGCCTCCGGGGCGCAGTACGCGGCACATTTCGGTGAGGCCGGCCTCCAGGTGCTCGAAGTTGCGTACACCGTAGGCGCACATCACGGCATCAAATTCGCCGGTGATGAAAGGCATGGATTCGCTGTCGCCGGTTTGGAGGGTTATGACCTGTTGCAGGTTCTGCGTGGCTATTTTTTTACGGCCTACTTCCAGCATGCCGGCGGCAATGTCAACGCCGGTTATTGTTTTGGGTTGTATTGTTTTGGCGGCGGCGATGGCCATATCTCCGGTGCCAGTGGCTACATCCAGTATGGCTTGCGGCTTTACCATGGCCACTTCGGCAATGGCTTTTTTGCGCCAGCCCTTGTCGATGCCCATGGATAAAAAATGGTTCAGAAAGTCGTAGCGGCCAGCTATATTATTAAACATCTCGGCTACTTGCGCTTTCTTGCTTAAATTTGACGCGGTATCGGGGACTATTTTGGCAGCAGGATTGGATTGCATGGCTGCAAAAGTACGGCTAAAACCCCAAACCCCTAAAGGGGGCTTCGCTTGAGAATACTGCTCAGCTATGCCGGAAACATTGGGCAATGAGGTAATAAACGATTTTTGGCTTTTTACTTAAAAATGGAGATAACAACAGCAAAATATATCATCAGCAGTCCTAATGTGGATGGATGCCCGAAACCGGATATGCCGGAATATGCATTTATAGGCCGGTCGAATGTGGGGAAGTCGTCGCTGATAAATATGCTTACCAACCAGAGCAAACTGGCCAAGACCTCTAATACACCCGGCAAAACGCAGCTAATCAACCACTTTCTGGTCAATAACTCTTTCTACATTGTGGACTTACCGGGTTATGGGTTTGCTAAGGTATCTCAAAACACAAGGGCTACGTGGGAGAAGATGATAGCGGGATATCTGCAGCAGCGCACCAACCTGGTAACGGTGTTTGTGCTGATAGATAGCCGCCATGAACCGCAAAACATAGACCTTGCCTTCCTGCGCAAGCTGGGAGCATGGGGAGTGCCCTTCAATGTCATTTTCACCAAGGCCGATAAAAGCACCCAGCGCGAGGCTGCCAAGCATGCCCGCCAGTTCATAGAGGCCATGAAAAAAGAATGGGAGTTCATACCCCGCAGCTTTATTACCAGCGCCGTAAAATTTCTTGGGCGGAAAGAGATACTTGCCTTTATTGATGAAATGAACAAAGATTTTAAGCTGGAGGAGATAGTGAAGCCAGAGAAAGAGGGCTAAAATGAAGGCGGCTAAAGCCGCCTGTAGGAGTGATGCCCCGCAAAGCATCGGGTGGCAAATATCCGACTTCCCCCAAGGGCATGAAGCCAAAAATAGAAAAACCGGAGCTGCATTATTTCTGCCTCCAGTCTTTCTGTAGCTCTTTCGATGTTTTTGTGCTACCGTCATGGCTCCAGCCGGGCGGGTTGAACAGATACTTTAATTTGTCTTTTACGGGTATTTTTTTTGTCATGTCTTTGGCTATCTCCTGCCACTCATGAGTGATTATGTGGATGGGATGGTTGGGGTTTTCTATAGGTTTGGTGATACCATAGTGGGGAATTTCCCCCGGCATCTCTTCCGTAAACGTTCCGAACATACGGTCCCAGATGATGAAGGTCATGCCCATGTTGCGGTCGAGGTAGGGGATATTGCTGGCGTGGTGTACCCGGTGATGGGAAGGGGTTACAAAGAAGTATTCTATCCAGCGGGGCAGTTTTTTTATGTGTTGGGTATGCACCAGGATGCCATATATCTGCGTAATTGAATACATGAAAATGGCATCAAGTGGCTTGAATCCTAGCAGCATTAATGGTATGAAATACAGATATTTATATACCGGCATCAGAACTGATGATCTAAATCCGGTAGAAAGGTTAAATTCGGTTGATGAATGGTGTGTAACATGTACCGCCCAGAAAATCCGCACACCATGATCGACATAATGCTCCAACCAAAAGCAAAAGTCCTCTGCGAATAGTAGTACAGTCCAGTAAACAATTGGATTCCAGCTTATTGAAACGCGGTACTGATAGAAAAAATTCAGTATTGAAAGCCCAATTATCAAACGAAGTAAAAGATCGACACCCGTGTTTAATGCATTAAGGTAAATGTTCATGAGCGTTTCCTTCCAGCTATAGAACTTCCGATGTTGGAAATTGCTAAGAATTATCTCGAAGGGGATAATTATGGCATATATGGGGATGGAAAGCAGAACTAAAATATGCTTGTAAAAGGTATCCATATTCTTGAAAAACTATTTCGAACGCACAGTAGGCTGAATTATAGGAGTCAAAATTAATAAAAGAAAGTTGTTGAACCATTAACCTAATTAAAACATTCATGCCATAAATTAAAGAAAATAGTAAACCAGTTGAACTTAGTTTTACTACATTTATTTTTCTAAAACGCACACAGATGCAATCAGCCATTTCCCGTAGTTCCGTTTTGTTATTTCTCGCTGCTGCTTTTGCAGGGTGCAACCAACCCTCTCAGCAAAGCGCCGACACTTTTAATAAGGACAGCCTCATGGCCCACATTAAGGTGCTGTCATCGGATGAGTTTATGGGTCGCAGGCCTTTTACTATAGGTGAGGAAAAAACGGTTGACTATCTGAAGAGTACTTATGCCCGCCTTGGCACCGAGCCGGGTAATAATGGAAGCTATATACAGGAGGTGCCGCTGGTGGATATTACCGTGAATGCTGACCCAACGATGAAGGTGCGGGGGGCAAAAGGCAGCCTGGAGCTAAAGAATGTAGATGATTATATACTGGCAACCGAGCGTACCGACTCTGTAATAACGCTGAATAATGACGAAGTTATATTTGCGGGCTATGGCGTGGTAGCGCCAGAATATGGCTGGAACGACTATGACGGTATAGATGTGAAAGGAAAGGTGGTGATGGTGCTGGTAAACGATCCGGGGTTTAATGCTGGAGACACGACCATATTTAAAGGCAGAACCATGACCTATTATGGCCGGTGGACCTATAAGTATGAGGAAGCAGCAAGGCAAGGAGCAAAAGCCTGCCTGATCGTACATAACACTGCTGCGGCTTCTTATCCATTCAGTGTGGTGCAAAACTCATGGGGTAAGTCTAATCTTTACCTGGATACCAAGGGCAGTACACAATATCATTGCGCACTAAACGGCTGGATGACGGGCGATGCAACGAAAAAACTGCTGGCAACCGCGGGCAAGGACACGACTTTGCTGGCACTGGCGGATAAAAAAGGCTTTAAAGCGGTGCCCCTTGGCGTAAAGCTTTCAACCAAGGTGAAGGTCACTACGGTTTACAATAAGTCAGAAAATGTGATAGCCAAGATCACTGGGAGCAAGCACCCTGATGAATACATTATCTATACGGCGCATTGGGACCACCTGGGGATAGGGAAGCCAGATGCAAAAGGGGATACTATATACAATGGCGCAATAGACAATGCCAGCGGATCAGCAGCGTTGCTGGAAATGGCGCGGGCTTTTAAGAGCCAGAAGGAGAAACCCGAACGCACGGTAATATTTCTTTCGGTAACCTCGGAAGAGCAGGGGCTGCTGGGGTCGAAATATTATGCCGAACACCCGATATATCCACTTGATAAGACCGTAGCGGAAATAAACATGGACGGCGTGAATGCAATGGGCAAGCGTAAGGATGTAAGCATCAGCGGGCAGGGACAGTCAACCCTTGAAGATTATTTTGTGGAGGCTGCAAAAGCTCAGGGGCGTTATCTGTCGCCGGAAGAGAAACCTGAGGCCGGTGGGTATTTCCGTTCAGATCACTTCAACTTTGCTAAAAAGGGAGTGCCGGCGCTGAATGCAGGCGGTGGTACTGATGATGCTGCAGGCGGTAAAAAAGAAGGGAAGCGCCAGAGCGATGAATACGTGGATAAACACTATCACCAGCCATCGGACGAGTATGATCCTACCTGGACTTTTGAAGGCGGGCTGGATGATCTACGGTTGTTCTTTAATGTGGGCAAGCGTCTGGCCTATGGCAGCGAATGGCCAGTGTGGAAAGACGGGTCTGAGTTTAAGGCTTTGCGGAAAAAGTAAGTAGGACAGAGGTTCTGCGAGTTGTTAAATGTTTCTCCTGAAAAGGTGGCTACTTGCAAAGTGGCCAAGATCGCAGCTTTTTTATGCTGTTTTTAAGGCAGTCAAGCGCGGGCAAACTTAGTAATTGGCTTAAAACCATGCTGTCTTGCGTCGATAAACTACCCAAACCAGAACATAATTGCTACAACTACTTGTAGATGATCTTCATGGTAGCCCTGCGGTTGAGGTCGCGGTCGAATTCTGTTTTCTCGGGGTAAACCGATGGCTTTGTGTTACCCAATCCTGAATAGCTGAGACGGCTCTTTTCGATGCCTTTTGTAACCAGGTAATCGTAAATATTTTTTGCCCTTGCCGTTGACCGTGTGCTGCCGTTGCCATCAGGCTCATCGGTGCCATCAATTGGGTTAAGACAACAGATACGGCCCTGAATCTCCACAGCGAGGTTCGTATTGGTTTTGAGGAATTTGAATAATAACTCCAGAGATGGCTCTGATTGGCGCAGCATTTCATTGGATGCGGGCGCGAAGTAGATATTGTTAAGCGGGATTATTTCGCCGATGATCAGGTTTTTCGGATCAAGAGTGGCTATGTTCTTTTCGGCCTTGCGCTTTACTTTAGCATCTTTTGGTAGTGGAACAATGGCCTCTGGCGCAGGTATTTTTGGGTGCACAACCGTGCCCGCAGCAACGGGCGGCTGAGTGCCAGCTGTGTTTGCAGTTCCGTCTACTGGTGCGGCAGCGGTGTTTTCCATGTTTTCACCAAGTACAAGCGGCACCGGTGCTGTTCCATCGGCTGCAGCATTTCCAGTGGATGTTCCTGTGCTGGTTTGCGTCCCTGGTTTAGATCCATCCGATTTTGGATCTTTGGTTTTAGCAATTTTACCAGTTGAATCGGACGTGTTATGGGAGCCTGTTTTGGGGTTCTTAGGTTTTGTGGTCTTGGCCATCCCTGTAGAGTCTGCAGGGTGGGTGCCACCGGCTTTGGGTGTTGTGGGTTTTGCCATTTTAGCCGCCATTGCAGCAGAGTCCGCGCTTGCTTTTTTTGCGGCTTTTGCAGCCAGTGCAGCGTCCGCGTTTGCCTTTTTAGCAGCTTTCGCGGCCATGGCAGCAGAATCTGCGCTTGCTTTTTTTGCGGCTTTTGCAGCCATTGCAGCGTCTACGCTTGCTTTTTTAGCAGCTTTTGCGGCCAGAGCAGCAGAATCTGCGCTTGTTTTTTTAGCAGCTTTTGCAGCCAGGGCAGCAGCGTCTGCGTTTGCTTTTTTTGCAGCTTTCGCGGCCATGGCCGCAGAATCTCTGCTTGCCTTTTTAGCTGCCATTGCAGCAGAGTCTGCCGGGCTTAGTGTGCCTGTTTTCGGTGTTTTTGTTTTTGCCGTTTTAACAGCCGTCGCAGCAGAGTCAGTTGGGCTTAGTGTGCCTGTTTTCGGTGTTTTTGTTTTTGCCGTTTTAACAGCCATTGCAGCCGAGTCAGCCGGGCTTTGCGTGCCGGCTTTTGGCGTTTTCGTCTTTGCCGGCTTAGTAACTTTCCCGGCCATGCCAGTCGAATCTGCAGGGTTTAAAGCATCGGTTTTTGGTGTTTTTGTTTTGGATTTTGTTGCGTTAGCAACGGCTTCCTTAGCCGCGGCTGCTTCTTTTGCTTTTGCATACTTAGAGGGTGCGCGCTCCATGATGATAAGCACTTTTCTGTCTTTATCTTGTTCCTGGTCCGTGCGGGCTTTGCCCTTTCCTTCACAGTGCACAATATCGTGCTCATCAAGGCCAAGCGATACGAGATAATTCTTCACATTTTTTGCACGGGCTATGGAAAGCTGTTTGTTGTAGTCGTCGGTGCCTTTACAGTCTGTGTAGCCATATACAGTAGTTTTGTGGCCGGGAACCAATATCCGGGCAAACCGGAAACTGTCCAGCCGTCTTGAAGATGCGTCACTGAACCTGGCGACGTTGTAATCAAAATATATTTCAGCCGTATCAGCTTCCTGGCTATAGCCTTTTAAGACAGTTAATAGCAAAATGAATGTAAATATGTTTTTCATAACTGTACTTTATTGTGGGGGAGTACAAAACTAACAATATTTTTAAAAAACCTTATTCTATTTACGAACGTGTTTTTTATATAATCGTTAATTGTGTGGTCTTCGTGGTTAAATTTATATATGATATGTTGTTGTTAGGTTGAAAACAGTCGTGCAGATGGATGACAATGATAAGCAAGGCTGCTTATAAAAAGATTGCGATTAGATAATTATTAAGAAAAAAGCATCACGGCTACGGGAAGAAAATATCTTTACAGCAATAAGCGAAGCATATGCAAATGAGTTTGAGTGAGGCTGTGTTGCAGAAGGTATCTGTACACTATATAGGTAATAAAGGAAACGGGCAAGACCTGGTGACATCAAAAAAGCCGCTGCAACTGGGAGATGATGACCTGCGCATCATCAAAGATTCTTTCC
Source organism: uncultured Bacteroidota bacterium (assembly GCA_903881585.1). Classification (GTDB taxonomy): domain Bacteria; phylum Bacteroidota; class Bacteroidia; order Chitinophagales; family Chitinophagaceae; genus Nemorincola. The sequence goes on along the minus strand of CAIRTW010000096.1, from coordinate 2,546 downwards.
TGGCGAAGTTTAGTTCCGAGCTGGACAGATACTCGTTCTATCATTTGTCGTCGCTGGATTACAATGAGGTGTATAATTATTGCCTGGAGACGCTGGCTGAAGGGGCAACCTTTCACAAGAACTCGGTGAACATAGCGAAACATCTGTATGAGAGCACCGTGCACCCCAAAATAAAAACGGGCGAACTATATGTATGCTACTATGAGAACTGCCTGGTGGACGGAGCTTTTGTGGATGCGATAGGGATATACAAAACAGAGACCAAGAGCCACTTTATAGACCTTGCAATGGATGCCAGCGAATTTGCACTGACCGTGCGCGAAGGTGTGGATGTAGCCAAGTATGACAAGGCCTGCCTGGTGCTGCCCACCAATGCCGAGCAGGGGTTTGATGTGCTGATATACGACAGTGCAAGCAGGGGAGAGGAAGCGGTGTTCTGGCGAGAGACTTTTTTGAGTGTGGCCCCGCAGGCGAATGAATATTTCCAGACCAATCAGTTCATGAACGTGGCCAAGCAGTTTATAGCCAAGCAACTGCCGGAGGAATATGACATAGCGAAGACGGACCAGATAGACCTGCTCAATAAGTCTGTGGAGTATTTCCGGGCCAATGAGTCGTTTGATAAGAAGTCGTTTGAGAAAGAGGTTTTTGACGACAGCGGCATGATAAAGGCGTTCCGGAAATTTGAGACAAGCTATGCCGAGATGAATGACCTGGAAATACCGGACAGGTTTGATATCTCTACGCTGGCCGTGAAGAAACAGGCGCGGGTATTTAAGAGCGTTCTAAAGCTGGATAAGAATTTTCATGTTTACATACATGGGGATAAAAGCCTGATAGAAAAGGGCTATGATGAGCGGATGGGGAAGAGCTTTTATAAGATATACTTTGATGAGGAAGAGTAGCCAAAGGCAAGCTATTGCTTTGTGTCTTCAATAAAGTTATAGCTCTCAGGTATCTTGCTATCTGATGGCAGGTCGTTGAATGCACGGTACAGGATGTGCGTATTATTCTCCTTGAAGTGGGGAAACTGCCGGCCTACGGCCTTCTGCACCTCTTTGTTCTCCTTTTTTAGCGCTACAGAATCAGCGACCGTAATCTTGCTGATATAGTTGACTTGCGGCAACAGCTCGCCTTTAATTTGTTGTGGTTGTATTCCGAATATGGCCGGTTTCCCGTTTACATCATTTAACGTGTAAGGCATCGGATATTTGTCAACAGCTTCCTGGATCACTTTCTTTCCAAAGTGCTCCATGGCCGTTATGTTTTTGTATTTGAAAAACGTATCGCAAGGCCGGGCAATCCTGTCGCATATATTCATGCACATTGCTGCATCGATCAGGTCCCCGCCATTGTACAGTTCTTTTGCCCTGGCATAATACGCCGGCGCTGTTTTCTTTAAAACAGAATACCCATTCACAAACATTCCGTTCACGAGCCACTTACCATTGTACTTTCCGTACATGATGGTTAGCAGGTACTCTGATGCTTTGTCTTCTAGTATTAAAAATGATACATCCATTTCCCGCGTCGTGGTGGCCATGGAAAACTCATAGTTATCGGAGTCCCGCTCTGGTTTTATATTTAGCTTGTAGCCTGGGAGCAGGCTGTTGACATATACTTCGTCGTGCACCCGGTATGATCTGTGCATGAAAATATTTGTAAACCTGTTCCATACTTCTTGCTGACCGCCTGTGGCTAATTGTGCTTTCATTGCTGCGGATGACAGCAGGTTGAATGCGTTCAGATCGCCGGCCTGTACATATTGGAATACCTTCATATCCAGGTCGTTGATCTCATTGCGGGTTGCCTCATCGATTTCGAAGCCACGTTTCATTTCAGATGGATTCAACTGACAGCCCTGGATGGCAAATGCAGCAAGGAGGAGCAGAGGGATAAGGCTTTTCATAGTCCGTTATTTTGTTGCTGTAAAAATACAGGTGTCATTCACAGTTCCCTTCCTGATCCGGGTGAGTATCAATGTTAAGCCCTGTATCGTGCCGTATTGGTAGAAGGTATATCCGTTTCCGCAACTGTCTTCATATACAGCTGCAGGGAAAGAGACTGAATCACCGTTGACTGTGCCGTAAAACGTAATGGACTTGGAGCAAAATCCGGTATCTGTATGCCCGGTGTAGAAGACTGCGTTAAAGTCATTGAGCGGAGCTTCTATATCGATGGATTGAATTGTGGAATCGCAGGAGTTGACGCCGGTCCAGTGGCCATCGAATTTTATTCCATAGTTTACCGGATCACTTTTTTTATGGCAGGAGTGAGTAAGTATTAAAACAATACAAAGTAAAAGTATATACAGCGGGATATTTTTTTTCATATTTTTTGCACGCAAAGAATTGCGAAAGATAATGTTTTTAGTTGAAGTCGTCTGAACCTTTCCCGATAGCTATCCGGGCGATCAAAGGATCGATGGAGTTGTATGCTTTTGTAAATTTTTGAAACAGGGGCATAAAAAAGAGGCCGTCTCAAAAGCAATTTTGAGGCGGTTTTTCTTTTTGCTGTAAAACGAAGTTGTTCTTGGTTGTATTATC
>CAIRTW010000095.1 GCA_903881585.1 uncultured Bacteroidota bacterium | reverse complement strand
GGTGGTCATTTAGGGAGAAAAAGTGATGGTCCGCCTGGATTGAAAACTGTTTGGTTGGGTTATCAAAGGGTATGCGATGCCGAAGTTTTTTATACTACTTTTAGGCAATTAAATTTGGGTAAGGCATAGCTGCCGGTAGGCGGGCGCGAGTATGGTTTATTTATGCCGATTTTTCGATACCCAGATGGTAATAAGGTAAGTCGTTGTTTGCCAGTTTTTTATATTTCAACCGCATTGGCAGTAAGGTAATGCCAATCAAACCTCTTTTGATTTTTTTAGGCAGAAGATCATGGATTTTCAATGTGGACTATGCCGGTGCCAGGTATTGTTCGATTTATTGGCGGGTCTGAGAGACTGACATTATAGAGCGTGTTATACTTTTCGCAGCAATACCATTTCTAAACGCACAAAAAAAGTCCCGCCAACTGGCAGGACTCTTATTATTCACAAAATTATTTTATTAAACCTTAAAGTGAGAGAAGGCCTTGTTGGCTTCAGCCATACGGTGGGTATCTTCTTTCTTTTTGAAAGCGCCGCCTTCACCCTTTGCTGCTGCAACTATCTCGTTAGCCAGTTTGTCTGCTATGGTTTTGCCATTGCGTTCGCGGGAGAAACGGATGAGCCACTTCATGCTCAGGGATATTTTACGATCGGGACGAACCTCTGCAGGTATCTGGAAGGTGGCACCACCTATACGGCGGCTACGAACTTCTACAGCAGGAGTTACGTTTACAAGAGCGCGTTTCCACACTTCATATCCTTCTTCGCTGGTGGTCTTTGATACCTTATCAAGTGCATCATAAAACGCACCTAATACTACAGTCTTGTTACCACCTATCATCAGGCAGTTCACAAAACGTGTTACGTTCTTATCCTTGAACTTAGGATCTGGTGCTAATGGGAGTTTTTTTGCCTGTGCCTTTCTCATCGATTGATTGGCTTATATTAAAGAGTTAATAAAATTTATTTCTTTTTAGGAGCTGCTGCGCCTGCTTTTGCTTTTTCTTTCTTAGTACCGTACTTAGAGCGGCTCTTCTTACGGTCTTTTACGCCCGCAGTATCCAGCGCACCGCGCACGATGTGATAACGCACACCCGGAAGGTCCTTAACACGGCCGCCACGGATAAGCACTATGGAGTGCTCCTGGAGGTTATGCCCTTCACCTGGGATGTAAGCGATCACCTCTACCTTGTTAGTGAGGCGTACTTTGGCCACCTTGCGGAGGGCAGAGTTTGGTTTCTTTGGCGTAGTTGTGTACACGCGGGTACAAACACCACGGCGTTGTGGGCAGGAATCCAGTGCGCGGGACTTTGACTTTGTCCGCATTTGCTCACGGCCTTTACGTACTAATTGTTGTATGGTAGGCATTGCTTACGTTAGTAATATAAATTTTTAAATGGAGTGCAAAGGTAAAGCAAATAATTAAACCACCAAAAAGAATAATGATTTTTGTTTTATTTTTTTGGAGAGTTTTTTGAGTGATAGCTTAGAAGTAAATCGCAATTCATTTATATGTATGAAATCCTGAAGGGTGGGGACAATTTGTACCCCCCTTTTGACAAGCTTTTTGTTTTCAATGCAGTTGTTCCAATTGAGTTAGCCATTCATTAAAATGCAGACATTCAGTCCTCAGTTTTTTTATACCGATCTCTTTAAGTATTAAAATTCCATCATTTATCTTGTCATATGAATCGCAAAGTGCAAGTATTCTTTTTGATGGAGCCGTTTCAGGACTTTCATTGATGAGCTCGGGATTTCCTGATGCTGGTCTGGAATTTCTTATTTTTGAGAAGCAACCTTCATCCACTCTGTTATATAGACCAAGCCATTGTTCCATTACACCTGTATCTGAAAACAATAATGCCTCGTATTCGTGCAACTGGATATATGGTATGAATTTATGGAATCCCAAATCTTCTTTGAGCAGTCTTTCCATTTCTTTTATCCTATCATATGGCTGGAGATTCTGTGTTGTTATATGTCCTGGAAAATCCCTGTTTAAGCCATAAAGATCAATCAAGGTTGTGTGATAAACATCAGGACATTCCTGAAACCATTGGGTAACATCGTTCTTGAATTTTTGATAGCCAACAACCCCGCCGCGTTTCCTGAGTTTCCTGTTGGTAAGGACTTTCCGAACCTCAACATAAACATTGAAGTTGAGCAAATGCGGCCTAAGCATTTCAGTGACAAACCGTTCTTCCGAAAAACCTTCCGCCGTAATATTTAGCCTGATCAAGGGTTGCCTCCTATAATGTTTTTGTCCCACAAATCACCAAGAGAGTACTCACTAAGCCATGTTTCAAGCTTTTCAGGTTCCAGTCTTTTAAAGGTCGTTTCGGCCTCTTTTTTCTCAACCACAATGATGTCTTCTGCCTCAAATTCGTTTACCAGACTCACTGATTGGGTGGATACGATGACCTGCGACCGCTTCGAAGCTTTTTTTAGTAACCCCGCTAGTATCGTTATCGCTGCGGGATGAAGTCCTAACTCCGGTTCGTCTAATAATATTAGTTGTGGCAGTTCTTTTTGCAGCAATAAGGTAGCCATACAAATGAACCGCAACGACCCATCAGAAAGCTCATGAGCGGTGAAAATCTTATCCGAAAATTTATCCTGCCATTCAAGTCGTATATTCTCTTCATTCAGCGGATTAGGGCGTAAAACAAAATCTTTGAAAAAAGGGATGACTAACTGAACGGTTTTAATAATTCGCTCATAATGATCGGGTTGTGTGTGCCTCAGTACATAAAGGAACGCGGCAAGATTGGACGCATCTTCAAAAAGGAAAATATTATCAGCGATAGAACCGTATTTTTTCACACCTGCGCTTTCGCCCGTATCGTGAAAATGATATACGCGCCATTCTTTTAAAACTCTATAAATAAACTCAGCAATTTTATCATTTTGGGCTGATTCGGCAAGTTTGCTTTCAGAAACATCAAAAGCTATTCTTTTTCCTTGAAGGGGTGGTCCTTCATTCTTATTTACAAAATCCTCATTTACTACGCCACAGTACTCATTCCGAATAAATAAACTTCCATTATTTGCCGATTCTAAAATAACATAATAGATACCAGTTGAAAAATAAATGTGAATTCTAATTTGGCTCGACACTCGGGTTCCATAAAAGCAAAGGTTCTCTGCGCCAATTTTCATTGAAGTATAATTTAGCATTCCTTCAATGATATTTTTTAGAAATTTAAACAGCGAAATGAAATTTGATTTTCCAGCGCCGTTTTGCCCAATTAAAACATTCATTGAGGATAAAAGAATTTCCTGGTCTTTGACAGACTTATATCTCTTTACATCAATTTGCTTCAACTGATTATCCATTTTCCCGTTTTTTAATATGCCCTCGCAAACAGCACCCTTTCCTTTGATGGCTTCCCCGTAAGCACACATTTCCCATCTTCCTGTTCATTGTTAAGCGGTATGCAGCGTATAGTTGCTTTAGTGAGTTCTTTGATCTTTTCTTCTGTTTCGCTGGTGCCATCCCAGTGGGCGGAAACGAAACCTGCCTTCTCATCCAGCACTTTCATGAAATCATCCCAGTTATCGACTTTGGTGGTGTTTTCTGTGCGGAACTGCAGGGCTTTTTGAAACATATTCGCCTGGATTTCGGAAAGCAGTTGCATTGCATGGGCAGCAAGTTTGTCCAGCGTTATGCTTTCCTTTTCTTTGGTATCTCTGCGGGCTACTTCGGCTACGTTGTTTTCTATATCCCGCGCGCCTAGTGTGATGCGGACTGGTACGCCCTTTAGCTCGTACTCGGCAAACTTAAAGCCGGGGCGGGTATTGTCATCATCATCAAATTTTGCGCGGATGCCATTTTGTTTAAAGGTAGCCATTAGCTCAGCAGCCAGGTTGTTGATCTTTGCTTGTGCTGCGGCATCTTTGTTGAAAATAGGCACTACAACTACCTGTAGTGGTGCCAGTTTTGGCGGCAAAACCAGCCCTTCATCATCGCTATGGGCCATTACCAGCGCGCCAACGAGACGGGTAGAAACACCCCATGACGTTGCCCAAACATGGTCCAGTTTGTTGTCTTTATCACGGAATGTGACCTCGAACGCCTTGGCAAAGTTCTGGCCAAGGAAGTGGGAGGTGCCGGCCTGTAATGCTTTGCCGTCCTGCATGAGTGCCTCAATGCAGTAAGTATCTTCTGCCCCGGCAAAACGCTCATTGGCGGTTTTTACACCGCGCACGACGGGCAATGCCATAAACTCCTCGGCAAAAGTGGCGTACACCTCCAGCATCTTTTTAGTCTCTTCTATCGCTTCTTCCTTTGTGGCGTGTGCGGTATGCCCTTCCTGCCACAGAAACTCTGTAGTGCGCAGGAAAAGGCGGGTGCGCATCTCCCAGCGCACCACATTGGCCCATTGGTTTATGAGCAACGGCAGGTCGCGGTAAGATTGTATCCAGTCTTTATAGGTGTTCCAGATGATCGTTTCAGAGGTTGGCCTTACTATCAGCTCTTCTTCCAGCTTGGCATCCGGATCTACGATCACTCCGCCGCCATTGGGGTCGTTTTTCAGGCGGTAATGGGTTACCACGGCGCATTCTTTTGCAAAGCCTTCTACGTGAGCAGCTTCTTTGGATAGGAAGCTCTTGGGTATAAATAAAGGGAAATAGGCGTTCTGGTGGCCGGTTTCTTTAAAACGCTTGTCCAGTTCATCGCGCATGTTCTCCCACAAGGCGTAGCCGTGCGGCTTGATGACCATGCATCCTTTTACGGCAGAATAGTCGGCGAGACCGGCTCTTAAAACTATATCATTATACCACTGGGCATAATCATCTTTTCTATTTGTTAAAGTTTTTGACATAACTAAACTCGGCACACTTTTAGACGTCTATTTAATTGGTGGAGTGTTGCAAAAGTAGTAATTTCACTAAGCATTTTTACGTAAAAAACTATTCAAAATGAAACGTATCCTTTTAACTGCGTTATTGCTTGCCGGCATCGGGTTTGCGGCTACTGCCCAGACCGATGATATTTATGCTACCGGCAGAGACCAGAGCGGCAGAGAGCAAGCCGGCAATGACAGCAACCGACATGGAGATGCTGCCCAAGGCGATAACAATGCTCCCGATAATTATCAGAGCTATAATAACCCGGATGATTATGTGGACTATGATGATGACACATATAGCTCACGTATAAATCGTTTTGATAACTCGTTTTACAACATGGGTTATTACAGCACATTTTACAATCCATTTTGGTATAACCCGTTTTGGGTGGACCCGATGTGGGGATATAACCCATGGTATGCCGGTGCCGGGTTTGGTTTCGGGCCATACTGGAATGGCGGCTGGGGTTGGAATACCTGGTGCGGCTATCCTGGATTTTATAGCTGCTGGAATTATCCGTTTTATGCAGGTGGCTGGTACGGTCATGCTTACGGCGGTTACTGGAACAGGTATTATGGCGGTTATGAAGGCGGCTTCCATGGCGGATACCGCGGTGGGTATGCCGGTGCAGGGTATGGACCACGCAGCAGCATTGGTAACCGTATAGCCAACCACACAGCAGGTAATGGCTTCAGAACATCAAACTCCGGATCGGTAGGGCTTCGGTCATCAACTCTTGCTTCAGCTAATCACAGCAGTTCTGTAGGCCAGAGGGGCAGTGCCAACGGTATGAGCGGCAACCGCATGAACGGTGGCAACCAGATGTCGCAACGCGGCAATATGTCTCAACGTGGCAACGCTGGCGGCGGTCAACATTTCAGCGGGGGCCAGCAGGGCCAGCGTATGAGTGGTGGCCAGGGAGGCCGCAGTTATGGTGGTGGTGGCCGCGGTGGTGCACCATATGCAGGTAACCGTGGTGGCCCATCAGGTGGTGGTAACCGTGGCGGCGGGGCTCCCGCACGTAGTTTTGGTGGTGGTGGCCGTAGCTTTGGCGGCGGTGGTGGTGCTCGTAGTTTTGGTGGTGGCGGCCATTCAGGCGGCGGTGGTGGCGGGAGCCGCGGAGGTGGTGGAGGCCATGGCGGCGGCGGAGGCCGCAGGTAATTTCAGCTAACCACTATTTGAATAATCAAATGAACAATGGATTTTTAATAGGGCATTATTACTCTGTGTGATAATGCCTTATTTATTTAGGTTCAGCAAATAAAAATAAGTTGTTAAACATTGATTTTTTTAGCTGAATGACTTTAAACGTTACTCTTTATTTTCTGTCAAAAAACAAATAAAGCACTATGCGCAATCTTCGATTTGTATTACTATCTGCCTTGGTTTACGGCTCGTTTGCAGCCTCAGCTCAGGATATCACTGAAGCGTACAATCTTTCTAATACAACGGTGCAAGGTACAGCCCGCTCCATGGGGTTCGGCAATGCACTTGGCTCTATAGGTGGTGATTTCAGCTCTGTGAGCGTGAACCCGGCCGGGCTGGGAGTATATCGCAGCTCAGAGTTTAGCTTTACGCCTTCCCTGCGGATGAACAGCGCAAGCGGCCAGTATAACGGGACAACAACAACGGATAACAACAGCCATTTTAATATTAACAGCTTCGGGCTTGTTTTTACGAATGCCCCAAAGGGCAAGCGCTATGAACGCAGGGCTTGGAAGGCAGTTTCATTTGCAGTGGGCATGAACCGGGTTGCAGATTTCAACCGGGAATATACGTACCAGGGCAAGAACACCACCAGTTCTGCCTCACAGGCGTTTGAGTCTGATGCCAACCAGAACCCCGGTAACGCCACATCTTCAACTGCCAATAGTTCATTGGGGTATCTTGGTTACAGCTCGTACCTGCTGAACCAGAACGCTGCCGGCCAGTTCACCTCTATCGTTCCCTTTGCAGGGGGTATAACCCAAATGAAAAGCGTACAGGAAAGCGGTGGTATAGATGAGTACACGATCTCGCTGGGCGGTAATTACAAGGAAAAACTGATGCTGGGTGTTACACTGGGTATTCCTAATATTAATTATCACCGCAACTACTACTACCAGGAAGCGCTGGCAGATGGTAACACTTCCAGCAACCCCAACGGCTTCAATTCTTTCAACTACAATGAGGCAGTCAACATTTCCGGTACCGGTATCAACGCCAAAATTGGTGCGATCTATAAGATCAATGATTTCATTCGTATAGGGGCGGCGTTTCATTCACCAACTTACTATTCTATATCAGACTTTTCAAGTCCGGGTATTACGACCGTACATAATGACAGCTCTGTAACAATGACCGGTGATAATGGTTACCTGCCGCAAAACCAGTTTAACTACAACCTCACTACACCGTGGAAGGGTGTGCTGAGTGCAACATTTATGCTTAAAAAATTCGGCTTCATCACGGCAGACTATGAATATGTGGACTATAGCTCTATGCGCTATCAGTATCCCGGTGGTTTTCAGGCGGATGAAACTGCTATGAACCAGGAAATACAGAAATCATTTCAGGGTGTATCTAACTTTAGGCTGGGTGCCGAGGGCAGGATAGGTAAGGTGTTTATGGTGCGCATAGGTGGCGGATATTATGGGAATGCATACACTGCATATGGTGAAGCAAATCAACTAAATTACACTACCCAACGCATAGACCTCAATGCCGGCCTTGGCTTCCATTTCCACCATTTCTTTACCGACCTCGGCTTTGTGCACAGTATGTACCAGGGCATGCAGCAGCCATATAGCGTAGTATATAATAACGGCAATGGCACTAACTACGTTTTCTCAGGAAGCCAGGCTACAGTACCACAGGCTAAAATTGATTATGCTTTGAATAATATTGCGCTCACCTTAGGCGTGAAATTTTAATGTGTTTTTGGATTTGAAAGTCAAAAGTTGCGCTGTAACGGTTTGCGACTTTTGACTTTTTACTTTTGAATTTGCATAAGGTATTCCTGTAGCATCATTACCGCAGCTACTGCATCTATAAGCTCTTTCTTCTCCCGGTCTTTTTTCTTGAGGCCCATTTCAGATATGGCTTTTGATGCCATTTTCGAGGTCATGCGTTCATCGGTTTTCTCTACAGGCATGTTTGGAAAAACGTTACCGAATTTGATAATGAATTTTTCTACTAGTGGGGTAGCATGGGTGGGGGAGCCGTCCATATTCAATGGGTAACCGATGATTATTTTCTCTACCGGCTCATTCGCAATATACTTTTTCAGATAGCCAATAAGTTCGCCAGAGTCCACTGTGTCCAGCGCCGAGGCTATTATCTGTAATGGATCGGTGACAGCTATGCCTGTGCGTTTCTTTCCGTAGTCTAATGCTATGATTCTTGCCATTTTTACTTACTCTTCAACGATTTAAAAACCACGGTATTGTGCTTCTTCAATATCTCCCGCTCCATTTGCCTTAATTCTATGAACTTTTGTTGCATCACACTTTGGGTTAGTGGATCCTTTTCCTTGCTCAGCTTGGCGGTGAGCTGGTCCTGGATGATGAGTATCTTTTTTAGCTCGAAGTAGGAGAGCGTACTGTCCACATCCGTCACATACATCATGGTATCGGAGTGCGCTTCAATACCGAACTTTTCTTTCCACTTTTGGCTGATCTCCTGTCGCGGATGCAGCAACGAGGCCATTTTATCGCGTATAGCCTGATCGGGATAGTTGATGAAGTAGTGCATCTCTGGTATTTTACCGAAACGTTCGTAGTGGTCCAGGTATTCGACAAACAACTTGTGGACAAGAGGGTCCTGAAGCAGGCTGGTGTCCACACGTGCCTCTATAAGGTTGGCGACACTTTCATAACCTTCATATTTCTCGTGGCCGTATTCTATGAGTATACGCAGTAATTGCCATTCGTGCTGGTCTTCTCCTGCTGGCGCAGCTACTTCTGGCTCATTAGGCAGGTTCAGGCTGTCGGGCCTGGGCAGCGCTTCTTCTTTTCTCTGGTGCTTCTGCTCGTTTTCTATCCGGTCGCGGATGTATTTGTTTACCAGGTTTATCAGCCCTGCTTCGTCCACATCCAGCTTGCGTGCTGCCTCGCGGGTGTAGTGCGTTTGCAGTGAAAAATCTTCAGCTTTATTGATACGCGAAATGCTCTCCGCTACTTCATTTACGAGCTTTGAGCGTTTTACCGGGTCTGTGCCGGCTTCATTCAGCCCCACCTGCAGGCGGAAGCTGATGACATCCTGTTTATGTTCTTTTATGTATTCATGAAACCTTGCTGCCCCCGATTTCTGCACAAAGCTATCCGGGTCTTCTCCTTCGGGTAGCAGCACCAGCTGGACGTTAAAGCTCTGCGACAGCGCCATATCCAGTCCACGGAGTGCTGCTTTAATGCCTGCCGGGTCGCCGTCGTATAGTATGGTGAGGTTCTTGGTGAGCTGGCCTATCAGCCTCAGCTGGTCTTCGGTGAGCGATGTGCCGCTGCTGGAGACCACATTTTCCACACCGCCCTGGTGCAGGGAAATAACGTCTGTATATCCTTCCACCAGCAGGCATTCATCCTGCTTGCCTATGGCCTGGCGGCTTTGGTACATACCATAGAGCACCTTGCTCTTGCTGTATATTTCGTTCTCCGGAGAGTTGATGTACTTAGGCGCTTTCTCATTGCTTTTGAGTATGCGCGCGCCAAAGCCCAGTATGCGCCCGGTCATGCTCTGTATGGGGAAGATGACACGGCCGCGATACACATCATAAAACATGCCGTTCCGGTTCTTGGCCAACCCTGCACGTTCCAGCATTTCTGCCTTGTAACCTTTTGCAGTTGCAGCACGGTAGTATGTATCACCGCTTTCCGGGTTATACCCCAGCCGGAAACGCTCAATAATATCTTTTCGGAATCCCCGCTGCTTGAAATAGGACATACCGATCAGCTGTCCTTCTTCGGTGTTCAAAAGCGTATCGTGGAAGTATCCAGCAGTAAACTCATTGAGTATGCGCAGTCCCTCTTCGGCAAGCTGCTTTTGCTGCTGCTCAGGTGTGCGCTCGGTTTCTTCCAGCGTTATTTTGTAATGATCTGCCAGCCACCTGATGGCCTCGGGATAGGTGAGTTTTTCATGCTCCTGCACAAAGGTGACCACGTTGCCCGCCTTGCCGCAGCCAAAGCATTTATAGATACCCTTGGCAGGGGATACATTAAACGAGGGTGTCTTCTCATTATGAAAAGGGCAATTGGCGATATAATTAGTGCCGCGTTTTCTCAGCCGCACAAATTGCCCCACCACATCCACAATATCGGCACGGTTCATTACTTCCTGTATAGAGGCGGGGGAGATCATTACTGCGAAGATACTTTGATTGAAGGAAAGAGTAATTAATTAGTGATGACAATTAAATATCTTTGTCATTTAAAGATTGAAGCATCAATGGACGAAGATATACGCTGGAAGCAAAGATTTGCCAATTTTGAGAGTGCATTTTTGTCATTGAAGGAAGTGATAGCGCAAAAAAACATTAATGAAGATTTAAGGGTTGATGCAGCGATCAAGCGTTTTGAACTTACATTTGAATTAGCATGGAAAACTTTGCAGGATTATTTACTTGCTCAAGGTTATTCGGGATTTTAAGGGCCTAAAAATATCCTGGCGCAATCACTGCAGGACAAGATAATTGCAGATAATGATCAATGGACCTCTATGCTTACGGACAGAAATACTTTAGTCCATGTTTACGATTTTGATAAAAGCAGAATGATATACACTAACATTGAAACGAGCTATATCATGGTGTTGGAGCAACTGTATAATAAGCTAAAAAATGAATGAACAAAATGAATTCGGAATTCATGCAGAATCCTATAAATGGATACAAAGAGCATTTAGAATGTTTCCGGAAATCGATGAAGTAATTATTTTTGGGTCACGCGCAAAAGGAAATTTTCAGCCCGGTTCGGATATTGACCTCGCTATTAAAGGCCACAACCTTGAATATAGCTATGCTGAAAAAGTGCGTAATGTACTCGAGGAAGGGTTATACACCCTGTATTTTTACGATGTCGTGGATTACTATCATATCACTAACCAGGCCCTTAAAGAACATATAGACCGTGTAGGGAAGGTGTTTTATAAGCCAGGCCAGGAAAATATCAGTTTAAAAAGCCGTTCCTTATAAATTTACTACTCCGTGCTTGCCTGACATGATTATTAATAAAATAATAATGACCCCTTTATGGGGCCATTATCAACGTTGATTGGAAGGATAAGATCAGGCATCTTCCGCCTCATCAGTTTCATCTTCTACATCCTCGTCAAGTTCTTCGTCATCATCAAAGTTTTCCTCATCATCTTCTTCAAATGAGGCGTCTTCTGCTTCCTGGTTTTCATTGCTGCCCTGCGGAGTGTTGCGTGGCAATTCTTCTTCGTTGAATGTGTTTTCCATGATTACTGTTTTTTTAAAAGGTTTTTTAATATTGTGTACAATTTAGGTTAAACATTTACCCCTTATTGCACTTTACAATTACTTAATAGCATAGTAATATTATGCCAACACATTGCCCGCTGCATTGGGGAATTATTAAGCCTCGTTTATCATAACTTTGCCCCCTCAAATATGAGTCGGCAATGAACGTAGAGGAAATAAGAAACTATTCATTATCCAAGCCAGATGTGGAAGAAGGCTTCCCGTTTGGTGAGGAGACGCTTGTATTTAAAGCCAATGGTAAAATATTTTTGCTTGTGGGCTTAACGGACCAGCCACTGCAATTCAATGTGAAGTGCGACCCTGAACGGGCCATAGAGCTGCGGGAACAATACGGTTGTATCCTGCCGGGATACCACATGAATAAAAAGCACTGGAATACCGTGATCATTGATAATACGCTGACCAAAAAGCAACTGAAAGAACTTATAGACCACTCATACGATCTTGTTTTCAAACCCAAAAAGAAATTACGATGACCCGGTTATTGCTATTACTATTACCTGTTACATTTTGCCTCTCTTCCACATCCAGGGTATTAGCGCAGGCTACGTTCCCCACTATCGCTTTTGAATTCACATCAGAAGAAGACAACCGACTGATAAAGGAGAATGATTCCCTGAAATACTATGCTGCAACCGGCGATACCGGCAATATCGTTTGCATTGATGAAGACGCTTCTTACTACAAACTGCTTACAAAGGATCATAAAATAATAGCCGAAGGGTCGTTCATACTTGAAGGCGAGAAATATCTGCAGGTAGGAAAATGGACAGAACACTTCCCCGGTGGTAAGGTGAAGGAAACCGGATACTACGAGAAAAGTAAACCAATAGGTACCTGGCAGGAGTTTTACAATACGGGGAAAATGAAAGCCGTATATAACTATGCGATCATAGATGATGGGGGTGGCAGGAATTCATGCATCTCCGGTTCCTACCAGGAATTTTATCCAAATGGCAAAATAAAGGTGAATGGTTTCTATAGTGCAGCCGCACAGATTGTAACGGATACGGTGACAGTAGAAGATCCGGTAACCGAGAAGAAAATCTACAAATTACAGAAGCACAGCACCTATCTGCCGGAAAAAATCGGTCATTGGGAGCATTACGACGAAAGCGGTGAGATCGAAAAAAAAGAAGACCTCTAGTGGACTATCCCATAATGCTCAGCCAGTCTTTTATTTCCTTATTAGTCTTACCCAGTTTTTCCTGCAGGCGCAGCAGCAGTTCCGACTCCTTGCCAAATTCGTAATGCAGGTCTTCATCTGCAAGGTCCGGGTGGAGTTCTTTTATCTTGTCCTTTATCTCCGGCCATTTTTTCTGCAATTCTTGATCTTCCATAAAATTTGTTTGTTAATGAAGTATAAATCTTGTGCCACAATATAAAAATACGGCTTCCCAGCCTCATTAAATGTTATTTTTGCCAGGAAGTTACTTCGATGAAATTACGCTTTGCCTGTTTGTTTATTTTGTTGTCTTTACAGGGCCTGGAAGCGCATGCCCAAAGCAATTATTTTATCGAAGACCCCAAAGTATTTAATGGCGGGCTGATACTTGGGCTCAATTTTTCCCAGATCGATGGTGATACTTACTACGGCTATCATAAGGTGGCGTTGAATACGGGTGCGGTAGTCTATGTTCACTTCACATCCGCATTCGGCGCCAGTATGGAGCTGCTCTACTCGCGGAAAGGGAGTAGGGGAGAGGCTGTTACAGGATCGCCGGCTATAGGCACTTATGTCACAAAATATTTCATGAACCTTAATTATGTGGAAGTGCCGTTGACACTGCATTATATCTATCACCAGTTCGATGTAGAGGCTGGTTTGTCATATGCCTACCTTATCAGTTCCAGCGAATGGGTGCTGGCAGACCAGCCGGTAGTGATCGATCCGGTTGGCAATGCCTTTAGCAAAACCGACCTTGAGTACATTTTTGGCATCAGCAGACGCCTGTATAAAAAGCTCTATGCTAATGCAAGATTTGAATACTCCATAACCTCAGTTCGACCGGCTGACAGGATCCCGTTTGGTTATGGATATGGCAACCAGGGGCAGTTCAATAATCTGTTTAATTTGCGCCTGATGTATTTATTTTAAACTTCCGATATTTACATTTTCAAAATTTTTTACAGCAAAATCTTTTTCCATGAGCAATAACAAAACGGCCTTCTTTGCCCTTATCGTCATCTTATTTGCTGCCTCGTGCGCCAAAGAAGGCCCTACTGGCCCTACCGGTCCCGCCGGGCCGTCCTATGTCGGCAGTGTTAGCGGCCATGTGAGCCTGTATGACCAGTATGGCAGCAAAGTATTAGTTGGCCTTGATTCTGTAAAGCTCCTGATCTCCGGCACTACCGCTAACATAGAGCCCGATAATTCGGGATACTACGTTTACAATTATATTGCTACCGGGGAATACAATATCATCGCCTCAGATTCAGGCTATGGGGCAACAAATACCAACAATTTCCAGTTTTTGAGCGGCACCCTCAACAGGGACATCGGTTTGTCTGCAATACCTTCTTTTTCGCTCACAGTTACAACCGCTGCCGGCGGAGGCTATGATACAGTAACCGTTAATTGTGCCGCCGATCCAAATATCAGGAGCGTAATCGTTTTTGTTGGCAGCACGCCGCTGGTAACTAATGTACCCGCAAGTTTCCTGCTGAACTATGTGAAAAATATACCGGCCAATGCCACTAAGGTTCCCTTTTATATCAGCGCTCAGGAGCTTTATGACGCCGGTTTTGCGAGCGGTAGCGAAGTGTACTATGCGGTCTATAGCCATTCCTTAAATGATGCGTCTGCGTATGAAGACCAGACCACAGGGAAGACCGTTTATAATGCGGTGAATTATCCGCAGATAGACTCGGCGATCGTGCCATAGACGCCTTTCTATGCTGTTCTTTCTGCGATAGCAGACAATGTTTCTTTATCCTCCTCGGTGAGGTTTTTTGGCACAGTAACGATCACACGTACATAACCATCGCCACGCTGCTCGGGAGTCGCATAAATGGGCATGCCCATTCCTTTTAGCCTGAAAACTTTGTTGCTGTCGGTACCTGCCGGAATTTTAATACTCACTGCTTTATCCAAACCTTGAGCTGATAACTTGCCGCCAAGTATTGCTGTAAAAGCATCCAGTGGCTGATCGAAATAAAGGTCATCACCTTTTCTTTCAAACTGATGGTTCGGCATGATGTGTATTGTGATGAAGAGGTCGCCATTGGGGCCGCCATTCCTGCCGGGGCCACCTTTGTCCTTCATCCGCAATATCTGTCCTTCCTCAATGCCGGGCTTTAGTTTCAGGTTTAGCTTCTGCTCGGGCAGGCTCACCTGGCGCGATGTGCCGTGAAATGCTTCTTCCAGCGTTATTGTGGTTTCTGCCTGGTAATCTTCACCTTTCGTCGCGCGGCTTCTGCCTCCCCGGCCGCTGCTGAAACCACCTCCGCTGTTGCCAAACATGGACTCAAAAAAGTCAGAGAACTGGCTCTCCTCACTTGAATACTGTTGCCGGTTTTGCTGCCGCCCTTTGCGCTGCCCGAAATCGTTAGGGAAGCCCCCTTGCTGATATGACTGCCAGTTTTCGCCCAGGTCTTCGTATTTTTTTCTCTTTGCAGGGTCTCCTAATACATCGTTGGCCTCATTTATCTCCTTAAATTTCTCTTCCGATTTTTTATCGCCGGGATTTTTGTCGGGATGGTACTTCACGGCCAGTTTGCGGTATGCTTTCTTTATATCGTCCTGTGTGGCTTTTTTGTCAACGCCCAGTACTTTGTAATAGTCTTTGTATTCCATACGGAAATGTGAATTGTAATTTTACGAAAATTACGAATTCCAGCTTGAAATTCGTTGAAGCTATGCCAGGGGATTAATTTTATACCACTGTTGTCCGACAAAAAATAAAGGGGTAGCCGAAGCCGCCCCTTTTTCTTAGTTTGGAGTTACCACACTACCGAACTAATGAACCAAAGTACAAAT
>CAIRTW010000094.1 GCA_903881585.1 uncultured Bacteroidota bacterium | reverse complement strand
TTCACGTGCACCGGGTTCCGTAGGTGGTTCATCTTACCCGAGCCGTGTATTCAAAGGCATGCGTATGGCAGGCCGCATGGGTACCGATCGTGTTAAGATCAAAGCATTGCGCGTTGTAAAAGTATTCCCTGAGCAGAACTACGTGCTTATCAGCGGTTCTGTACCAGGTCATAACGGTTCTATTGTTTTAATTCAGAATTAATTTAGTCATGCAAGTTGACGTTTTAAATACTAAAGGTGAAAAGACAGGCCGTTCGGTTGAACTGCCGGACGATATTTTCAATGTTGAGCCAAACGATCATTGTATTTACCTCGCGGTAAAACAATATCTCGCAGCACAGCGCCAGGGCACGCATAAGACAAAGACCCGTGCAGAAGTGCATGGCTCTTCTAAAAAGCTGCACAAACAGAAAGGTACCGGTGGCAGCCGTAAAGGCAACATCCGTAACCCGTTGTATAAAGGCGGTGGTACTATCAACGGCCCGTTGCCACACGGCTATGTATTCAAACTGAACCGTAAGGTGAAGGACCTGGCTAAAATATCGGCCCTGGTTTACAAAGCACGTGAGAGCAAAATCGTGATCGTTGAAGATCTGAAGCTGGATGCACCAAAAACAAAAGGTTTCTCCGCTATGCTGGACACCCTGCGTGGTGACAAATGGAAAACAATGGTTGTAGTACCCGAGTACGATGCCAATGTTTACCTGAGCGGCCGCAACCTGGCTAACAACAAAACAGTAGTACTTAGCGATATGAATACTTACGACATCACACATACACATGTGCTGATATTCACAGAGTCGGCTGCTAAGATGTTTAACGAGCTGGAAGTTGAAACAGAAGAAGCAGCTTAATTAGTAGAAAGTAATTAGTCGAAAGTAAAAAGCTGTAACGTAATAAAAATAATTTGTGTCTTTAGACTTTGGACTAGAGACTTTAGACTAAAAAAATAAAACGATGAAACTATCAGAAGTATTGGTACGGCCAGTGATCACCGAAAAGGTAAATCTCCAGATGGAGCGCAGTGGCCGCTATACATTCGTAGTAGGCAAGCAGGCCAATAAGCTGGAAATAAAGAAAGCTGTAGAAGAGTTTTACGGTGTGAAGGTGGCAGAGGTGAATACAATGGTTGTTCCAGCTAAGAGCAAAACAAGGTTTACTAAGGCAGGATTACTGTCTGGCCGCAAGCCTGCTTATAAGAAAGCGGTTGTGACGCTTACAGCCGGCGAGACGATTGACCTGTTTGTATAAGCCCTCCCGGTCCCGCCACCGCGGGAAGGTGGAGCGCAAAAGATAAAAATTAAGAGTAAGCCCCGTACCTACGGGATTAGGGTTAAAAAATATTAAAATGGCATTACGTAAATACAAGCCGGTAACAGCCGGAACACGCTGGAGAATAGGTAACGCTTACGCGGAGATCACTACAAATGTGCCTGAGAAGAGCCTTTTGGAGCATCAGAGCGGCACAGGTGGCCGTAACGTGCAGGGCCGCAGGGCAATGCGCTACATCGGTGGCGGCAACAAGATCCAGTATCGTTTGATCGATTTCAAGCGTAACAAAAGCGACATCAAAGCAACTGTTAAGAGCATAGAATATGATCCTAACCGTACCGCATTCATCGCGCTGCTGAACTATTCAGACGGTGAAAAACGCTACATAATAGCTCCGCAAGGATTGCAGGTTGGTTCCGTTATTGTAAGCGGCCTGGCTGTTGCTCCGGAAGTTGGCAATGCTCTTTTACTTAAGAATATGCCTTTGGGTACTGTTGTTCATAATATCGAACTGCAGCCTGGTAAAGGTGGCGCACTTGCCCGCTCTGCAGGCACTTACGCACAGCTGAACGCAAAAGAAGAAAAATATTGTGTACTGAAAATGCCTAGCGGCGAGCTTCGTAAAGTGCTCGGCACCTGTATGGCAACTGTAGGTATCGTTTCTAACAGCGACCATGCCCTCCAGTCAATGGGTAAAGCAGGCCGCAACCGTTGGAAAGGCATCAAGCCACGTAACCGTGGTGTTGCGATGAACCCTGTAGATCACCCGATGGGTGGTGGTGAAGGCCGTTCTTCGGGTGGCCACCCACGTAGCCGTAAGGGTAAGTACGCTAAGGGCCAGATCACACGTAACACAAACAAGGCGTCGAACAAGCTGATCATACAGCGCCGCGACGGAAAGAAACTTTCGGCAAGGTTTAAATAAGCTGTAAGTTTAAAAAGGTAAGAGGTTAAAAAGTTAATTAGTAATAAAAAAACGCTCTGATAAGCTCCTTTAGGGGTTTGGGGTTAAAAAGTCAAAAGAAATGGCTCGTTCGATAAAAAAAGGACCTTATGTAGATGCTAACCTTGACAAAAAGGTTACGGCTATTGCTGATGGTAAAGCGAAGAAGGGTGTTATAAAGACCTGGAGCCGCCGCAGCACTATCACGCCGGATTTTGTAGGGCAGACTTTCGCAGTGCACAATGGCAACAAGTTCATACCGGTATATGTTACCGAGTATATGGTGGGCCATAAGCTGGGTGAGTTTTCACCTACCCGCAACTTCAAGGGCCACAGTGGTACCAAGCAGTAAAAGCCGGCTCCCTGAAGGAGGTGGTTATAGATAAAAGAATTGATTGATTAAAATGCTCGGCTCCCCTTTAGGGGCCGGGGGTAAAAATAAAACAAAATGGAAGCTGTTGCCCGCTTACGAAATTTACCTACTTCACCACGCAAGATGCGCCTGCTGGCGGACCTGATCCGTGGTATGGAAGTGGAAAATGCGCTGAATACTTTGAAATTCAGCACCAAACATCCATCAGTGCCGCTGGAAAAGCTGCTGCTGAGCGCTGTAGCCAACTGGAGAGTGAAAAATGAAGGCGTGGATGTGGCTGAAGCCAACCTGGTTGTAAAAACCATCTTCGTTGACGGTGGCCGCGTGTTGAAGCGGATGCGCCCTGCCCCACAAGGCCGTGCATACCGTGTGCGCAAGCGCAGCAACCACGTAACACTCATCGTGGACAGCCGGAATGCGGCAACATCAAACACTAATTTAGAAACAGCAAACGTTCAATCTTAATAACGAAAGTAATGGGTCAAAAATGTAATCCTATAGGTAACAGGTTGGGCATCATCCGCGGATGGGACTCAATGTGGTATGGCGAGAAAAGGGACTTCGGCCAGAAACTGGTTGAAGATCACAAGATCCGTAACTACCTCAATGCGCGTATCAACAAAGGCGGTATCTCCCGTATTGTTATAGAGCGTACGCTTGGTAAGCTGATCGTAACGATCCATACTTCAAAGCCTGGTATCATCATAGGTAAGGGCGGCACTGAAGTGGACCGTATCAAGGAAGAGCTGAAAAACCTGACCAAGAAGGATGATGTGCAGATCAACATTATGGAGATCCGCCGCCCGGAAATGGACGCGATGATAGTAGGCGAAACAATAGCCCGCCAGATCGAAGGCCGTGTAAGCTACAAACGCGCTATAAAGATGGCGATCACTACGGCAATGCGTATGGGTGCAGAAGGCATCAAGATCAAAGCCGGTGGCCGTCTTAATGGTTCTGAAATAGCACGCAGCGAAGAATTCAAACAGGGCCGTACGCCATTACATACTTTCCGTATGGACATTGACTACGCTTCTATATATGCCATGACTGTTTATGGTAAAATAGGATTGAAGGTTTGGATATGTAAAGGTGAAGTACTGGGCAAGCGTGAGCTGAATCCTAACTTCTCTGCAAACTCCGACAGTCGCGGTAACCGCCCAACAGGTGGTTTCCAGGGTGGCGAATCGCGTGGCGGTGAGCGCGGAGGCGAACGTGGTGAGCGTGGCGGTGGCGGTGATCGCCGCGGCGGTGGCGGCGGCGGAGACCGCAGAGGTGGCGGCGCCGGTGGTGATCGCGGAGGCCGCAGCGGTGGCGGTGGTGGCCGCTCAGGCGGAGCAGCAGGTGGCGGAGCACGCAGATAATAATAATATTGTTTAGAATACTTTAATAAATTTTGTAACAATGTTACAACCAAAAAAATCGAAGCACAGGAAGGCGCATAAAGGCAGGATCAGAGGCAACGCTCAGCGCGGAGCTATGATATCTTTTGGTTCATTTGGCCTCAAGGCTTTGGAGCCAAAGTGGATCACTAACCGCCAGATAGAAGCAGCACGCCAGGCACTTACCCGCCACATGAAGCGTGAAGGTAATGTGTGGATACGCATATTCCCCGACAAGCCTATTACCCGCAAGCCTGCAGAGGTACGTATGGGTAAAGGTAAAGGTAGCCTTGAATTCTGGGCAGCAGTGGTAAAGCCAGGACTGATCATGTTTGAACTTGATGGCGTACCGTTGAAGGTGGCACAGGATGCATTGAAACTGGCGGCAGACAAGTTGCCGATCGCAACTAAGTTTGTGGTTCGCCATGACTATGCAGGTGAATAATACCCCCTAAAGAGGAGGTGAAACTTAAAGAGAAAGAGTAAAAATATAACAGCCCACGAGAAAGCCCCTTTATGGGTTTGGGGTTAAAAAATAATGAAAATGGCAAAAGCAACCAAAGCGAAAGTGGACGATTACCGCTCGCTCGACAACGAAGCACTGAACGAAAGAGTCAGTGATGAGGAGTTACGCCTGAAAAAAACAAGGTTTAGTCATGCGGTAAATCCGATTGAAAACCCGCTTTCTATCAAGACGCAGCGCCGTGCTATAGCACGCCTGAAGACTGAGCAGCGTAAAAGAACATTAGGTATCTAATTAATTATATGTCTATTATGACAACGACGATTGAAAGAAAAAGCAGGAAAACCCGTATAGGGGTAGTTAGCAGCGACAAGATGACCAAAACCATCACCGTTACTGTTGAGCGTAAAGTGAAACACCCTATATACGGTAAGTTTCTTAAAAAATCATCCAGCTTCCATGCCCATGATGAGCAGAACAATGCCGGTATAGGCGATGTGGTGCGTATTATGGAAACACGCCCGCTGAGCAAGACAAAGCGCTGGCGCCTGGTAGAAATTATTGAAAAAGCTAAGTAACTATTTAAGATGATACAACAAGAATCCAGGCTCAGTGTAGCCGACAACAGCGGTGCTAAAGAAGTATTGTGCATCCGCGTGTTGGGCAATTCGGGGCAAGACTATGCAGGTATCGGCGACAAGATCGTTGTAACTGTGAAGGATGCGCTCCCAGGTGGCGGTGTCAAGAAAGGCATCGTTTCAAAAGCGGTTATCGTACGTACTAAGAATAAGCTCCGCCGCAAGGACGGATCTTATATCAGCTTCGACGACAACGCCGTTGTGCTCCTTAATGCAGCTGATGACCCACGTGGTACCCGTATATTTGGCCCGGTAGCCCGCGAATTGCGTGATAAAGGATACATGAAAATTGTTTCCCTCGCACCGGAAGTATTGTAAAAATTATTGTACCTTTGCAGCCCGTTTGGAAAAATGGGGTTGAAAAGACAAATTTATTTTCAGATGAATAAGAGATTCAAACCAAAGTTCAATATTAAGAAAGGCGACAACGTGGTTGTTATTGCCGGCGACGACAAGGACCGTACCAAACCACGCAAAGTGGTTTCGGTGAACCCTACTGATGGCAAAGTGCTGATAGAAGGTGTGAACCTTGTAACCAAGCACCAGAAGCCAAACGCCCAGAACCCACAAGGTGGCATCGTACAGGAAGAGGCTTACATAGCTATCTCTAACGTGATGCTGTGGGATGCTAAGGCCAAGGCGCCTTCCCGTGTAAAGCGCGTACGCACTGAAACAGGTTTTTCACGTATTTCTAAAACTTCAGGAGAAGTAATTAAATAATAAAATGGCAACGACAATAACATATTCCCCAAGGTTACTTAAAAAGTACAGGGATGAAGTGGTGCCCGCACTGATGAAGCAATTCGGGTATAAATCAGTAATGCAGTGCCCACGCCTGGTAAAGATATGCCTGAACCAGGGTGTAAAAGGCTCTACTTCTGATAAGAAGATGATAGATGACGCTGTAAACGAAATGACACTGGTTACCGGCCAAAAAGCTATCGCAACCATGTCAAAGAAGGATATATCTAACTTCAAGCTGCGTAAGAACATGCCTATCGGCTGTCGCGTTACGCTGCGCCACGTGAAGATGTATGAATTTCTCGACCGTTTCGTGTCTGTATCACTGCCCCGCGTACGTGACTTCAAAGGTATCAGCGAGAAATCGTTTGATGGCCGTGGTAACTACACAATGGGTATCACAGAGCAGATCATCTACCCGGAGATCAACATTGACAAGCTCCCACGTATCAGCGGTATGGACATCACTTTTGTGACTACTGCCAGCACTAACGAAGAAGCATATGCATTGTTGAAAGAAATGGGTATGCCATTCACAAACATGGAAAAAACAGGTAAATAATTATAATTAAGTAGAGGGTAAATAGTAGATAGTAAATCGACTAAGAGTTATCGGGACTATATACTAACGACTAAATACTATCTACCAACACAAAATAAACTATGGCAAAAGAATCAGTAAAAGCCCGCCAGCGCAAACGCGAGAAAATGGTGGTTAAGTACGCAGCAAAACGTGCAGCCCTGAAAGCATCCGGAGATTTGGCAGGATTGGATAAACTTCCTAAGAACTCTTCAGCAGTACGCCTCAGGAACCGTTGCCAGCTTACCGGCCGCCCAAGAGGTTATCTCCGGTATTTTGGAGTGTGCCGCCTGGTTTTCCGCGATATGGCGCTTGATGGTAAAATACCTGGCGTGCGCAAAGCTAGCTGGTAAGACCCCTACCCCTCTTATGGGAGAAAGGTTAATCGTTTCAAAGTCAGTTCCGGATATCCGGGGTTGATACTCGTAACAAATTTTTTACTAAACTTAATAAACAAAAATGGTAACAGATCCAATAGCAGACTTCCTGACCCGCATCCGTAACGCGCAGATGGCTCGCCATCGTATCGTGGAAATACCCGCTTCTAATGTTAAGAAGCGTATCACCGAAATACTTTACGACAAAGGATATATCCTGAAGTATAAATTTGAAGACGACAGCAAGCAGGGCCTGATCAAAATAGCTTTGAAGTATGATGCTCAGACCAAGGAGCCAGCTATCCGTTCTTTGGAGCGCATCAGCCGCCCGGGTCTTCGTCAATACGCAAAGCCTGCCGAAATACGCCGTGTGCAGAATGGCCTTGGTGTAGCGATCGTTTCTACTTCTAAAGGTGTAATGACCGACAAAGAAGCCCGCACACAGAATGTAGGCGGTGAAGTAATGTGCAATATCTATTAATACGCAAATGTGGGAATGTGCAAATATGCAAATTCTCATGTGATAATAACAAGCTGACAATATCAAGTTCTCTATACGGTAACTGAACACAGCTTTTGAGTTTTAACCTTTGAATTTTAATTTTTTATGTCACGTATAGGTAAGAAACCAGTAGTACTCCCGGCAGGCGTTACAGCAAAAGTATCTGCTGCCAATGAATTCAGCGTTAAGGGCCCTAAGGGCGAGCTGTCACAGTCAATAGACCGTGATATCACCATTAAGATAGACGGCGACCAGATATTGGTTGAGCGTCCTACCGACCAGATCCGCCACCGTGCATTGCATGGTTTGTATCGCTCACTGATCGCTAACATGATCACAGGCGTTACTACAGGGTTTAAGAGGGAACTGGAACTTGTGGGTGTGGGTTATCGTGCAGCCGTTACCGGCCAGCAGATAGACCTCGCATTAGGTTTCTCTCACAACATCATCTTCGAATTGCCAAAGGAGATCAAGGCATCTGCCCTGGCTGAAAAAGGACAAAACCCAAGGATCATTCTTGAGTCGAACGACAAGCAATTGTTAGGTGCGATTGCAGCTAAGTTGCGCAGCCTCCGTAAACCAGAGCCTTACAAGGGTAAAGGTGTACGCTACTCTGATGAAATTGTTCGTCGTAAGGCAGGTAAGTCGGCTGGTAAATAATCACCGCCTGTAAAGGAAAGATCATAAACAGAAAGAGCAATAGTTCATAAATATAAAGCCCCTTGTTAAGTCCCGCATTTGTGGGATTGGGGTTAACTCCGGCAGCCATCTTTAACAAGGTGAGCCCGTAAAAAAACAGGTAAAATGGCACAAGACGAAAAAGTAATACGCCGCCAGAAGTTACGCTGGCGCATACGCACCAAACTCCATGGCACTGCCCAGAGGCCGAGGCTTTCTGTATTCCGCAGCAACAAGGATATATACGCGCAGCTCATTAACGATGACAATGGCACTACTATAGCTGCCGCAAGCTCTCGTGAAAAAGACATTGCTGCTGTTGCAGGCAATAAGGTTGCAAAATCTTTGAGCGTTGGTAAATCAATAGCTCAGAAAGCTACAGCGCTTGGTGTTACCGCATGTATATTTGACCGTGGTGGTTATTTGTATCATGGCCGTGTAAAGTCGGTTGCTGATGGTGCCCGCGAAGGTGGTTTGAAATTCTAAACCTGCCTGCCGGTAGGCAGGATTGATTAGTTAATAACGAAGAATTTATAATAAAGAGATTATGTCTAAGACACCAATCAGTCGTATTAAAGGTGGAGACCTGGAGCTGCATGAAAAAGTGGTAGCTATCAACCGCGTGGTGAAAACCACGAAAGGTGGCCGTGCATTCAGTTTTTCCGCACTCGTAGTAGTAGGTAACGGAGCCGGAGTAGTAGGCCACGGGCTTGGTAAAGCGAAAGAAGTACAGGAAGCCATCACCAA
Source organism: uncultured Bacteroidota bacterium (assembly GCA_903881585.1). Taxonomy (GTDB): domain Bacteria; phylum Bacteroidota; class Bacteroidia; order Chitinophagales; family Chitinophagaceae; genus Nemorincola. Next base: position 7,111 of record CAIRTW010000094.1, on the reverse strand, counting down.
GGGTATTGATGATGCTAAGAAAAACCTTATCAAAGTACCAGTAATGCATGGTACTATACCTCATGAGCAGCTCGCCAAGGAAGGCGCTGCCAAGGTAATGATACGCCCTGCAGCACATGGTACCGGTGTAATAGCCGGAGGCAGTATGCGCGCTGTGCTGGAAGCTGCCGGTATTACCGACATCCTTTCCAAATCACTGGGATCTGCTAACCCGCACAACGTGGTAAAAGCTACCTTTAGTGCATTAGCCCAGCTTCGCGAGCCGATCGCAGTTGCAAAACAGCGCAACATCAGCCTGAAGAAAGTATTTAACGGGTAGTTTTTAAAGGAATTGGGGATTGGTCCCGATAGCTATCAGGATGGATTGTTTCTTCCCGTTTTTTTGATTTTTTTTTGATTTTTGACTTTTGAATTTTCAAGGTTATGTCTAAGATAAAGATAACACAGGTAAAAAGCGGCATTGACCGTATGGAGCGCCAGAAGCGTACGCTGAAAGCGCTGGGTCTGCGCAAGATGCACGCCGTAGTAGAAGTGGAGGGAACTCCCCAGATACTGGGCATGGTAAAAGCAGTACACCACCTCGTGAAAGCAGAAATGGAAGTTGGCGGCACGTATGAGCTACTTACACCAATATCATTACAAGTAGGTCTTGATAAGGCCAATACAAAGTAATTAAAATCTGTAGGTTCTTATTAATAGTGAGCCTACGGAACTATTTTTTAACTGATTTGCGAGCGGTTATACATTCCGCGCAAGTTCAAAAATTGTAAACAATGCAACTGCACAATCTGAAACCTGCAGAAGGTTCAACAAAGAAAGGAAAACGTATTGGTCGTGGTGAAGGTAGCGGCCATGGCGGCACTGCCACCAAGGGTACAAAGGGCCAGCAGGCACGTACGGGCTACCAATCTAAAAGAGGCCATGAAGGCGGCCAGATGCCAATTCAGCGTCGTATGCCAAAACGTGGATTTATCAATCCGTTCCGCGTAGAATACAAAGTGTTCAATCTGGGTCAGCTCGATTTCCTGATAGAAAAATATAACCTGCCGGAATTCACTCCGGATGTGCTCTACATCAATGGCTTGATCAACCGTACCGACCTCGTTAAGATCCTCGGCAACGGCGAACTCAAAGCTAAAATACCTTTCAAGGTGAACGCCGCAAGCGCAAAAGCCAAGGAAGCTATTGCGGCAGCGGGGGCAACCATAGAGATTCTTTAACGTATCAGGCGCATTTTTTGGAAAAATGCGTCTTTTATCGTTTATTCGCATTTCATTTTTGATTAACAACAGTTCCTGTGAAGAAATTTATTGATAAGCTTAAGAATATCTGGGAAATAGATGAGCTGCGCAAGCGTATCCTGTACACTATTATGCTCGTGGCTGTGTACCGCGTAGGTTGCTATGTTTCTTTGCCAGGTATAAACCCATCCAGGCTGGCCGATAGCAACGGGCCAGGCGGCATCCTCGGTATCCTTAACGCATTTGCAGGCGGCGCATTTAGCCGTGCCTCCATTTTCGCATTAGGTGTTATGCCCTATATCTCTGCCTCTATCTTTATGCAACTCGCCGGTATCGTGATACCACAGGTTGCTAAATTACAGAAAGAAGACAGTGGGCGCCGTAAAATCAACTCTTATACACGTTACCTTACCGTAATCGTTACTCTGTTCCAGGCAAGTGCATATGTAGCGTATCTCCGCACTCCTACATACGCAGCTGCGTTGGCTCCGGATTACAGTCCGTTCATGTTCATGCTATCTACAATGGTAGTGCTTACAGCAGGTACGCTGTTTGTAATGTGGATGGGTGAAAAGATCACTGATCGCGGTATAGGCAATGGTACTTCTCTTATCATCATGGTTGGTATCCTTGCACGCTTCCCACGCTCTATCATCGATGAGCTGAGTGCAAAGAACGTAGGCGGCGGTGGCGGCCTGTTGATATTCCTTATTGAGCTTGCCATTTTTATAGCAGTTATCATCGGCCTTATCCTGCTCACGCAGGGTGTGCGCAAGATACCACTCAACTATGCCCGCCGCATCATTGGCAGCACCAATGCAGCTAAGGAAGCAACCGGCTCACGTGATTTCATCCCGTTGAAAGTGAACTCTGCAGGTGTAATGCCTATCATCTTTGCTCAGGCTATGATGTTCATACCAACGATCTTCACTGGTTTTGCAACCAATGAAAAGGCTGCCGGTTTTGTACACGCATTGTCTGATAACCGCTCACTGTGGTACAACCTGATCTATGCCATCATGGTGATCGCGTTCACTTACTTCTATACGGCGCTTATCTTCAACCCTACAGAAATGGCCGACAACCTGAAGCGTAATAACAGCTTCATACCGGGAGTGAAACCAGGTGAGGACACGGCTGACTATATTGCTACCATCATGGACCGTATCACATTACCGGGCGCTTGTTTCCTTGCTCTTGCAGGTATCCTTCCAGGTATTGCTACTTTGCTTGGTGTTACCAGTGGCTTTGCTTCGTTCTTCGGCGGTACTTCAATGCTGATCGGCGTAGGTGTAATTCTTGATACCTTACAGCAAGTGGAAAGCTACCTGCTGATGAACCACTACGACGGCCTGATGAAAACCGGCCGTATAGCTGGCCGCACAGCGGCTCCAAGCAGGGCATCGGCATAAATACCCCCGGCCCCTAACCTGCCTGACGGCAGACAGGAGGGGAGGTGGTATATAAAAAACGAGTTAAGAAAAATTCGCCTCGTTGTAACATTGAGAACGTTTGATAAATAAAGTCCCTTCAGGGGTTTGGGGTTAAATGATACATATACGCAGTCATCAGGAAATTGAAACGATCCGTAAAAGTGCTCTAATGGTTTCTGCCACCTTAACCGAGGTGGCAAAATTTTTAAAGCCCGGCATTAAGACCATCACAGTAGATGCGATGGCTGAGGCTTTTATACGTGATAACGGTGGTGTTCCCTCGTTCAAGAATTATCACGGTTTCCCCTACTCTCTTTGTATCTCGGTAAATGAAGTAGTAGTACATGGCTTACCAAGCGATTATGAGCTGAAGGACGGCGATATTATCTCTGTGGACTGTGGCGTATATATGAATGGCTATCACGGTGATTCTGCCTACACATTTGCAATAGGCAATGTAAAACCCGAAGTACTGAAACTGATGAGCGTTACCAAAGAATCGGTTTACCTGGGTGTGGCGCAAGCCCGCGACAATAACCGCGTTGGCGATATTTCTTTCGCGGTGGAAAATTACACTAACAGAATTCACGGTTATGGTGTGGTACGGGAGCTGGTAGGCCATGGAGTAGGCAAAGAACTGCACGAAGATCCACAGGTGCCAAACAATGGCCGCCGTGGCGATGGCAAGAAACTTAAAGAAGGCATGGTGCTGGCCATAGAGCCCATGATAAACCTTGGTACAAGGGACGTGAAAACGCTCACAGACGGCTGGACTGTTGTAACCCGCGACGGCAAGCCCTCAGTTCACTTTGAGCATACCACAGCCGTACGTAAAAATAAAGGCGAGCACCTTTCCTCATTTGCTCCTATAGAGGCTGCAGAACAGGCTAACAACGAGCTGAACGCGAGCTACTATAGCAATGTAGTCGCGAGTCTTGAAGCGTAAGACTTAACAACAAGGTCGTCCTACTTCAGTTAGATGGTATGGGTCAAATGAGTAAGAAGCTGATGATGGATATTGAATGTAAGATTATTGATGAAAAATGAATTTTGCAATAGCAATGAAAGAAGCTAATTGTCCGATCCAGAAAATAAACATCCATTTCAACTGGTCTTTAAACGCTCGCTCCATTTCAACTTTTAAATTTGCCAAATCTTCTTTGGTTGCGAAATCATTTTTTCTTTCGTCAAATTTACCTTGAATTTTTAATTCTAAATTAGCGACAATAGTTTCAGCTTCATTTTCTGAGAACTTTGTTTTTAATACTTTATATAATTCAATTTCAGCAACCTGCATACATACATTTTGATAATCAAATTTACCACATTAATTAGTAATCTCAAAAATTTACCTTTCTACGGGACAACTGGAATCACTAATAAAGCTAGCCACCAGTATACCCACCAATAATTGGAAGTATTTCACCGGTTATATAGCTGGAGCATTGCGGGGATGCAAGGAAAACATAAGCAGGAGCGATTTCCTCAGGTTGTGCCGGCCGCCCCATTGGCGTGTCTGCGCCAAATTTTGCGATCACGATCTTCTCTTTATCAGCCGGGTTCAGCGGAGTCCAAACAGGACCAGGAGCTACTGCATTCACTCGTATTCCTTTGGGGATGAGATGCGTGCCCAGCGAGCGAGTAAATGCGTGTATCCCACCCTTTGTCAAGGAGTAGTCGAGCAAGTCTTTATTTCCCAGAAGTCCTGTGACTGAGCCTGTATTGACTATAGCGCTTCCCTTCGGCATATGGGGAACCGCCGCCTGCGCCATGTGGAAATATCCGTAAATGTTTGTCTTTAGTGTACAGTCGAAATGCTCCTCTGTAAGGTCTTCAAAATGGGGCACATGCAGCTGGAATGCAGCATTGTTTACAAGCACATCCAGCTGGCCTAGCTCAGCAATAGTTTGCTTCACCGCATACTTACAAAAGTTCCGGTCAGCAACATCACCAGCTATCAGCAGGCATATCCGCCCCTCTTTTTCAACATTCTTTTTTGTCTCTTCAGCGTCCCGGCGCTCGTTAAGATATACGATCGCTACATTGGCACCCTCGCGAGCAAACAGCACTGCAACCGCCCTGCCAATACCAGAATCACCACCGGTTATAATCGCCACCTTATCCTGCAATTTACCCGATCCTTTATAAAAGGGCGCATCGTACATAGGCGCCAGCTCCAGCCGCGACTCTATGCCGGGTTTTGTAAGATGCTGCTTCACCATAGGTGGCTCCGGATACTTCCTTGCGCCTGCCTGCATGGCCGCCTTCTTTGTCTTTGCCGGTTCCCGCTTGTCTGCACTTGCAACCTGCGACTGTATCTTACGATATTTTTCGGCAGTTTTTTCGGCCGCGAGCTTATAATTCGCTGTTCTTTTCATGGTAATTGCTATGATGACCAAACTCCATTTGCAAAAGCAGAAATACTAAAGGCTTTCACTCAAAAATTATTCCACGACCTGCCAACTGGGAATTACTTTCCTCCACCGGAGACCTTGGCTACGATGAATATGATCACTGCGATTATAGCAACCACAATAAATATACCTACTCCTACACCTGCCTTGAAAATACCACCAATTACCTCGCAGCTGCTGAGCGTAAGCAGGAAAAACGATACTAAAATGATTCCGATCTTGTTCATTTGGCAATTTTTAAATGATTACTAATTAATGCTCTTTGCATCGTTTATAAATTCATGCCAGTAGAGCTGGTCTTCAAAAAAAGAAGCATTTGAATCGGAGGCATGTTGTTTATAGTATAATCTGGTAAACTGCTGCAATATGCCATCTTCAGTTGTTACTGCAATAAACTACGATGCTGATACATCCACCTTGAGGATATGCTATATATCCGGGGCGGTCTATGATTATAAAGATGTGCCCCGGAATGTTTACACGGCCATGAGATCATCCGGATCAAAAGGTGTCTTTTTAAACCGGAAGATCAAAAACAAATACACCTATGACAGGATAAAGTAGCTGCACTGGAGCACTGATATAGAAATGCCCCGGAGTCCGGGGCATTTCTATATCAATATTGATCGTTCCTATCTTCTTTCAGCATGTTGTTGCGGTGCAGGAGCAGGCCTTTGTTGGGGTTGGGGTTGAGGCCTCGGCTGAGGTTGTGGTTGTGGCTGGGGTCTTTGTTGTGGTTGCGGCTGTGGCTGCGGATTATTACGCGGCGGCTGTTGTTTTGGGGCGGGTGATGGCGGCGGCGGCGCTGGGGCCGGTTTAGCCGGCTGCGGTACAGACCGGTTCACATCCCATTCGTAAGGACGGCTATCGTTCTTTTTCTTAACAGGGTTGGGTTCAGCTGTCTGGTTTATGTGGCTTCCTACCTGGTCCGTATGTCCGCCCGCCTTAGGTATGTCTTCCCGAAATGGCGGTGTGGAAGTCTGGGCAGTACTCACGGGCTGAGGAGTTTTAATAGGCTGCGGTGCTGTCACCACATTTGGCGGCGCCGGGCGCTGCCCGTTAACATTTGCTGCCGGCCTCACCTCTGCAGGGCGGTACATCTTCACTGTGTTATTGTGTACAGTGGTGGTGCGGCTGGAACCGTTGGCCAGTTCATAAACCTGCACCGGCTTGCCGGTCACTTTCTCTATGTCCTTTACATGCGGGCCAGATACATAGGATATCCCGTTTGCAACATATTTGCTTGTGATCAGGCTCGTTTGGTGCACGATGTTGTTGTTGCCACGCGGGCCATACCAATAACGGTAATATCCCCCGCTATATAGGTATTGCGGTGGGATGAACACCCACCAGTCATTCGGGCATATGTAATCCATAGATGAGTTGAGATCATACCCTGGCCCCAGTGGAGACCAGCCGTAATAACCCTCTCCATAACGCCAGCATACCCATGCCGGCCCCCAATTGGTACCGGGTACCCAAATCCAGCCGTAGTAGTTGTCGTATGTCCAGCGGCCATAGTGAAAACAGGCCCATCCCCAGGGAAAATCAGATACCCATGTGTTACCATATTCGGTCATACACCAGTGCCCGTTGGTATAATAAGGCCTGAAGCTGCCATCCTGGTCAGGAGACCATACATAGCCATACTGCGGATCGTCTATCCACTGGCCATAAGGGGCAAGGTCCTGGTAAAAATCGTTGTACGATACGTAGGCATCATACTGTGCCATAGCTTTTACCGGGGGAAGGCCAAAAGTAAAAAACAAGATAAGAGACAGGATACCTAATAGTTGCGTACGTGTTCTTGTCATAATTAATCGTTTGATGTGCATTTATCAGTGATGATAACTAAGTGTAAATATATACTTAATACCCGAAATTATAAAGGGACTGCTACCCAGGGCAAACGCATTAAAATAGCCATGCCAATCCACAATGATGTTGAAAAATAGACAGATGGTGGTTTGAGAGGTAAGTTTTGCACAAAATTTTTCTGACAATCAATAAAGTCGGTTCTTGT
>CAIRTW010000093.1 GCA_903881585.1 uncultured Bacteroidota bacterium | reverse complement strand
AGCTGGTTAGGACTTATGTATGCTGGCTTCGCTGCAAGCTTTTTTGGCCGTTTGTCGCTTTTTCCTTGCATCTAAATACTGTTTTATCTCCCGAAAGATAAAACAGATAAGGATTGGAAGGTTATTTAGCAAGCCCTAAATCGGTATAAAAATGTTGTTCAGATAAATTAACTACTTGCTTTGCAGCGCCTTGTGCGCACTCCGCTGCTGTTTGATAAGGTCGTGCGATTTCCTGAGCGAAGCCAACTGGCTCTCCACCAGGTCCCGGAAGGTAGCATCCAGCAATATGCCGGAAGATAATGCTGACTCGTAGGCGCGCAGGGCCGCATCTTCACCAAATTCACAGCTGGCAAGTATAGAGTGGCGGTCGCTGGCAGTAAACGTCGATTTTATCTCCATCCATGCACGGTATATCTTGCCTGCTGAGCTGGTATCGTTATCTGCAATACCTGCATGTGCTTCTATTTTCTCTACGAGCGCTTCTTTATTGCTGTTGCTCTGGTGTATCATTTCTTCAAAAAGCCCCTTCAGGTCTATATCAAGCGCATTTAACTCGGTCTTGGCTTTCTCATAGCCTGCTATGCGGTCATTGTTGATCATCACCAGGTCGTTCAGTACTTCGGTCATTGATTCGTGCAGTTCCATAAATATGCTTGTTTACTTAGGTATCCTAAAAACTATGCCACACGGGTATCTCCCATTAATAAAAAATGCCAAAAAATTCAAAAAAGAACCAGCCACGCTTAATTTGCCCCTCCCGAAAGATTTTGAATTGCTACTTTTGGCGTTCGAATTGATCTTATGGATATAATGGTTGCCACACTCGAAATTCTGAAATATACAATACCAGCTCTGGTAGTGTTAATTTCCTGTTACCTGATCGTGAGGAAATTCCTGGTGTCTGAGATGCAGCGCAAGCAGCTGGCCCTCTTCAAAGACACCCAGGATATCACCATGCGGCTGCGGCTGCAGGCTTATGAGCGCCTCATTGTATTCCTGGAGCGCATCAGCCCCAGGCTGCTTATACCCCGTGTGTATGACCCCTCTATGACTACGCGCGACCTGCAGCAGGTAATGACCATGAGCATCAGCGCCGAATTTGAGCACAACCTCTCGCAGCAGATCTACGTATCCAGTAATGCCTGGGAAACCGTAAAGAACGTAAAAGAGCAGGAACTGAACATGATCAACCGCCTGGCACAAACCGTTAACCCGGATGGTCCGGCACGCGACCTCCATGCACGGATCATTGAAGTAATGCAACAGGCAGAGGGAGATATACCTACCGACATGGCCATACAGATCATCAGCAATGAAGTGAGGAAGGTGATGTCTATACCCAATATGTAACCCGCGATATTATTTGTTGCTCATAGCGCATTCGCGATGGAAATTCCCCCTTGAGCGAAAGCCCTGTGCGAGAGCTAAGGGGGTTAGGGGGATGTAAAACACGAAGAATGGACAAAAAAACGATCAAAACAGACTCCGGAATAGTTATCAATGAGCTGTACTGCCAGCCGGTAAAAATGGACGAGCTGCCGGGGCAATTCCCGTTCACACGCGGCGTTCATGCCGCCATGTACCGCGACCGCATGTGGACCATGCGCCAGTACGCCGGCTTCAGCACAGCAGAGGAATCTAATAAGAGATACCACTTCCTGCTTAGCCAGGGTGTAAGCGGCCTCTCTGTTGCGTTCGATCTCCCCACCCAGATCGGTTATGACTCAGACCATGCTATGTCTGAGGGCGAAGTAGGGAAAGTGGGAGTAGCCATAGACTCCCTGCAGGATATGGAATTGCTCTTCAAGGACATCCGCCTCAGCGACATTTCCACATCCATGACCATTAATGCCACGGCATTCATCCTGCTGGCATTGTATATAGCCCTTGCAAAAAAACAAGGAGCCGACATAAAGAAAATATCAGGTACCATCCAGAACGATATACTGAAGGAATACGCAGCCCGCGGCACATACATCTATCCGCCTGCCCCTTCTATGCGCCTTATTACCGACATCTTCGAGTATTGCAGTAAAGAAGTTCCCAAGTGGAATACTATCTCTATTTCGGGCTACCACATCCGCGAGGCAGGCTCGAATGCGGTGCAGGAGCTTGCTTTTACGCTGGCCAACGGCAAAGCTTATTTGCAGGCCGCACAAGCGAAGGGCCTTGATATAAACGTCTTTGCACAGCGGCTTTCCTTCTTCTTCAATGCACACAACAACCTATTTGAAGAGGTAGCCAAATTCCGCGCTGCGCGGCGTATGTGGGCTCACATCACCAAAGAGCTAGGCGCTACCGACCCGCGTGCACAGATGCTGCGCTTTCATACCCAAACAGGGGGCAGCACGCTTACCGCACAGCAGCCCAAGAACAACATCATACGCGTAGCATTGCAAGGCCTCTCGGCAGTGCTTGGCGGCACACAGTCGCTGCACACTAATGGCTATGATGAAGCGCTCTCTCTGCCTACAGAAGAGGCTGCATCCATTGCCCTGCGCACACAGCAGATACTGGCCTTCGAGAGTGGTGCAACAGATACAGTCGATCCGCTGGCTGGCTCGTTCTACGTAGAAAGCCTGACCAACGAAGTAGAAGCTGCGGCATGGAAACTGATAGAAAAAATAGATGCCATGGGCGGCTCTGTAAAGGCCATAGAGCACCATTTCATGCAGGATGAAATAGCCCGGTCTGCATATGCCTACAATAAAGCCATAGAAGACGAAAGTAAAGTAATAGTAGGTGTGAACAAATTCACATCTGCTGAGGCCGCTGCGCCGCCTGTATTCCGCATAGACGACTCTATCCGTGTTGTGCAGAGCGAGAAGCTGAAAAAACTGCGCGCCGAACGTAACAACGAAGCCGCTGCTGCCTGCCTCGCCACTATAAAACGACAGGCAACAACCACCGAAAACCTCATGCCCGCCGTAATTGATGCTGTAGAAAATCTATGTACGCTCGGTGAGATCGCGGATACATTGCGTGAGGTTTGGGGAGAATACAGGGGGTAGAAAAGTTACCCTTATTTTGCATTAAAACAACCTATATGAAAAAACTCATCCTCCTGGCGGCGTTCATCGCTTGCATATCATCGCTCTCTTTCGGCCAGGTAACATTGGAGCATACGTACACGTCTGGCAGTGGTGCCGGGCCGGTTTTATTTTCCAGTAATGGCGAAAAATATATGGTCTATGACACCGCTACTATTTACCTGTATAATACAGATCATTCCTTATGGAAGACCATCGTCCCCGGTGTTTACCCGGGATACACGATGCGAAGTGTATTTGCTACTTCCGATAATTTATTTAATTCAGATAATTTAGTTGAAATTGTCGTATGCTATGTAACTACAGATTATTCCGTGCACCCGTATTACAAAACGGACATCATAAATGAGAATGCCGTCGTCATTCAAAGTTTGGATTCTGCATCCTATGTTACCATACACTACAATTCTACTACCAATACCTACAAACTATTTGCCACTAAAGGCCACGCGAGCCCCACTTATGATATTACAGATGTTTACGCTTTACCCGGCACTATACCGTGTAACCAATGCTCCTCTCTTGGCACCGAAAGAACCGCTGGCAGCGCTTCGCAGGGCATTGTTATCTCTGACCCTGTACCGAATCCAAGTGCCGGCGCCGCAAGGATCCGGTATCAATTGCCCAACGGCATCAGCCAGGCTACGATCTTTTTTTATAACATGGCCGGGCAGCTCATGCGCGAGTTGCCGGTTCTTCCCAATAGCAGCTATATAGACATCAACAACAGCCTCTTCAAACCAGGCACCTACGCCTACCTGATCCGGGCAGATAACCTGGTCTCAGAAACTAAGACGATGACGGTACAGTAACTATGTTTGTAATCAAAATGAGGGCCGCGCTACACCTCCCCTCCTGTTTTTAGGAGGAGAGGTGTAGCGCGAAACTGCAACGCGCAACATAAAGTCAAAGTCAAGGTACCCTTATCATCGCCGCGCTCCTGTTTTGCTCCAGCAGCCAGGCACTGGTCACTACATTGCCATAGCTCCTGATGCCCTCATTCTGGTGCTGCATTTTCAGGTAGCCATCGTAAAACTCCGTACCGTATCTGCTCGCCTCGTTGTCAAACATTTTGCTCAGCTCTTCCAGCGTATCCAGGTGTGCCTTTGTCCGTTTGTTCAGCTGCGACTCAAATTGTTTTGCCATTATCGAATCACGTCGGTACAGACGGGCGTTGGCATACAGCCATATGTTCAGGTAAGCAGAGTAGTTGAAACTCGGATCTGCGGTGCGTGTGCCCAGTGCATAGGCCATCAGGTTTGCATCGCCCTCAGCGGCTATGCCCGCCTGGTGCGCCATCTCGTGGCTCACTACAAATGGCAGCACAAAGCCCGGCAGCCTTCCGCTCACCTGGCCTTCACCCGTAAACGGATTATAGTAACCATCCACCGCCATGCGTTCCATGAAGTAGCCAAACACAGACTGCTTCACATCCAGCCCGTGCATCTTTACTTTGCTATCGGTATAGTGCTGATAGAACGCCTTCGCCCGCTCATTCACTTCCACCAGCGATAAAATGCGGTATTGCGGAGCAAAGCTATTCAGCCGCCGTACGAGGAAATCATTGAACGCTATCAGCATTACCGAATCCGCCGCCCGCCGCTCTTCCCGTGTTTTGTAAACCGGGCTTTCCATGCCCCAGTATTCATGCAGCGGCCTCTTTGCATAGTTAGCGCCCCAGCCCACGATAAAGAATAAGTAAACGAACAGGGCAGTATTAACCGTATCCAGTACAGAAGCTGCAAGCCTGTGCTTATGCACCCTGAACTTAACAACATAATATACCCACCTGCAAATGGTATATAACAACGCGGCACCACCCATCACATACAACACATCGCCTACACTGAACGGCAGCCAACCAAACAATATGATCCGCAACGACTGGAAAGGGTAGAAGATGTACTTATCATAAAACGGAATGTGCGCTGGCAGCACATAAACAGCCACCGCTATCAAAGCCACCAGACCCACTAATCGTACCAATTTCCTGATCAAATTCATCGTGTTATGAAAATTTTCACGCAAAGGGCGCAAAGGAAGGAATGCAGGAATCGCAAAGGAAAAATTTCATTCGGGCAATGTACTTGTGCGCTTTGCGTGACCTCCCGGCGTCACCCAAAACCTTTGGGCACTTTGCGCGAAAGTCCGCACGCTCCGGAAAAACTAAAATTCCTTATCAGACCTCAGCCCCTTTATCTTCCCCGTTTTCCAGGCCTTCATGTCTTCCTTATACTGCGCTTTGCTTCGATCAGTCATAGATGTGGGGTCCAGCCCGTCTAGGTCGGGCTTGCCAGCATTTACCCATGCTGTGTACCAGAAGTCGGCAATGTCCGCTATTGCCGATTTCATCTGGTTTTCCACCATCCCCTGCAGCAGCTCATGATACACATGAGCATACTCATACGTATGCACCGGCGATCCGAATTTATTCGTCATCCTTTTGCCATCTGCCCCCATCGCATATTGTTTGTCCTCCGGGTTGTCTTTGCGCATCTTGAATTCTATGCGCAGCAGCGTGTCCACCAACTTGTGACTGCTGTCTATCATGTTCCACGTAGCATTTTCTATATCGCTTACATAGTGCGCCATGCCCTTATAGAGGTGGTAGTCCTTCCCAAACAGTTCCGGCAACTGCGCTTCCCAGAAAGCATGTATTCCTGCCTGTCCGGTCATCTGCCCATCATGGTTCAGCGAGGTGTGCAGCGGCATGTGGGCATCAGCTATGTAGTGCCCCAGGTCTGCGGCTATCAACAGTATCTCTGTTTTTCGTTTGTTCTTCATCGCATCGGTCAGCTTCACCATCATATCCTGTATATACCAGGGCAGCATACCGTGGCGTTGCAGCGTGTCCTTACTATACTTTGCTATGGCCTCGTCCATAGTGCGCGGCATACCAGCTCTCCCCGCGTAGTTATAGCTCTCCAGGTCTATATAGTGGCGCGGCGTCTCTCCCTTGTCGTTCATTACATGCTTGCGGATATCCGGCACCGTGCTCTCTTCCACTATAAAATCGCAATGGTTGTAAAAGAACATCCCCATCTCTGCCGGCAGACTCAGCACAGCACCCTTGTTTATGTGGTTATGACCCCATACCCCCCACGCCAGCACCCCAACACTGCTCGCCATCATACCAGCAACAATAACCGTAAAAAATATTTTCTTCATAAAAATCAAATTAATAATGCAGTCCAATGTCTCCCTGAGGCCACGAAAGACCTCACGTATTGCCGGTAAAATAATAAAACTTTTGGGTACTAGGCTATTATGCTACTATTAAGCCATAACGGCAAGCTTGCCCTGAGCTTGCCGAAGGTGTCATGGTCGAGTAGAGCAAGGAGTTTCACCTCACCCTCTCACAGAACCGTACGTGACAGTCTCCCGTCATACGGCTCTTCTTATTCAGTCTTTTGCGCTATGGCGTGAAGCCATGCTTCCAATGTGCAAATAAGTATGGATTTGT
>CAIRTW010000092.1 GCA_903881585.1 uncultured Bacteroidota bacterium | reverse complement strand
ATTGAAAATAATATTCAAAATCGTTGTCTTCCCAAAACCATTTGGGCCAGTAATAATCAATAGATTTTCATTGCTACCATATAAAATATCATAGTCGAATATTTCAAAAAGCTTGCCTATTTTTATAGAATTGATTTTCATTTTGTCGTATTGATTTGAGTGTAAATGTAGCTACTTTCAAGATTTGTAGTATTTATAGTACCATAGCCAACCTAAAACCCTCCTCCAAACTCCCCCATCCCCACAAACGAAAGATCCCTTTCAGAAAGCACCGGCTCCTTCACATCCCAGTCAAAACCTATGCTATCATAGCGTATGCCAGTATCATGCGTCTTATTGTACTCCGATGAAACAAGGTAGCAAGTGAGTGAATTATCAGTGAGTGATTTAAAGCCATGGGCAAAGCCTTCCGGGATGAATACGGCCTTATGATTGTTGGCCGAAAGCTCGTGGGCATAATATTGATGGTAGGTAGATGAATCTTTGCGCAGGTCAACGATCACATCAAGTATCGCCCCTACCGGACAATATACGATCTTGCTGTGCTGGTGCGGCGGCAACTGGAAGTGCATACCGCGTATCACATCTTTTTTAGAGAACGAAAAGTAACTCTCCCGCAACGTAAAATCAATACCTGCGTTGCGAAAAACAGTTTCGCCATATGCTTTTACAAATGTGCCTCGTACATCTTCAGATGCTGGTAAGGTAATGATAAACGCTCCGGCTAATGGTATGGCTTGGATCTTAGGCATTATTCAATTTTCCTGTAGTATTTTTTGATCTGAACTAAGTATTTAATACATGCAATGTTTGCGGTTACAATAACCAAGCTACTATTTAATTACTTACGATTTTTTTGATGTCGTTATCGTTTTCTTTATCGCAAATAAAGCACGTATCCCTATTCCCCAAAATGCTATTCCTAAAAAAGATAGAAGGCGCAAATTTTTATCTTCATAACTGTAATAAAAAAAAGCGCCTCCTGTAATTATAAAAAGTATCGGAAGATATAACTGAGCTCTTACTGGATGTTCTTTTTTATAGGCATTAATAACTTCAGCACATGAATCAGAACAAACAATACCATTTTTCACTTCTATAGCACATTCTTTGCATACTCCTTTAAGGCAATTTCTGCAAATACCAACAGCCTCTGCATCATTATGTTTAAAGCACCTCATAAAGTGATCTCTTATTCTCCAAAGTAATTTTTGATCTGCTTCAGGCACTTTTCATGAGCGCTGGTTTGCTTATCGGCATACCATTCGGCTGTCCAGGCTATTGCGGTGCGCGCATCCATTTGTGACTTCCAGCCCAGTTGTTCCATCGCCTTGCCACTATCCAGCAACAGCAGTTTCGCCTCATGTGGCGCTCCCTGCTCAGCAAAACTTTTGTAGCTGCCGGCGCCATAACTATCAATAAATGTTTTTGTAAGATCTTCCACAGTCAGCATATCTTCCGGGTTCGGGCCAAAGTTGTAGGCGGTACTGTATCGTGCCGGGTCCTCGCTCATCTTTGCCGCAAGCAACAGGTAGGCGCCCACCGGCTCCAGCACATGCTGCCATGGCCGCACCGAGTTAGGATTGCGTAAACCCACCGTTTCCCCAAATGCTATCGACCTCACAATATCCGGCACTATCCGGTCATCTGAATAATCCCCGCCGCCTATCACATTCCCCGCCCTCGCAGCTGCTATCGACTTCTCATGCAAGTGGTAGTCCTTCGGATTAAAGAACGACCTCCGGAATGAATCAATAACTATCTCAGCACTCGCCTTACTGGCAGAATAGGGATCGTATCCGCCCAGTTTATCATCTTCTTTAAATGGCAATCCCCGCTCGGGGTTATCATAAACCTTGTCTGTGGTGATCATTACTCCAACACAGGCAGGCACGAGGCTGCGCATAGCATCCAGCACATGCGATGTACCCTGGGCGTTCACCATAAAGGTGTAAGACGGCATATCGTACCCCCGGCGCACCAGAGGCTGCGCTGCCAGGTGAAACACAAAATGCGGCTCATACCGTACTATCTCGGTCTGTATCTTCTGCATATCGCATATATCTGCGATCACAGAGCTGTAGCAAAGGTTGTCGCCATCTATCTGGTTGTAGAGGTCATTTTTTTTCTCGGGTGCCAGGGAATACCCCTTTACATTAGCTCCCAGCCAATGTAGTATCTGCAGCATCCATGCACCTTTAAAACCAGTATGCCCGGTGAGGAGCACACGTTTGCCGTTAAATATCGAGCGCAGGTATGCTGCGGTTACCACTTTTTCCATATAGGGTCAGTTTGCCAGAGGTGTTCTAATTCTTCTTTGTCGCGAAGGGTGTCCATACATTTCCAAAAACCTTTGTAGCGATAGGCTGCTATCTGCCGGTCGCGGGCCAGGTCGTCCATTGGCTGGCGCTCCCACATTATATCGTCTGCATCATCGTGCAGGTACTTTGCTATTTCCGGCTCTACAATAAAGAAGCCGCCGTTTATCCATGTGCCGCTATCCTCGGGTTTTTCTTCAAAGCTCTCTATGGTGCCATTCTCCTCCATCTTTATTACCCCGAAGCGGCTGGTAGCCTGTATCGCAGTCATAGTGCATATCTTGCCGCTGGCTTCGTGGTATTTCAGCACCTCGTCCAGGTTCACATCGCACACGCCGTCACCATAGGTAAGCATAAAACGCTCATTGCCTACATAAGGCAACACCCTTTTCAGCCTGCCTGCTGTCATGCTGTCCACGCCCGTATCTATCAGCGATATTTTAAAAGGCTCGGCAGAGTTCTTATGCACTTCCACCGAGTTGTTGGCAAGGTCCACGGTTATGTCCGCATTGTGCAGGAAGTAATTGGCGAAATATTCCTTGATCACCCAGCTTTTATAGCCCAGGCAAATGATGAATTCCGTGTGCCCGTAAGCGGCATATATCTTCATGATATGCCACAGAATGGGTTTACCGCCTATCTCTATCATAGGCTTGGGGCGCAGTGACGACTCCTCCGAGATACGCGTACCCCTGCCGCCTGCAAATATGACTACTTTCATTTGTGTTGATTTACTTTTCAGACAAAACGGAACCAAGCCGTTTCATGGGAACAAATATAATAGATAAAGGTTAAAGGGGTAAATGGTTAAAAGGTTTATTAGTTAATTAACGTGAAATCGCCTGTACCTGAATGTCACCAGCAGATTTGCGTGGCGGAAATACCCCATTTAATAAACAATACCCGTCCTGGAGAATCCTTTAATCATGAAAATCTAGGTTCAGACTATTTTTTTATACTTTTAGCCAAAATCAAACCATATGAAAAAATTCGTACGCTTTATGATCGTGCTGCTGCTCGTTATTGCTGCGGCCCTGATTGTGCTCATGTTTAAAGAACCACAGGACGTAACTGTTGTACGTACCACCTTAATAAAAGCGCCTAAAGAAGCTGTTTTTGACCAGATCGTTCACTTCACTACATGGCCTGTCTGGGACCCATGGAGTAAACTGGACTCCGGAAAAATGAAAAGAACCTTATACGGTACTGACGGTATGCCTGGTAGCGGCTACACATGGGTGGGTGATAAAACGGGCGAAGGCGAAATGAGGGATAGCGCAGTATCAGGTACGCAAATGTTGTACAAGTTGACAATGTTCAACCCCCAAGGTGGTGGATGGGGGTATATGAAAGCTGACGACACCGCAGGCATGACAAAAGTGACCTGGACATGCACCATGCACTTTGGCCGCCCACTGAACGCGATGCTGGTCTTTATGAATATGGACAAAATGCTCGGACCAAACTTTGAAGATGGCATTAGCAGCCTGAAAACGCTGCTCGAAAGCAAAGCGCCAGCTGCACCTGCACAAACAGCCATAGAAGTGACTGAAGTTGACTATCCCGGCCACACTTTTGAAGGGCTGCGCAAAACCGTATCAAACGTAGCCATGGGCGATATGATGAAGCTATTTGCAGATGCAAAAACTGTGATGACCAAGAACGCTGCTGATAAGATCAATGGCACAAGCACCGGTCTTTACTTCACCTGGGACACCGTGAAAAAAGAAACCGATATGGCCGCCGTATTCCCCGTATCAGAGACCAAAACGATAAAAGATGCGGCAGTTTTCAATATCCCGAAATCTAAAGCGGTATTGGCAGTGCTGCGCGGCGGCTATGGGAAAGAGATGGAAGCACATGGCGCTATTGCAAAGCACATAGCTGAAAAAGGTGAAACAAAGGGCACTGTGATCGAAGAATATACCGTAGGTCCCAACGAAGAGCCAGACAGCAATAAATGGGTGACGAATATTTATTATTTGATAAAATAGGCAGGTTCCAAATTTCGGGAAAGCCATTGATACATAGTATTGATGGCTTTTTCGTTGCTGGCAAACGATTTTTTGCTTTTTCACGTTATACCCGAAACTTGCTAAACTCTACTTTAGACTATTAATTATCTTCGCGGCTGCAAATGAAGTTATCTGTAATTGTTGTCAACTATAATGTTAAGTATTTCCTTGAGGTTTGCCTGCACTCTGTGCTTAGGGCTGCCGGGGACACCGACATTGAAGTGATAGTAGTTGATAATAACTCAAGTGATGACAGCTGCGCCATGGTTCGGGAGCGGTTCCCATCGGTGAGCGTTATAGAGAACAAGGACAATAAAGGTTTCTCAAAAGCGAACAATCAGGGTGTTGAAATAGCTAAGGGCGAATACATACTCTTCCTCAACCCGGATACAGTAATGCCTGAGGATTTCTTTGCAAAGACCATCGCTTATATGGATGCCCACCCGGAGGCCGGAGCCATAGGCCCAAGGCTTATAGATGGCAAGGGCCAGTTTGCTCCAGACTCCAAAAAATCTTATCCTTCACTGTCGGTAGCTATATTTAAGACTACGGGAATCAATAAGTTATTCAGTAAATCAACTTATTTCAATAAATACTATGCGGTGCATGTAGGCGAACATGAAACAGCTGCTGTTGATGTGCTTTCGGGCTGCTGTATGATGGTGCGCCGCTCAGCAATGGACAAGGCAGGAGGCGCCTTTGATGAAGATTACTTCATGTATTGCGAAGATGTGGACCTCTCCTACCGCATAGAAAAAGCAGGGTATAAAAACATCTACTATCCCGAGGCGGATCTGATCCATTATAAAGGAGAAAGCACCCGAAAAATGACTTTGTCCTACGTGCGCATCTTCAACGAGGCGCTCGTGACATTTGTAAAAAAGCACTATACCAAAAAGCAGGCGAGCATGTTCGTCCTGTTTATCAATGCAGGTATTGTGCTGCGCGCTATCCTTGGTACCGTGAAGCGTGCGCTCAAAATCCTGCACATGCCGCTTATTGATGCGGTCATCCTCTTGCTCACCCTTTGGGGTATCAAGAACTTTTGGGTGCAGGAGGTGAAGAACATACTGCCCATAGCACCCGGTGTAGTTTATGCAACATTCCCTGTATATATTGGGCTTTGGTTGCTCTCCCTGTACTTCAATGGCGCCTACGACCCACCCTACCGCGCCCTCAAAGTTACCAGGGGCATGCTCATTGGCACATTCGCTATCCTCGCGTACTACGGTCTATTACCCCCGGAATACCGTTATTCCAGGGCCATCATTATCTTTTCCGGCTTTGCGGGCACTGTCGTTTTACTCGGTCTGCACGAGATCCTATATCGCATGGGCATCCTCAAATTCATTCCTTACGACAAGCTGCCCCGTAAAGCGGTGATCGTTGCCAATGAAACTGCCTACCAGCAAACCGCCGAAATATTACAAAAAGTACACTACGCGCCGGAGCTTTCCGGCCGCATCAGCCCCACTACGAATGCAGATAACTCGCTGGCATCGTTGGCCGAAATGAAGCAGGTGCTCTACACTACCGGCATAAACGAGGTTATTTTTTGCATCAATGGACTTACCTATTCAGATGTTTTTAATCAGATGCAACACTGCGGTAAAGAATACGAGTACAAAATACATATAGTTGGTAGTCAAAGTTTTGTAGGCAGCAACTCCAGCAGCACATCAGGAGATCTATACACGATAGACCGCCGTTTCAACCTTTCCGACTTTGCACAGGTGCGCAATAAACGCATGGTGGATATTGGCGCGGCATTTTTATTCCTTCTTGTATTTCCGGTTACCTTTTTCCGGATAAAGAAGCCAGGTAAGTTTTTTGTTAACTGCCTGAAAGTGCTGGCAGGCACTTATACGTGGGTGGGATATGCAACCGGCCCAACCAATAACCTGCCTTCATTGAAAAAAGGAATCATACAACCTTACAATATACTTATTGGTTATGAACCTGGCACTGAAGTAAAGGAAGGGCTAAATACCGCCTATGCGCAACACTATGCACCTGCGACGGATATAGCTTTACTGCTCAAAAACTATCGTTACCTCGGCGGCAACTAGTTCTGTTGCTTCTCCATCCGCTCCTTCGCCATCTGCTGGATGTGCTTTTCAAACCCGGGGTAATCAGCTATAACCCGGTCGAAGGAATCTTTATGCAATGAATAAAGATCGCAATACCCTACCGCCCTGATGGTGGCATTTCTTGGCTGTTTCAGCAACAGACCTATCTCCCCAAAGAACCCGCCTTCCTTAATTGTGGCATATACATGGTGCCCGTCTTTCGAGAGTACCTCTACAGTTCCCTTGTTAATGAAGTACATTTCATCGCCTATTTCACCAAAGCTGCAAATAGCGTCACCCGGCGCATAGAGGCATGGCTTGAGGCAGTATAATATTTCTTTCAGCAGGCTCGGATCGGCATCTTTGAACATCGGTACCTTCTCTATAATGCTTTTGTTGAGGAACAAGGTAAACTCATACCTAAACGATTCAGGCAGCTCCGCCAATATCTCGGCATCATCATACCCCTTGCGGGTATGCCACATATAGTTGTAATAATGATGGACGCGCTCCTGCAGTTTCTTAGGCATTTTCTTAGACTTCATATAGTTGTCCACCCTATCCACACGCTCGCGGTGCCGGGTTTTTACTATATCTATATTTGTGAGCAAAGTGGCTATATTACCAATGATGTAACCAAATGCACCTGCGCCCATAAGCTGCGCGAACATGGTGTAAACAACTTCAACACTCCTGTTCCTGTCTGGCACTATATCTCCGTAGCCTATAGTGGTAACAGTAGTGGTACACCAATAGAGCGAAAGTATGTAAGTATGCAGCATGTGTGCATTTACATCCTCCATCCGTATATGTATCCATCCACAGGCTATCCAGTGCATAAATAACCCCAGGAAATAGAAAAAGAACAGCAGCCGCATTACCGCATGGTTAATAGTAATACGGTGCTCCCACATCGATTGAAAACTGGCGACACGGAACAATTTGAGCACCCGCAACAGGCTTAAAACCAGGCATAATACAAAATTGGTATTGTTCCAGAACAGCAGCTCAAAAGGAATCGCAGAAACCACATCGAGTGCAAACCAGCTCTTTAAATAGACTTCAGCAGGGCTCTTGTGTGCCAGCGGCGAATGTGCATGGTGCGGTGAGGGCTGCCGGAACCGCACAAATATATCAGCAACAAACACACAAGTTACAAACAGGTTTAAAAAAAGAACAATACCCGCCGGCCGGTAATGCACGATGAGCCCATACGGTACCTCTATAGCCAGGTAGGTAGCCAGCAGGGCTATCCAGATGTCCCAATAGAAAATAAAACCGTCCTTACTCTTTTGCTCCTTATGAACCATGCTAGTATCGCCCCTTACCGGAGATATGAAACCTCCGTGTGCAGCACAAAAGTAGCAAAAATGCTGCATCGCCCTCAATAGCCCCTATAACATAATTTTCGCAATTTCCGGAACTAATTGATATAAGTATGAAGGAAACAATCTTTTTGTTATCTCTGTTCCGTCTTCAATAGAAGCTATATATTGAGGCTCCCTGCAATATGCAGAAGTATCGAATATATCTACTAAATCAAAGTATGCAAAATGAACATCAAGATTGGTAAAACCTTCAAAATAGCGTTTGGCAATTTCTTGCTCTGGCACGAAATGCCCACCATTCTCAACCCGGATTAATACTCTCCGTTTTGCTTCTTCAATTGAATCGAGGCATAAATAGATGAGATGTAATTTGTACCCATTTCGCTTAAAATGCTCAGGCCAGTGCAAGGGTGTTGAATTGAAGTTTGTCTCATAACAGAAGTTATCTCTGTTATTTATCGCTTTGGCAATCTGATTCTCCAATTCAGCGAAAGCCATGTTATGAGCCATTGTTTCACGAACGTCAGAATCCCTTAGTGAGCTGTAAAATCTCAAATACTGGATATCGTAATCGAACGGAGTGAAACCGGCTGGAACTAAAGATTTAGAAAAAGAAGACTTTCCTGAGCCATTGCATCCGGCAATGATTAAAAGTGTAGGTTCAGACATTCCTGAGTTGCGGCGCTATCTTCGGTGATTTAACTTGCTTGCCAGACTTAATACTTTTCTCATAGACTTCAATCTGCCTCTTTATTTCCGGCATAGCCGTTCGCATTCCTTCCAGAATATGCGCTATACGTCCTTCCGTATTTGATGGCTTCTTCATACTGCAAATATACGAAAAAATACTTTCTATGCCCACTCGCAGACTTACGACTCTCGACTTATGACTTACGACTATTTCGTATTTTTACAGAATAATGACCCGCGAAGAATTCTCCAAAATAGTTCAATCCATACCGCACCAGCCGGGCTGCTATAAGTATTACAGCAAGGAGAACGAACTGCTCTATGTAGGCAAGGCCAAGGACCTGCGCAAGCGTGTCTCTTCCTACTTCAACAAGACGGTTGACAACTTCAAAACCCGCAAGCTCGTTTCCCTTATCAATGCCCTGGATTTTACCGTCACCGACTCAGAGCATGATGCCTTTCTGCTGGAGAATTCGCTGATAAAGCATTATCAGCCGCGCTTCAATATCTCGCTTAAAGACGATAAGTCTTACCCTTTTATCGTTATTAAAAAAGAGCCATTCCCGCGCGTGTTCTTTACTCGTCGGGTCATCAGGGACGGCTCCGAATACCTGGGGCCCTTCACCGGCCTTATGCGGGTAAAGGAGCTGCTGGAGCTGGTAAAGCAAAACATTCCGCTACGCACCTGCAACCTCAACCTCACCGACTACAATATAAAGCGTGGCAAGTTCAAGGTGTGTCTGGAGTACCACCTGGGCAACTGCAAAGGACCTTGCCAGGGATTCCAGACCGAGGAAGACTATAAGGAAAATCTGCAGCAGGTGCGGCATGTGCTGAAGGGCAATATAGGCGATGTAATAAAACACCTGAAGGGCGAAATGACTGCCTATGCCACCGATATGCAGTTTGAGCGGGCGCAGATAGTGAAGAAGAAAATAGAGTCACTGCACAGCTACCAGGCTAAGAGTACCGTGGTAAACCCGCGCCTGGACAGTGTGGATGTAGCCACTATAGTGCAGGACGAGCACCACTTCTATATAAATTACATGATGATCACCGCCGGCAGTGTCATCCACTCCAATACCATACAGATAGAAAAATACATAGAGGAAGAAGAAGACAGCGATGTGCTATCACTGGCGCTCGACAACCTTATGGAGCGCCACCAGAGCCTGGCCAAAGAAGTGATCGTACCCGTGCCGGTGGACGTTACCGACACCACCATAAAAGTGACCATACCCAAAGCTGGCGACAAAAAGCAACTCCTCGACCTCAGCCTGAAGAATGCCGAGATATTCATGCAGGATATGCGCAAAAAAAGTACCCTGCTGCTAGGCGAGAAAACACGCGAAAACAATATGCAGGTACTAGAAGAGCTGCAGGAAGCCCTGCAACTCTCAGAACTGCCGCTGCACATAGAGTGCTTTGATAACTCCAACTTCCAGGGGGCGTACCCGGTGGCCGCCATGGTGTGCTTTAAGAACGGACTGGCTGCCAACAAAGAATACCGCCATTACCACATAAAAACCGTGAAGGGCATCAACGACTTTGCATCTATGAGCGAGGTGGTCTATCGACGTTACAAGCGCCTCATGGACGAGCAGCAACCGCTACCACAACTGGTAATAATAGACGGAGGCAAGGGTCAGCTCAGCTCTGCTATGGAGAGTATAGAACGGCTTGGCCTCACCGGCCGCATGACCCTGGTGGGGCTTGCCAAGCGCGAGGAATCGCTCTTCTTCCCCAACGACACCGAGCCGTTGCAGCTATCGTTCTCCACCCCCGCACACCTGCTCATACGCCGCATCCGCGATGAGGTGCACCGCTTCGGCATCACCTTCCACCGGCAGGTGCGCAGCAAGGGCACCATAAAAAATGAGCTGGAAGACATACCCGGGATAGGCGAAAGCACCGCTACCCTGCTCCTCAAAGAATTTCGCTCCGTAAAAAACATCAAAACGCTCACCGAGCGCGAGCTCACGAGGGTGATCGGGGCATCGAAAGCGAGAGTGGTGTGGGACTACTTCAACCCGTCTGAACCTTGATTCGCTTGATTAAAGGATTGCCTTGATTTATTTTCGTTGTCATGCCGAAGTATGAGGCATCTGTACTCGTGCGAATCAAGCTGAATAGGGACATCTTCGCAACGCAGTGAAGAAATCTCAGGAACATTAGCATGTAAGTTGATCAATGTTACTCCGCAATAATTGCTCACTTTTATTGCTCACTTTTGTTGCTCACATTATTATTGATAATCAATGAACTAAGTAAAAATAACCTCTAAAACTTGCTCACTTTTTGCTCACTTTTTTGCTCACTTCTGAATCGCCGATTAGCCGGATTTTTGGATTTCGCAGATTGTATCGGTCGAGTAGAGCAAGGAGTTTCACCTCACCCTCTCACAGAACCGTACGTGACAGTCTCCCGTCATACGGCTCTTCTTATTCAGTCTTTTGCGCTATGGCGTGAAGCCATGCTTCCAATGTGCAAATAAGTATGGATTTGT
>CAIRTW010000091.1 GCA_903881585.1 uncultured Bacteroidota bacterium | reverse complement strand
TACACCGCAGCCCGAATAGAAATGAGATAAAGAAATTACGCCTGCTTATGCCAAAACGTAAGCAGGTTTTTTTTGTGAGTATATAGCATCCGACTATCAAAATTCTTGCTTTGTATTTACTAACTTTGTCATTAAACTGAAGCTATATGACCTATATAGTAATTGATACCACTGATAAACAATCTGAAGCTTTTTTGCATTATGTAAAGACACTTCCTTTTGCACAAATACAGTCGAGTGCGAACGTTACCACCATTAAAGCAATGGAGCAGGCAAAGAAGGGGAAAACAACAAAGCATAAAAGCGCAAAAGAGCTTATTTCATTTTTGAATAAATGACCTGTGTACCAACTTCAGACAACAAAGCAATTTGAAAAAGATTACAAATTGTGTAAAAGAAGAGGGTTGAACTTAAGTTTGATCAATAGTTTATTTAAGATATTGGAATTGACAGGAAGTTTGCCGCCCAAATATAAGACACACAAGCTGACAGGCAATTATAACAGGCTTTCTGGAATGCCATATTCAAAATGACTGGTTATTGGTTTGGTCAAAAGATGAAGAGACAAAAGAAATTCTTTTAACCAGAACCGGCACACATAGCGACCTCTTCTAGCCTTTGCCATGCTCCTTTTTGAACCCTATGAAATATACACGACCCAACGGATGGATGGCAAACAGCCAACTGCTATTAATACCTGGCAATTCATGCTCCCGGCGTTTAAAAAATAAAAATTTTATACCTTTATCCTGCAAGATAGTAGCTTATAGATGACTTTTTGATCACAGGCGATTTTTTAGTAAGGTTGTTTTTCACACTCTAAAAAATAAGTAGCATGAAAAAAAATTTCAAGATCTCTGGCTTTATTTTGCTCTTCCTGTTTGTCATTGTAGGCACACTCATCTCCTACATTAAAGTAGCGCTGCCGAATGTTGGCCCGGCAACCGAAGTTAAGATCAATAGTACCCCGGAACGCATAGAGCCTGGCAAATACCTGGCCAATCACGTGACGGTATGCATGGATTGCCACTCCACCCGCGACTGGACAAAATTCTCTGGGCCATTAACGCCCGGCACACTGGGCAAGGGCGGCGAGTGCTTCGACCAGAAGTTCGGTTTTCCGGGTTGCTATCTTTCGCGGAATATTACGCCAAAGGGCATCAGCCGCTATACCGATGGAGAGCTTTTCCGGGTCATCACAACAGGGGTCACTAAAGAAGGCCGGGCCATGTTCCCGGTAATGCCTTATACATATTATTCAAGAATGGACCCCGATGATATTATGTGCATCATCGCATACATCCGCTCGCTGGCGCCAATAGACAACGATGTACCAGCTTCCGTTTCAGACTTTCCTATGAATATTATCATCAACACCATTCCACAGAAAGCCCCAGGTGGTGCGCGCCCCGATGAATCTAATACGCTGGCTTACGGAGCATACCTCATCAATGCCTGCGCTTGCCGCGAATGCCATACTCCAGATAAACATGGTCAGATAATTCCCGAACTTGCTTTCAGTGGCGGCAGGGAATTTAAAATGCCGGATGGCGCTGTCCTTCGTTCTGCCAACATCACTTCCAGCGCTAATACAGGCATTGGAAACTGGACGGAAGACGCGTTTGTCAACCGCTTCAAATCATATTGCGACTCTGCCTGCACGCCACAGCCGGTAGAAAAGGGCGCATTCAACACCATAATGCCCTGGACCATGTATGCCGGTATGAACCGCCATGACCTGGCAGCGATCTATGCTTATCTGCACAGTCTGCCGGCTAAAGAAAACACCGTGGTAAAATTTACCCCCGCATCAGCGGTGGCGCAAAAATAATTGGTGAAAATCCAAAGAGAAAATCGAGCGTTCAGTGCTCTCTGATCGGGGAATATGGAAATTGAACAAGGTTAATTCAGGCAATTCTATTCCACATTGGTTCGTCTTGCCATGCATCAGGAAATCCCATTCTGTTATAATCTAAGTTTTGCTGCGATTTAACTAAATCAATAAATTTTTCCCGGAATTGTTGCTTAGGATTGATTGTGTTTAAAAAGTAAACTATCATGCTTGCAAAATAAAATATTCTGCTATTGGAAGTATCTTTATTAACTAACCATTCCTTTTGGGGATTTTGCAACTTTATAGGTCGGATACCAAGTACCCTGTTCCATAATCTATTATGATGAGCGCAAATATTCCTGACGTACACCATAGTATGTAACCAGGATTCAAAAGTTGAAATGTCTAACCCAAAACTTTCGGCAATTTCAATCTTACTTTTACCCGGTTTAAGATACTTGTACATCGTTGAAAGGGTTCCAAAAGATGTGATTTCCATTAGCATCCAACTGGGAGGTAATGGATTAGAATATTTCTCTTTAAATGACTCAATGATTTTTTCATCGCACCGCTCATATTCCTTACTGATATTGGCAAGAATTTCAGCGTGCCCCTTTTGATTAGGAAACAGTGTTTGGTCTTCAATCCAAAATGGGCCAAAATAGCCCGATAAAACGTGAATGATAGTTGCTCTTATGGCAATCTCGATCTTTTCAAGTTCACACAAAATTAATTTCCTCAAATTCTTGTCAAAACAATACCATTCAAATGCTACGTTGAAACTCGCACCTTCTTTAAATTCTTTTTCAACATCAGTTCTGTACAGCGGATACCAATAACCCGACATTCGGTAGTAACTTATCTTACTCAGAAGATGAAGGGGTTTATTTTCATCTTCTATCATCATGCCCCTATTCTTTAGTAGCTCTACTTGTTCCGGGTAATTTAAAAATGGTTTATCATAGGGAATTTTGCTATCCATATATGAGAAATGAAAAGCTCACCCTGAGAGCGCTGATCTAACGGAAAGCGGGGTGAGCATGTTGATACAAAGATACAATTAATCTCTTTTGAAAATAATTTTTTTGATATGATTTTTTAGTGAAAATCCATTCATATTTTTTTATAGTACAAAACGAGAATAGAATATTTTTATTCTTCGCGAGTAGCTCTTGTTTTAGCAACCACATAAAATAGCAGTGTTGTTGCAGCTTATTTTTCCTAATTTTAGGCATGTCCAGTTCGCATGTCAGGCCATCAGGTGAGTTGTCTTCGCAGGAGCGTGAGTATGAGAATACCATACGTCCGCAGACCATTGAAGATTTTGCCGGGCAGCCCAAACTTATTGAGAACCTGCGCATATTCATCAAGGCGGCGAATATGCGCGGCGAAGCGCTCGACCATATCCTCTTCCATGGCCCTCCCGGCCTCGGCAAGACCACACTGTCGCGCATTGTAGCCAACGAACTGGGGGTAGCCATAAAGGAAACCAGTGGCCCGGTAATAGAAAAACCTGCCGATCTCGCCGGCCTGCTCACCAGCCTCGAAACCCGTGATGTACTCTTCATAGACGAGATACACCGCCTCAGCACCGTTGTGGAAGAATACCTCTACGCCGCCATGGAGGACTTCAAGATAGATATAATGATAGACAGCGGGCCATCAGCTCGCTCCATACAGCTTACGCTCAACCCGTTCACCCTTGTGGGCGCTACCACACGTAGCGGCCTGCTCACTGCGCCATTGCTTTCCCGCTTCGGCATCAAGTCGCGGCTGGAGTATTATACTGCCGATGTGTTGCAGCGCATCATCATGCGCGCCGCCGGTGTACTGAATGTAAAGGTCACATCCGATGCCGCCGGCGAGATCGCCCGCCGCAGCCGCGGTACACCCCGTATAGCCAATGGCCTGCTGCGCCGTATGCGCGACTTTGCACAGGTGTTGGGCAATGGCGTTATAGACCGGGCCATCGTAGAGCATGGCCTCAAAGCCCTGAACGTAGATGAAAGCGGCCTCGACGATATGGATAACAAAATACTAACCACCCTCATAGATAAGTTCAAAGGCGGCCCCGCAGGCATCAGCAACATAGCCACAGCCGTAAGCGAAGAGGCCGGCACCATAGAAGAAGTATATGAACCCTTCCTGATACAGGAGGGCTATATTATGCGCACCCCCCGCGGCCGCGAGGCAACAGAAAAAGCATACAAACACCTGGGACGTAAAAAAGAAGGTGGCGGTATGTTGTTTTAGTTTGTTCAACTAGCGGCAACCCTCGCGGTTGCCCTACGCAAATTGGGTAACCCGCAAAATAACATCGGCGAATAACCTCATGTAGCTACATATTTTATCCACGGCTTAATGCATGGTCCACGGAACAAGCTCCAAATTTTTATCGGGAAGGGACATGGGTTTGACGAAGGCAGCCTAATGAAAATGCCCACGATAGCTATGCGGCCGCATACCATAGCGGTGATGCCCCCAGAACGAGCGGCGCACATTCATATGACGCTCGCGGCCCCAATGCTTGCTAAACCCATGGCTGGGCCTCCATACATGGTAAGGTGTGCCCGAAACCACATGCATTGTGCAGCTGCTGAGATCAATAAGCATCACTAAAAGCGCTATCGATAAGAGTATCTTCTTTGCCATAACAAGCCCCAAGGTAGAAAAAAATATTACTTTAACAATTATAAACCATAGAAAATTATTCAGGAAGCATCCTTTCCTCGTTTATTCGGTCCCGGTTTCTGCTACGCTACCTGCTGCTGCTTCCCTTTTTTCCTTCTCCTGCTGGTTGCTGATGTCCGTTTTTGCAGTTTCAAACTTCTCTTTCAGCCGCTTTATTTTCTGCTCTCCTTCTATGATCAGTTTTTCCAGGTGGGCCTTCAGCTCAGCGGCCTTCTTGCCGGGCGTTATGTTTTCTATCGCACTCCTGAAGTCCACCAGTTTTTCCTCTTCTTCTTTCAGGTCATCTTCCAGCTTGCCTATCATAGCTTTGGCATTCTCCGCCCTTACCACCTTCTGCGTTTCCACATGTTGCCGCCGGTGTTCCCGGTTGGCATCCTTCTGTGCGAAAAAATATTTGCGTGCTGCATTGAAGTCTTCCCACATTTTGTCGCCATAGGCGCGTGGTATGGGGCCTATCTTCTTCCAGTCTTCCAGCATCTGCAGCATCTCGGTTGTCGTCTCACTAAAGCGGTTAGAGTGTTTCAACTGCTCCGCCCTTTCCAGTATTGCTGCCTTCAGATTGTAATTATTTTCAAGCACAGACCTTTTTTCATCGCCATGCGCCTTACGCGCCTGGAAAAAATGCTCCTGTGCCTCTGTGAATTTTATCCACAGGTCATCGCCTTTCTCTTTAGGCACCCGCCCGGTTTTTTTCCACTCTTCCATCAGAGCGGTCATGGCCTGGGCGGTAGCGTTCCATTCTGTGCTGTCTTTCAGCGCCTCCGCTTTTTCCACCAGTTCTGCCTTTTTTATATAGTTGCCTTCCTGCTCCTCCTTTACCTGGCCATGATGCTCCCGCTTCTTATCAAAAAAAGTGCTTTTAGCCGCTAGGAACCGTTGCCATAGCTCTTCATTCTTTTTGTTGTGCGTATGCCCTATCGTTTTCCATTCTTCCGTAAGCCGGTGAAAAGTATCGGTGGTTTTTTTCCAGTCGGTGGCGTTGGCTATTGCCTCGGCCTGCTCCACCAGGTCTATTTTCAGGTCCAGGTTCACCAGCAGGTCTTTTTCTTCCTCGTCGTGGTGTTTCCGCTTGTTGTTGTTAAATGTCGTGCGGGCCGTTTCTATCCTGTTCCACAGCTTATCGCTTTTGTTGCGGTCGGCATGGCCTGCCTGGCGCCATTTATCCGTCAGGTCCTTAAATGCCTGTGCAGTTTCCTTCCAGTTGGTGCTGTCCGCAAGCGTTTCCGCCATCTCGGCAAGCTTCACCCTCGCAGCATAGTTTTCTTCACTTAGCACGTACAGCGTATGTTCCCAGTCGTGTACCAGCAGCGCAAATTTTTCCAGGTCACCCAGTGCGCTCACCGTGTTCAGGTATTCTTTCAGCTGCGACACCTTTTCAGCCACACTGTGCTTATCCTCTGCGGCTATCCATTCTATTTCCACCTCTTTCACCCTGGCCTCTGCTTCGTCATATTTTTCCATCAGGTTTTTTACAACCATATCCGCATTCTCTGCAGCTACCGTGGCTATTACCCGTTCCTTGATCTTGTTGTTTGCGAGCAATGTTATCGTGCCCGTTTCATCAAGTTTATATAATTCCTTCCCGGCAAATGATTGCTCATTCCACCACCCCGTAAGATCAAAAGTCTGCTCCTGTGACATAACAGTATTATTAATTAACACAATAAGCCACCATGGCTCTCCATGCAATATAAAACATTTAAATCCATTCTCACAGCACAGGCGGATTTATTCTATTGTTAATTGTTGGGAGAGGGGATGTTCAGGAGTATAGCGGTATATGTATTTGCGGTACTCACTCTGTGCAGGTCAATGCGGACTAATAAACGGCTTTTTGTAAGTGTTATGCACGGAATAGACAGTTACATCCGTATCAACATCTTAAATGACAACATAAGGAAACCCGTTTAGTTTTACATCACGTAATTTTTTCTGTGCATCGGTAAATCCGTAGTGTTCCGGATTGAGTGAGATCAGATCGTATCTTTCCTGGAGTGACCTCATAAATTTTTCTCCTAATCCATCAGACTTACCATCATAGTACAAGTAGGCCTCCAGCATATCTGCAAGCGCTTCCTCCTTCACAATGAGCTTATAAGCCATCCTTTTTCTTTTCTTGCCTTACAATATTCATTGCCTCTTCAACAGAATATGACTTTGATATCCCATTCAGATGATTTTCTCGTCTTTGGTAAAACATTTTTAAGGTTTCATCATCATATTTATCACTATCGACAGGAGGAATGTTATCTCCCACCAAAACATAAATTGCCGAAAGATGCTGCTGATCGGCAATATTGATGTACTCATGCAGCCGTTCCCTTAATATGTCAACTTCCATTACATTTAGTTTTACTACAAAATTAAGTATTTTGATTCAGTAGCCTTTCCATCTACCTAAAAATCTTGAGCGCCCTAATGCTTCGCCCCCACATAAAAATCAATGATCTTTTTCTGCAGCATCATATTCACAGACGCCTGTATCCCCCGCTGTTCGGGATTTGCAATCCCGGACCACATGGTTGGGGATTTGCAATCCCCATTATAAACAAACCATCAAACGCTATCACTTCCCAGCCCCCACATAAAAATCAATGATCTTTTTCTGCAGCATCATATTCACAGACGCCTGTATCTTATTTTCAGACGCCTGTAGCAATACCAGTTGGGCATTAGATTCTGTTATAAAGTCGGCAGCGCCCTCTTTGTATCGTCCGTTTACAGCTTCGTAGGCTTTTTGCGCAGCTGTTAGGCCCTTGTCTACAGTCTCTATTTGTTGCACTGCATTGGTGTAATCGTTGTAGGCGTGCTTTACATCGGCCACAATACCAATGCGGGTATCCTGAAGGTCTATTTTCGCATTATCAGCGCTTATCTTCGCCATCGCTAAATTAGATTTGGTATAGTTCCGGTCAAATATGTTCCATACAGCATTAATGCCCACCAGGCCATAGGTATATTTATAAAGTTGGGTGGGTATCACCTCCTGTGTAGCCGGTTGTGCGCTCTCCCCATTTATACTCAGCGAGTTGAAGTACGCCCCGTTGTTATAGATACCTGCAGAGAGGCTCACATTAGGCAGGTAGCCGCTGCGGTACTTCTTTATGATCCAGTTGGCATACTCCGTGTTCAGCATTGCCGATTTGAAGTCAACCCTGTCCTGTAGTGCCTCATTTACAAGTGTCTCCCTGTTGCCATACTGGGCCGCAGCCGGGTTATCATCAACTGCTATGTCTTCCACCTCATAGTTGTCCGTAGAGTCGATGCGCAATTTCTGGAACAGCATTATTTTATCATTCTGCATCCGGCTTTGCGCATTAATGAACAGGAGCTTGTCGCTGCTGGTCTGCGCCTGCTGCTGGTACAGGTCTGTTTTAGACTTCCGGCCCACATCGGTCAGCGCTACCAGCTGGTCTTCTCTTTTCAGCGACGTAGAGAGGTTGGCGCTGTCCAGCGCTACTATCTTTTTGTCCAGCACCACCTGCAGGTAGGCCTGTGTTACATCCAGTTCTATCTGCTGCTTCGCCCGGTCCAGAGAAAGACTAGACATCTGCTCGTTCAGCTTTGCCGATTTCCAGGTAGAGTAATTGTAATAGCCGGTAAACAGGTTCAGGCTACTCGTCAGCTGGTAGTTGAACTGGCTGCGGTTTGTATTCACCACTTCCGGGCCTGCCGAGGCGTAAAAGTTATTGCCCCGGTCATAATTATAGCCGCCACCTGCAGCCAGGTTGGGCAGGTATTGCCCATAAGCAGCCAGCACCTGTGCCCCTGCCGATGCAACACTGTTGCTGCCTTTCAACACAGCGGTGGAATGGTCAAGCGCCATACTTACACATTCCTGCAGGCTCAGCGCTTTAGTGGTTTGTTGCGCCCCGGCATTCAGTGCTGATGATAACAGAATTATCACTGCCATGGGTGCGAATTTATTTTTCATGCTACTTGATTTTAAATACAACTTTCCAATTATTTGCCCCCCATCAGGGGAATCACTTTACATCTGTACCCTCACCTTCTGTCCTTCCGGCAGCTCCGGACTAACACTTATGCCCACCATATCACCAACATTGATACCGCTTAGTATCGACACGCGCACACCATTGTTATTGTCCACCACTATCGGCTGATAGTGTACAGCGCTGTCCACGATCACCGGTACAAAATACTTGCCCCCTCTTACCACGAGTGCCTCCGATGGTATAGACAGATGCTTTTGCTCCGGCGCCTGGAAGGTCACCTGCAAATAACTGCCGGGTATAATTGGGTCCGTTGTATTCGGCAGGTCTATTTCTGCAAGCATCATGCGGGTCTTGGGGTCCAGCTCCCCTGCTATACGCGTCACGGTAGCCTTTATCTTCACAGCGGCCCTCTCTGCCATAGTGATAGTAACAGGGTAGCCCTCGTGCAGGAACGCTGCATCGCCCTGCGATACATAAACATAGATGCGTATCTTGTCCAGTTGCGATAGTGTTACCACCGGCTGGGCGCTGGTCTGAGAGTTGGTCGCATTCTGCACCAGCGCACCGGGATCAGCAAATCGTGCGGTAACGGTACCTGCAAATGGCGCGATAATGTTCTTATACAGCATCTGCTCCTTCAGCGACTGCACCTGTGCTTCAGATACCTGAACTGCTGTTGCAGAGGCCTCTGCATCTTCTTTAGAGATGTAGTCTTTCGCCACCAGTGCCTTATCGCGGGCAGCTATCTTCTTTTTGTTTTCCAGGTCGGCTACAGCTGCCTTATAAGCCTGGTCGGTCTCCGGCGATATGATCGTGGCCAGCAGCTGGCCCTGCTTCACCTTGTCGCCCTTGTCCACGAGTATTTTGTTCATATACCCACTGGTCTTGGCATACAAGGTCACTGTCTGAAATGGGCGGGCCTCACCTATCAGCACCAGCCCTTTATCAGCAGACGACATGCCTGCTTTGATCACCTTTACCACAGGGCCATCCTTTATCTCTGTTATCTTGGTTTTGGTTTCCTGCTCCAGCTCATCTTTCTGATGCAGCATCTTATAACCCAACCCACCAGCAGCCACGACCACTAAGAGGATACCGCCTATCCAGATGCCTATTCCGCTGTTCCTGTTATCTGTATTCATAAGTTTCTATTTAAGTTTTTGCAGCTTTTTTTTAATGTTGTTCAGGCGTAGTTATTGATGGATCAGGCTTTATCAACGCATGTGCGTCATGCACTTCATCATAGCGCATGGTTTCCAGCGCAAACTGCTCGTCCAGCTTATTCCGTGTCGGTGGATTCTTTCTTAACAAAGAATAAATAACGGGTACAATGAACAACGTAACCACCGTTGCCACGATAAGGCCACCCATCACTGCACGTCCCAGTGGTGCATTCTGTTCTCCGCCGGCGCCGGTTCCCAATGCCATCGGTATCATACCCAGCACCATCGCCAGGGCTGTCATCAATACTGGCCTTAAACGTGTTTTACCTGCTTCCAGCGCTGCTTCTATGGCATTCAGCCCCTTCTCCACTCTCACTTCATTTGCAAAGCTCACCATCAGTATGGAGTTAGACACCGCTATCCCCACCGCCACTATAGAACCCATAAGCGACACCGTATTTATAGTAGTACCGGTAAGTGCCAGCATCCACAATATGCCCACAAATGCACCCGGCACTGCAAACAGGATAATGAACGGGTCGATCCATGTCTGGAACAATACCACCATCAGCAGATACACCAGCACCACAGATAAGATGAGTCCCCAGCCCAGCGTAGAAAAAGTGCTTTTCATTACTTCCGGTTGTCCACGCATACGTATATGCATACCAGTCGGCAATTGACCCATTGTGGCTATCTTCTTTTCTATATCATCGGCCACAGAGCCCATGTCACGTCCATCCACATTCGCGGTAATGTCCATTACGCGCTGCACGGTATAGTGGCTTATTACGTCATATTGGTTTTCATAATTCACCGTAGCCAGGTTACCTAGCGTTTGTGTCTGAGACGTTGGCATATCAGTAAGGCCGGCAGCCCCGCTAGTTGGCGAACCAGCTGTTATCGGGGTATTTAAAATGCTGCTTACCGAATTCAGCTCCTGGAACGGCACTTTTACCGCTACCTGGTAGTTTACATTATTCGCCGGGTTTATATAGAACGATGGAGCAACAGTAGCATTGGATGATAAGGCCACCAGCATTGCATTCGCCACATCTTTTTGCTGAAGCCCCAGTTCCTGCGCGCGTTCCCGGTTCACATTAAACTTAAGCGTTGGGTAGTCCAGTATCTGCTTGATGTTTACATCTACCGTGCCCGGAATAGTACGGATAGCATTTTTAAGCATTGTCGCATACCGGTATGATGTATCATAGTTGTTGTTCTCTATCTGGATATCTATAGGCGCCGACACTCCGAAGTTCAGTACCTGGCTCACAATATCCGCCGACTGAAAATAAACGGCACAACCAGGAAAGCCGTCACTTAGGTCCTTACGTATCTGCCGCTCATATTCATTAGTGGGCTTATGATCTTTATTCAGTGAAATCAGAATATCCGCATCCATACTGCTCGTGTTATCCGTCTGCACAAAAGCGAGATTGTAAAAAAGAGGCACACCGATCATATCATTTATAATGCCAAGGTCTTTTTTCCCAATGATCTTCTGGATATGCGCTTCGGCGGAGTCCACCAGTCTTTCAGTCTCTTCTATGCGGCTGCCCACTGGCGCACGGAAGTGTATCTTCATCATGCCGGTATCTGTATTCGGGAAGAAGTCGGTGCCGATCACTTTTACCAGCAATACCGATATCACCATCACGCAAAGTGTAATGATGAGTACGGCTCTCCTGTTCTTCAGAAAACTGTGCAGCAGCCGTGCGTACCGGTCTGTGAAATTTTCAAAACGCCTGTCGCGCTCTTTGTTGAACCTGTGGGAGAAGTGGTTGAAACTGTTGCCATTCACAGGTGGTTCATCGCCATGGTGCTCACTGGCCATGAGCATACGGGCGAGCACAGGTACCAATGTTCTTGACAATACATAAGAGGCCATCATGGAGATGACCACAGATAGTGCCATGGCCTGAAACAAATATTTGGAAGGCCCCGTAAGCAGTACCACCGGGAAGAACACGATACAAATAGCCAGCGTAGCCATAAGCGCCGGCACCGCTATTTGCTGCGCGCCATCCAGTATCGCAATCGTAAGAGGCTTACCCAATGCACGGTTTCGATGTATATTCTCCACCTCCACCGTCGCATCATCCACAAGCATACCTATCGCGAGAGACAGACCTCCAAGCGTCATTATGTTCAGTGAATTCCCGGTAAGCTTTAAGAAGATGATGCCCACCAATATGGATAGGGGAATAGAGGTACACACGATCACCATGCTGCGCCAGCTGCCCAGGAAAAACATGATCATCAACGACACCAGTATAGCGCCTATCACCGCTTCATGCAGCACACTCTCAATAGAGTTCTCCACAAAGATCGACTGGTCAAAATCCACTTTCAGGTCAAGCCCTTGCGGCGCTGTTTCCTTTATCACCGGTATCATTTCTTTGGCCCCTTCCACTACGGCCAAGGTGGAATTGTTCGATTTCTTAAGTATGCACAAATAGGCCGAACGCTTACGGTCCACACGCACTATATTGGTCTGGTCGGCATATCCGTCTGCTATCTTCGCTATCTGGCCCAGCGTTACTACCTGGCCATTTACCCATTTTACAGGGATCTTTTCAAACTCCTTCACTGCATCCGGACTGGAGTTAAGCTGCACATTATACTCTCTGGAACCGATACGGGCAGTTCCCGCCGGAATGATGAGATTGGAATTTTGCAACGCATTCAGCAGGTCCACCGGCGACAGGCCGTAGGCTTGCATCGCTTTGGGATCTCCATCTACCACTATTTCACGCTGCTTGCCGCCGAAGGGAGCCGGCGTAGAAAGACCTTGTATTGTAAACAGGCGCAGTCGTATGAAGTTAAGTGCATAGTCAAATATCTTATCCTCCCCCATCGTTTTGCTCGACATCGTGATCTGGGCTACAGGCACATTGGTTGCATTAAATTGCAGGATAACCGGTAGCTGTATTCCCGGTGGCATGCCGTGTATCGATGTGCCTGCTACTGCTGACATCTGCGCAATAGCCGCGCCTATATCTGCCCCCTTTTCAAAATATACGCGCAATATGCCTATCCCAGGCTGCGTTTGCGACTCTATGCGCTCCACACCGTTTACAGATGATGATATACCGCGCTCACTCAGGAAGGTCACTTTCTTTTCCATCTCTGAAGCAGAAAGACCCGGATACGTCCATATCACAGACACAACGGGAATATCAATAACCGGAAATATATCCACCATCATTGACTTTTTGGCCATGATCCCCATCATCAATATAAGAAAAGCCATAACCGCTACTGTATAAGGCCTCCTTAACGCAAATCTTACTATCCACATGATTTTAAAAATTGAACTTTGAACGTAGTCCTGATGCGCTTTTTTTACGCGATGCCTCAAGACAATAAGAAAGATGTAAACCGGTGAATGAGCGGACGAATAATACTCCGCACCACTATTCAAATACGAAAGAAAATATCAGACTTGTAAATGGCGCACCCAAAGATAGACCGGGGTGGACATAGCTATCCCATGAGGCAGGGAAGGAGCATATCGGACTTCATCTTTTCTGAAAAAAGCAAGTACCAGCTCTGGTGTAAAATGATTCGGAAAGAAAGGATCAAAATGTTGCAGATCATCTGCAGGTGCCTGGATATGCGCAAGGCTGCCCATTTCAGATTGCTGGTGCTTATCGGCTATCAGGCAGTCCTTAATATCATGAGTGGAGAAATGGTCGCCTGCTGCATTTGTGTTTACAGCCTTTTGGGTATATAAATGCAGGCGCACATACCTTTTCACCGGGCTGGAACAGAAGACCGTAAAAAACACAGCCATCGCCAGCCACAATGTGCCGGTAACTTTTGATCTCTTATGGTGGTAGTACGACATGCCTGTTAAAGAAGGTGCAAAGCTATAACTAATTATTTTGACCTATGCTATGATCTCCTTAATGAAACCATAAAAAATATCTATCCAAGGGAAAAACACCATATCCGGTAACAAAAAACGCGGCCCATTTTCGGAGCCGCGTTTTTTATCATTGTATTTTGAATAACGCTTACCGCATTATTGTCATCTTGGTAACGTCATATTTTACAGAGCTGTTGCCGAGCCTTATGAAGAACATTCCTTCGCCCGAACCCGCTGGTACGTTTACAGTAATAGTGTTTGCACCGGCTACTGCCTGCACGGCTTGCTTGTAAACCACGCGGCCAGACACATCTGTCATTTCCAGGGTCAGGCTTTCGCTTTGTGCCGCGGTAAACTGGCACTGGAACGGCCCGCTGGCCGGGTTTGGCATAATGGTCAGCTTATGCGATGTTATGATACGGGTGCTTGGCACTACTGTCGTTGAGAAAGACTGGTCATCAGCAAAGAAATTAACGTTCGTCAGCTTACCGCCATACTGGAAGGTATAGACAACTGCTGTTACATCAAATGGGTTGATGTGTGCATTGTAGCTTGCATTGTCCGATGCGAAATCATCAAGGCTTACCTGGTAATTCTTCGCGGCTGTGTCCAGGGTAACTGTAGTATAGTACTGGTCATTGAAATTTACAATACCATCCTTTATCAGCTTTATCTGCACCTTTCCGCCACCCTTTGCCAGGAATTTATAAGAATTATAGCTGGTCAGATCCACCTTGTCTTCGCCCGAAGTGATGAACTTGTAGATGGATATATAATCAGTGCTGGTACCGGTTACAGTAATATTCCTGTACAGTGGATATTCGCCATCCGTATATACTCTGCTGAAATTATTATTTGGCTTGTAAGTGATAGCCGAGTAGTGCCCGTCAAAATCCAGGCTCCAGTTGCCATCGGCCATATATACATCGTCCACCAGTGTATCGTTTATGTACAGGTGGCCTTCGTACTCATAACCATCATAAATAGGTATCTGGAAGTTATTAGCTACGCCGCCAATCAGTGTAAATGGAATTTCAAGCGTATCAGTGCCGGACTGCTCGTTTTTCGTTTCTTCGAAAATGATCTTGCAGTTGGTAGAGTTAACGGCGCTGGTAATATTCAGGTCCAGGAAGCCTTTATCTCTTTTGCCTGCAGCGATGTACGTAGTTGGCAGAACAAAACCTGCATCCACCTGGTGTACCGGTAAAACCGCAGCGAGGTTGGTCACCACTTCGTTTGCAAGTATTTGTGTGTTCAGCGGAGATGCGGCCCAAACCTGGAAGTTGAAAACAGAATCATCGCCGGTATATTCAGAGATCAGCCATTTGCTCTGCAGATCGAAATGGGTAGCACCCGCCGATTTGCCAGCTGCAAAAGTGATACTATATTCTACAGCGCCATTTGGCTGCTTCAGCGCGAACTGTATGAAATTGATGCCCTGGATCTGCACGATCTCAGTGCCTAATAACTGCGCGCCGCGGAAACGGTCGCAGATAGATTTGGTGTGGTTGTAAGCCTTGCCCAGCGTAGTTATAGCAAGTACTGCCGCCTTAGCTGCATCGTTATTTACATAGTCAACCGAGAATGCATCCACAGCCGAAGTAAGCGTAGTAATGTCTGTAGGTGTGCTCACCTTAGGTGTTGTATTCGCAAGGCTGGCTGGTGTAAAGCGCTGTATCGAGTTTCCGCCGGAGGTGGTCCTCGCATCAGAATGGCCTTTGTGGAAGGTCGGCATCGCTGTGTAATCAGGCTTGGTATTTACGCTGTTTTTGATGTTGTTGATAACCCTGCGGCTAACGGCGTCGCCAAGGCTCTGGCTTTCCAGCCCGCCTGTGCAACCGCACGATACGCTATCGCAGATCACAAATACTTTCATATAGGAGTGCATAACGCAGCCAGCGCCACTGGTAACTGTTTCGTCTACCAAATAGCCGCCAACAGAGCCGTATGAATGTATCGGATCTGGCCCTGAGCCGGTAGTGCCGTCGCCAAAACTCCAGCTATAAGTGCAGCCTGAGCCAAACGAGGTAAATGCAAAACTGTTGCCGGTAAGCTCCTGTACCGAATCATTAACTGTAAAGCCGGTAACAGGGGATGGGGATACAATAACGGTGTGGGTAACGCTGTCGGCAGCCCCGCCTGCGCCGGTGGCTACAAATTTCACATGGTATGTGCCGGTGGCAGTGTAAGAATAAACAGCATCCAGCGTATATGCATGGCCGCCATCTCCGAAATCCCAGCGGTAGCTGAATGGCCCGGCGCCGGTAACATTACCCATGAACGCAAAATAGTTATCGGCAAGGCACTGGTTATCGATGTTCACATCGAATGATGCTGCTACGTCCACATGGCCTCCGCAACCTGGAACAACGCAGCTGAATGGACAATGGTGATTGTCGCCGGCTGAATGGCTGTAAGAATGACATATTATCTGTCCTTCACATGGGGCAGGATTTGAGTTCTTGGTTATGTCGCAGTATGGTGCGAATACGGTGCCCTCTACGGCGTTCGTGCCACCAATATTAAGAGCGGTAGTATTGTAGAAGTTAAACATTACATACGGACACCCGGTAATATCAATGCCTGATGTTAAACCTGTATTCCAGCGAAAAGAGCCGGCAGCGTTCACATTAATAATGAGCACATGGTTTGAATCGGGAGTATTATTATAAGTGAAAGAAGTAACTGCATTAAGGTCCGAACCGGCAAGGTTCAAAACATTGGTGCCTGAATGCAACGTGATCTTTACCGCCGATGGCAGGCCGGTATGCGATGACAAAGTAGTGCCGCTTGCATCGGTCAGGGTTGCGTTGTCCGCAAACGCAGACATTGTAGCCGCGCTCGATTTCAGCTGCAGAAATGCAGTCGCGAAATCTATACCAGACGGCTGGCAAACCGGGTTTGCTGTTGGGCTTACTCCTATCGAGTAAGACGACATCAGCATCTTGATGCTTGGCGCAGCGCTGTAATCAGAGCCGGCAGTTATGCTCATCGGAGCATACAGGCCGCTCATATCTGTATACCATACAGTAGAGCCGGTGCAGTTACCTGTTTTTACATATCCGTTACTGTTTACTGTTAAAACACCACTGGTGTAGTTTATCACCCCGCCTATAACAAGGGAGGTAGGTATGCCGGCTACATTAAACGAACCCGCTGTAGTTGTGGATACAGCATAGTTCCCGCCAATGGCGAGATCGCCGCCTGCGGCAACCGGGCCCTGCGTGGAGCCATTAATGAAATTAGCGCCGGCCTGTGCGAATACGTTGAAGCCCAATGCAGGCGCAGTGGGGCTTTGAGCGGTAAGGCGTGTGGTTGTCAGCAACAAGATGAAGAAACAACTTAGGGGTAAATTTCTTTTCATAATTTCAATTTTAAATGGTTTGCAAATCGTTAACTTTAGAGTTGTAATTCATTAACATATACGCAAAATTAGAAACAATTCTGTAAAAACAAAGCTTTTTCAAAAATTTATTTATTGTTTTTTATTTACCTCTTATCCGCCTGTTAAGTCAATACCACGCTGTTATCAAATGTTTAAAGTGTCGAAACCCTCTACCAGCGCGCCATACAGCCCGCCAATACAAAATATCACATTCTATTCGTTAAAGCTACACAAAAATAACGATTTATTTTCATGAATTCCAAAAAAAAATCCGGGTCGCCCTAGCCTTTAGCAACGTTGACAAAATAAAGTCTACCCAGTTGGATAATTATTTTTTATTTTTTGCAAGGCGAAAAATCTGCGAATGGTGAGCTATTTAAAGACTTTTTCAACGCAGCAGAAATGAAAAAGAAGTATTCAAATCGGTGGGATTTACTTTATCATCGTTCCTTATCGATACTCTATTAGTCCACCAGCAGTTTGCAATTGAGATCTATGCTACCCGATCTTACAGACAGTATATATATCCCTTCTTTAAGAATAGAAATATCTACTTGCGCCTGGCCTGATGCTGCATTTAATTCTATAGAAGACCTATAGACTTCCCTGCCTGCCATATCCGTAATTATAACCGATGCATCTCCCGGAACTTGTTGTTGCCATGCAATGCTCACCCTGCCGCTGGCCGGATTAGGAAAGACACTTATTCCTTCGCCAATACTTTGCGCAGAAACAGAGAGGCCGCTATAAGGAGTGATTGTACCAGGGACATTATGCTGTTTAAAGCTGATTCCGGTAGCGATCTCCTCAGAAACGCTGAGCGGTATCGCTGCCGATTTTGTTGTGTAATATTTGTAGTCTTCGGGGTAAACATAATAAGACCCATCAGCCAGCCCACTGAATGAATAGTTACCCGCAACATCCGTATAAACATAGGTAAGTACCTGGTTGGCGGTATTCATCAGGTACACCAGCATTCCCGCCACCGGCGTTCCTGCATCTGTAGTGATGCTCCCGTTTATAGCGCCGGCGCCAGCCGGAACAATGCCGTGGATCATGCTGATATGCTGCGTGTCTGTAGCGCTGGCGTGTAATACTACCGAGGCTGTGTCCCAATAGGGGCTGGACATCCCGTAAGACGGCGCATAGCCGGAAACACCCGGCACACTGCCCAGCAGGCTGGCCCGGAGCAGGTAGTGCCCAGGGGCAATACCATCAAACTCATAATAAGGTATGCCGCCATCCACGCAGGTAAGCATAGAATCCTCGGCCAAGATAGCGCTGTCGGCGGGGTTAAATCGTATAAGCCATACTTTCATGGTATCTGTTGCTGCGCTGCCGGCAGTAATGTGCCCTGCTATCCGATTGGCATTTACCATTATTGTTTCTGTTGTTGCGCAGCCATGTGCGCCGGTTCCGGTAACGGTATAGACGGTAGTCACCATTGGGTTCACAGTATTTGTTGCACAGGTACCACAGACGATACCAGCAGCGGGCGACCATACATAGGAAAGCGCTCCTGCAGAAACAAGATCAAAACTGCTGCCGCAACCCGCAGGGATCGCATTTACAGAAAGCGCAGGAACGGCATATACCGTAACAAGAGCCGTGGCTATGCAGCCCGGAGTAACAATATAGCTGACCGTGTCCACACCGGCGCCAATGCCGATGACCACACCGGTAGAAGCCCCTATAGTAGCCACAGTTGCAATACCGGTAGTGCTGCTGTTCCAGGTGCCGCCTGTGCCGACATCGCTGAGGTGGGTGGTAGCGCCGGCACATAGTGATAGCGCGCCGGTGATAGCTCCGGGCGTGCTGCTCACGGTAACAATTGTCACCGACCGGCAACCGGTAGCAAGGGTATAAGTGATGCTGGCAGTACCTGCGGACAATGCACTAAGCACGCCCGTGTCTGCTGTTGCCACAGCAGCATTACTGCTCATCCAGTAGCCACCAGCCGGCGTTACAGCGAGCGGCGTTGCTGAACCAACACAAACACCACCCGCACCGGTGATAGGAGATGGCACTGGATTTACAGTAATGATAGTGCTGATACTACAGCCGGATGGCAAAGTATAAATAACAGTTGCGGTATCGGCTGCGCTGCCGGTTATACTACCAGCGGCGGTTATTGCAATATCTGTGCTGCTCCATGTCCCGCCGGCTGTAACATCCGATAATGAGGTTGTTCCGCCAAAAGCACACACAGAAGCAATACCATGGATCATGCCGGGCGAAGCATTCACAGTAATTACTTTAGAAGTGAATACCGACCCATACTTCGTAGTAATGGTGTACAGGAGCGTATCCATACCTGCTGCTACACCCGTCACAGTATCGTGCGACATCGTTGCCGTAGTATTGCTGGCTGTCCATACACCACCGGCAGCAAGATCAGTTAAAATGATCGTGGATCCGGTACAAACACTGTTTGCACCCTGTATGAGGCTGATTATATGCACCACTGTATCTGTAATTACAGCGGGATTGTCGTCAAAAAAGATACCTGCGTAATTGAACAGTGTTGTGCCATCGTCCAGGCCCATCTTTGTTTTTACCCGGAACGTTACAGAACCCCCACACTGGTTATGATGCGAACTGTCTGGCAGATTGATGGCCGGAAAATCGAAT
The DNA here is from genome assembly GCA_903881585.1 of uncultured Bacteroidota bacterium. Classification (GTDB taxonomy): domain Bacteria; phylum Bacteroidota; class Bacteroidia; order Chitinophagales; family Chitinophagaceae; genus Nemorincola. The sequence continues at coordinate 27,377 of CAIRTW010000091.1, read as the reverse complement.
TTCACAATGTCGTGTGCACCATCATTATAAATTGCGGTCTTCATTGTTGCAGAGGCAGCTACTACCTGTAGAGAATTCAAGTCTATGTTATTGGGAAGCGTGTCCATTACTGCAATATTGTGTGCAGTATCGTTCCCGGTATTCTCAAAACTGATACCGTATTCCAGCGTTTCGCCGGGAAGGATATAGCCTGATGGGGCTGCAGTCATTTGGTTTGGGTCAAAGGAGGACTTCACCGTATCCACGCGGGTTGTCGTGTTATTGGTAGTATCAAGGTCGCCGGAAACCGGGCTGATGCTGTAATGGGTCTGGATGGTATCTCCCGCAGTGAGCCACGCGCCGGGCACGGTAAGGGTATAGGATACAGAGAGCGGAGCGGAATTTACCGAGAGTGCACTGAAGTTCCAGGTAACCGTATTTCCGGCTACACTCGTTGGTAGTGGCAACGAGCTTTCAAAAATATATTTGGGATCTATGTTCAGCGTCACTACTGCATCCTGTGGTGTGCAATAATTATTGGCAACAATAATGATCCCCGTAGCCTCATGCCTGCCGGTTGTTTGGGTTGCAGTTGCAGCAAGGTCGAAACCCGGGGCCGATGAGCATACAAAACCAACCGAGCGGCTATTATTACCTGTAGCGCCAAGGGTATCAGATACAATACCGCTGCCGGAGCAGGCCGGCACCAAACCCGGAGTTATCGATATAAGTCTGAATGAATAAACATCGCCGGTGCTGCCATAGGCATCATAATACAAGCCGCTTGTTGCAGCAATAGTATCTACTGCAATTCCATTTGAATCAACCTCAACAGAGACCGGCCACGGATTGGCAATTTCACTGCTGTCTTTTACGCAGTTTCCATTTGCATCCAAATAAAAGCTTACCCTGAGCGTATTACATAAAAGGTACTCGTAGGAGAAATGATTGCTGCCGATCACAGCCGCGCCATGCTGCAATTGCTCACTGATACTATAGGTGCCGGGAGCATTGTAGGTGTGCGGAGCGCTTACATACCTATAACCGGCGGAGTCTGTGACGGTATCGGTTTGCGAGCTGCCATCTCCCCACGCGGTGTGCAGGCTATCTGCAGCAACGGAATGAGTGACGGTTGTTAGGCTGATGCCACTGCACTGGCTGTATATGAATGTCGAAAAACTGTCGGCGATAATATTCGGCCCAACGGTGACCTTCCGGATATAGATATCATCTAAAAAAAATAAATTATTTGCAGTATCCAGGGCTATCCCTGTTGGGTCTCCAAGGGATGCATTAATATCGATCGTCCCATCGGGAGACGAACCGGTGATCCCACTTCCTACAAAACCCCTGATCACACCTGCTGTATCAATTTTACGGATCACACGCCCGTTCATATCTGAGAAAACAATGCTCCCGTATTTATCTGTTTTCAGGAAGTATGGTTCTGTCAGTTCGGCAGCGGTCGCAGGGCCGCCATCGCCCGAAATGCCAACCAGCCCGTTTCCCGCTATCGTAGTAATGATCCCCGCTGTATCTATTTTCCGTATCCTGGCGTTCCCCTGGTCAACCAGGTATATATTTTGATGCGCATCTATTGCTACACCTACCGGGCTGGATAGATATGCCGCAGTAGCCGGCCCTCCGTCGCCGCTGAAATAGGCGCTGTCCGCAATACCGGCTATTGTTGTAATAATACCCGAAGTATCTATTTTCCGTAATGTGCTGTATTCATTGTCTGCAATATAAATATTGTCCTTATTGTCTATCGCAATGCCGCTGATAGAACCGATGTGAGCGGCGGTAGCTGGTCCTCCGTCTCCGGCATAACCGGGATAACCGACTCCGGCAATAGTGGAAATAACACCAGATGGGCTTATCTTTCTTACGCTAAGGAAGCATGCAATATAAAAATTTCCATGCTTATCAATCGCGACATCATATGGGCCGAACAGACCCGCAGCTTTTGCGGGGCCACCATCTCCGCTATAGGTATCAGTGCCGTTTCCCGCAAATACAGTCATAACACCTCCGGGGGTGATCTTTTTTATCTGAACATCAGTAACATCTGCATAATAGATATTACCTGATGTATCGATGGCCATGCCGCCCATGTTAGAGGCTTCACTGCCAAGAGTACTGATAATTCCTATCTGCCCGCTGCACACAGATGCTAGTAGCGCCAGGCAACTGAATACAGAAAGGAAAAAAATGCGCTTGATCATAAAATTCTGGTTATAGCTTCGGACAACGATAGAATCTGGTTTTTTATGGTTTTTTAGTCCTACGCTAATAATAATAAGGCGTAGTGGAATTAAAGAATGTTAGTAATGTTTTGTAATTTATTTTTTCACTTATTTATTTTTCATTTTGCTGCCTTGGTTATCCGTTTGGTTTTTACCATTTTCCCGTTCCTGTCATACACCGAAACCATATAGACCCCGTCAGCCAGGCTGCCAAGATCTATAATATTCGCATCGTCTGCCGCCAGCAGTACTCTGCCATCCGCCCCGGTCACCCTCGCTTTAGTTTTGTCGCACCAATCTATGTATATCATCGCCTGTGTAGGGTTGGGGTATATCTCCAGGTCATCGGCCGTGCAGCCCGGCCAGTTATATGGCGATGAAAGACTGCTGCAACCCAAAGAACTGGCGACCGTTACCCCATAAAAACCACTGGCCGTTGCCTTGCAGGTATCGGCTACGGCCCATGCTATAGCTATGCCGTCAACGGTCCATTGGTAGGCTGCGCAACCGGCTGGCGCATACAATATATCATCCCTCCGGGTTATTACCGGTGCATCGGGCAACGGGTTCACCGTCATAATTTTTGTTGTGCCCGTTGCCCCGCACACATTTGTGATCACATAGCTGATGGCTGCCGTGCCGGGAGATACTCCCGTTACCTGTCCTGTCTGCACGTCTATGGTCGCAATTGCCTGGTTGTCCGAACTCCATATACCTAAGCCCGATCCACCATCAAGCGCCAGCTCCGCACCGGTGCAGATGCTGCCTGGCCCCGAGATGGCCGGGGTACCGGGAATACTATCGACGTGCACTACGTAGGAGGCGGTGGACAAACATGCTGTGTTTTGAACTGTGTACAATATGAGCGCCGGCCCCGGGTGCAGCCCGGTAACTACCCCCGCCCATACGGTTGCTGCCCCGTTTGCACTGCTCCATGTGCCGCCGGATGCCGAGTCCGCCAGCGTCACCGTATCATTGATGCATACCGAGCTTGGTCCGCTGATAGCGCCTGCGAATGGCTGGGGCAGCACAGATACCCGCCTGGCAGCGGTATCCGCATTGCATACATTGGCCACAATGTAGAATAGCGTGTCCGCTCCCGCAGCTAGTCCGGTTATAGCAACAGTATCTCCTGTGCTGATCATACTCAGGAGGTTGTTAGTGCAGGCCCAGGTACCACCCGGCACCGAATCTTTAAGCGCTACGGCATAACCCGTACAAAGCTCAGACGCTCCGGTAATAACACCAGCCGTTGTTACGAGCGGGGTTACGGTCAGATTTACAATGGTAGTGTCCATAAACGTTCCATCCGACGCGCGTACCGTAAATTCATCAGTGCCCGTATAGCCTGGATCTGGTGTGTAGGATAAACCGGACGGAAGCAATACGCCACCTGAGGATACTGCGCTGTAGGTGAAGTCAAGGTAGCCATGTGTGGGTATTGTCAGCACTGTCCATATATCTGTGAGACTGGTTGTGTAATCGAGGACGGCCATAGCGGAGTCAAGAGAACAAGCAGGTTCGTTCTCGCATATGGTCAGGTTCTGGTTGTGGCCTGCAGTAAACGTCAATAGTGGCAGTACTTTTACTTCCCTGATGCGCACATTATCGAGGTCCGCGATATATAGGTTGTTACGCTCGTCCTGGCATACAGTCAGGGGCCGGCGCAGCATCGCTGCAGTAGCCAGCACGTTGTCGCCGGCAAAACCCGGCGAGCCGGTCCCCGCAACGGTGCTGATAATGCCGCCGGCGCTCACTTTCCTGATCCGGTTGTTTACACAATCTGCAATAAAAATTTCTCCTGAGCCATTCACAAATACGCCTGTGGGGGAATTGAGCTGGGCATCGGTTGCATTTCCTCCATCACCAGCTGCGCCTGGGTCACCATCACCAGCCACGGTCACAATGAGCCCTCCCGGGGCCGGGTCTGCCCGGCGAATGCGGTTGTTGCTGCCATCGGCTATGTATACATAACCTGCCTGGTCGGTTGCCAGCCCCCACATAAATTCAAGCTTTGCCGCTGTTGCGGGGCCGCCATTGCCACTATAACCCCTTGTACCTGTTCCTGCTATCGTGGTGATGATACCCGCAGTGTCTATACGGCGCACCCGGTAATTATCTGCATCGCCTATGTAAACGTTTCCCATCCCGTCCACTGCAATTCCCAGTGGGTGCCCCAACCTCGCATGCAGCGCCGGGCCATTATCTCCGGAAAATCCGGCAGTCCCGGTTCCGGCTATGGTTGTCATCACACCGGCGGCATTTACTTTGCGTATGAGGCTATTGTTCTGGTCGGCTATATATACATTACCGTAGTGGTCTGCTGCCACGCCCCAGTTCGAATTGAGCTGGGCAGCAGTCGCTACACCGTCACCGTTATATCCCGGCACACCTGTGCCGGCAATGGTGGTGATCACTCCGGCGGCGTTTACTTTTCTTACGCAATTATTCAGCTGGTCGCTGATGTAGATATTGCCCAGGCCATCTGTAACAACACATCCCGGGGAATCCAGCGCTGCTGCGGTTGCCGGGCCCGCGTCTCCATAATAACCCACATAGCCATTGCCCGCTATGGTGAATATTACCTGCGCTTTTGCCTGCGATGAAATGAGAACGGCTGTACAAAACAAAATGCATAAAGCCCAAAGGGGCGCAATACTTTGCGCCCCTTGAGGTTTTATATGTGTTATTTTAGCTCCGCCCATTTATTCTATACATCATTCACTTAGTCCAAAGGTGATCTTCCAGGGGATGGGCTTAGTCTGCGGTGCGAATGTCTGCGGAAATTACGGATAATTTTTATTCAGTTACTTATTTAATAAATTTATAACCCACAGACAAGCGGAAATATGCCGCCGAAACCGGTGCATTTACGTTATATCCCCCCTCCACATTCTTGTTAGCAGGGCTTTGTTCCAGCAACGCGTCAAACAGCCACTTGTTACTGTACTCATAGCTGACCCCAAGCATATAGCCCAGGTTTACTATGCCCTTTGGCGATGGATAAAGGGACCCTTTATAATTTGCTATTGGCGTGCCGGCATAGGTGTAATCTGATCCGTTAAATACCGGTGCGGTTGTTGGCAACCCGATAGTTGCCCCGGCAAAATCAGTGGATCTTGCGATATCCTGTTTTGTGTACGTATTTTCCGTAACGCCCACCTTATGATACAGGAAGTTAGCGCCGCCATACACAGACAGGCTTTTAGTCAGCTTGTATTTCAGCAATATCGGGATCTCAAGCTCCAGGTAGTTACCACCCTTCCTGTAAGATTTTACGATAGAATCATGCGTCTCGCTGTACGTGTAATAGTTCATATACGTTTGAGTACCGCCAACTGCGCCGGTCCGCACACTGCTGTCCAGCGTGGCAACCCCGTCATGGTTCTCTTTGTAGTAGGACTTACTGTTACCAACATTTCCTGTCTTTAGCTGTGCATATTTCGCGGTAGGCTGCACCAGCAGGGAGAACTTCTGCGATAAGTTGTACTGCAGGTAGGGAGATACTGTGTACTTAGAGGCTGCGTCATTGCCTGCCCCGCGCTCATAACCTACCTTAAGGCCGGCTTACACCCGGGTAAATGGTGGCTTGGCAGGTTTAACTTCTGCTTTTTTAGTAGCTGCTTTTTTCGCGATCTCTTTAGCCGGAGGGGTTTTAGGGGCTGGCTGCGTTTGCTTGGTAGTAGTTGTTGTTGCTTCCTTTTCTTTGGCAGCAATACCGCTACCGGTATTGGCTTTGCCGCTGTTATAATTATTTGTTTTGGCAGGCGGCTTGCCGCCGTCGTTTTCCGTTTTTCCACCTTTGGCCGTACTGGTTTTGCTGTTACCGCCAGTGTTCCGTTTTTCACGGCTTTTGTTTTCAGCCGTGTTCTTTTTCCGGACAGGCGTTTTTGCGTATGAAGTTTCTGCCGGCTGTTGGCTGCGCACAGCCGCTATGAGCGCTGGTGCAGCTGATGAAGCGTCGGCACTGGTGCCGGCGTCTTTATCCGATCCGGGTTGTTCTTTTGTTACTGCAGAAACTACGTTCGTAGCGGCTACAGGTGCGTTTGCAGTATTAGCAGCCACCGGCGCTTCTACAGGCACAGCAGTTGCCTGTGTGGCTTTGCTGCCAGTCAGTTTTTTCACCAGCGGAATGGAGAGCACGGCAACCAGCGACACCATGGCCAGATGGCCCAGCCAGCGGAACGACGGCCGCGGCGCGGATGGAGTAGTTGGTGACGGTATCAATCCATCCAGCTGTTTATCAAGGGCTTCCCACACATCAGGGGGGGGCGTCTCCCGGTATCGGCCGAGCTTCTCCCTGAAAAAATCATCGATATGTTTCCAATAATTACTCACAGTCTATTTATTTACAAGTGCACTTATTTTCTCTTTTAGCCTTCTGCGGGCATCATTCAGGTGCCACCGGCAGTTGTTTTGATTTATGTTCAGCAATTTCGCTATCTCCTTGTGCGAATAATTTTCAAATACGAATAAGTTAAAGATCTCCCTTTGCGCATCCGGCAGTGTCGCCACCAGTTTCAGTAGTTACTTGTGCGATAGATTTTCTACCGGTTCACTGTTTATATACGCGTCCTCCGGCTGCACTTCTCTGTGTGGCCCGGCCTTTATGTTTTGCCGCATATGGTCTGCCACGGTATGCACCACTATTTTCCTCACCCAGCCTTCAAACGCCCCCTGGAACGCAAACTTGTCCAGGTCTCTGAAAATTTTAAAGAACGCTTCATTCAGTATTGCCTTTGCCTTTTGCTCATCATTGTACACCAGCCTCCTTACTATTCCATAAGCGTCCGGGGCATACAGGTCATAAAGCCTTTTTTGTGCGCTTCTTGAGTGGGCAATACATTGCCCGATCAGCACTTTTAGCTCATCCTGCCCCGATAAACTATTGTCTGTTATCAAAAAATCGCTGTTTATATTAACTAAATTATTCAACGCAACCGGGGTAATTTTTGCAGGCTTTACAGCACGTATAATAACCTGCTATAAATATAGGCGTGATTAGCGGCGGAAATGTTAGTACCGGTGGAAAAATTTCTTTTTTAAATAATATTATTTTATATGCTGCTTCAGGTAAGGGATGTTGATACCCTTGTAAAATATATCACTACTGAGCTTGCCCATCGCGAAAGGCGTAACACCTCCCCTCCTTTTTTCAAGGAGGGGCGTGCTGAAAAGCATAGCGAAGCATGCTTTTCAGCCGGGGTGGTTGGCTCGCGCCCGACACTGTGCTCACGTCATTGCGACGCAGGAAGCAACCTCACGAAACAGGGGCACGCAACACACTCCCCTCTTTTCTTCAAAGAGGGGTGCCGAAGGCGGGGTGATAAGACAAGATATTCCCACCAGCTGAAAGGTCGAAAATCAGAGGCCACCCCTACAGGAGCAGCCTCTGATTATTAATCTACGTAACTCATCCTACTGCACCTCTCCTTCGGAGAGGCCGGGGAGAGGTCTATTTTCTGTCCCCTCCGAGTCTCGGCCCTTTTCATCTGCCATAGCTGTAGCGAAGGTTGATCGCCGGACTCGGAGGTAATCAGGGTACGATAGTTGAAGTTTTTGATGCAGATTATTTCACAAACACGCCTAACCTCAGTTGAGCGTAGTCTCCCGACTACGTTCCAGTGGAGTCCTACCGATAACTATCGGTATCCGCTTTGCGAGTCATCACATATACCTCACTCATCCTCATCCCCTTATCCCCAAAAAAAGTTACATCATATCCCGCCCTCAGCACATGATATCGCAAATACGCACTATCATAAAACTTCAATTTTTTACCTTCATTTTTCTGTAAGAACTTTGAGCCAAAAAAGGAAAAAATACACCAAAGCCGCAAACAAAAGCTTTGCGAATCATTACAAGCACACAGGGTCGCAATTTTTTTCTGCTAGGTCATAGGAAAACAGTTAATCAGTAAATCTCGTTTAACCTGAGGTTCAGACATACAGCTAGCACGGGGTACAATGGAGCATAAAATGCCCCACATCTCGATTATTTCGGAGGATAACCCGGAATTCTGAAAATTCAATAATTCTGAAAATTCTGATTCAGACAACAGTAATGTCCCACCCGGGGCATAAATGAGGCAGAACGGGACATGGCCTAATACATAAACAGCTAAAAATAAACTACTTGCAATTTTAAAATGTCCCATATCAACACGCAAAAAATATAATTAACATGGGGCATTCGCTGTAGGGGTAATCTTTTACCTGCCCTGCGAAGCAACGGTATAAATAACAACAAAGCTTGTTCATTCGGCTCAAAGAAAAACCTGAAGAAAAATCAGAAAAACTTCCGTTTGAAAACTATCTCCGGAGTTCGCAAATTGTTTCTTCAAAGAATATGCAACCGCAGTAAACCATACTACTCACAGAAAAAATCAGGGTAATCTTTTAATCATGCAAATCCAGGTTCAGACTACTACATCGTAGCAAACGACCCGATAAATTTATCAGCCGATGGTGGTATGCCTGTCTTGAGGGAAAAGATAGTGATGATGATGTACTGAAATTTATTGATCAGGTAAATACGATCCTTGCCTGTTGCCTCGTCCGATGCAAATGTAAACTCGATATAAGGTTTGTCGCCCAGCTCAGTGGCAGTGGTGGTTACCTGCAGGGCCCTCATATTGCGCGTTGCATTGTCGCGGCAATCTTCCAGGAACTGTTTAACCGTTTTATTCTTCGGGAAAAAATTGGTCAGGTCTGCCCATGCCATCATATATACTTCGTTTTCGCTGGGCGCGTATTGTGCCAGGTGTATTTTGTAAAAAGTATTTTCTTCTGTCTCTTCGTCCTGCGTGCTTTCGTCGGGCTTGCCGGGGAATGTAACAGAGAAATGCCCTTCGGCAGAAGTGTACTTTTCTGATTCATTCGCGCGGGTAAAGCTGGAAAAAACTGTGACTGTGGCCAGTACCGGAATAAGCAGGAATTTCTTCATCGCCCTTTGGGTTTTGTGATAAATGGAGTTTACCAAATGTACATATTTTTGTGATTTTCATTGTTTGAAATGTAGCATAAAGCGGACCACTTTTGAATTGATTTTTATTTTTTTTCATAAAAACATAAATAAAAAGTTGCATTTTTACACACATAACCACACGTAAATTTACGCGCCATGAGAAGCAAATCCGTTATCTACTTTCTGTTAGGCTTATATACAGCGCTAGTTAGCTGGCATATTTATCACAGTGTCATTCTGCTCATTATCCACTGGATATTCTGGCCGCTGGCCTTAATTTACTTTTTGATCACAGGGCACCTGGCCCATGGGCAGTGGTTAAGCATCCCGAAGGGTTATTTTAATTAATGGCCTATGTCTGCCCGAGCATTTATTATTACCGCTTTTCTTACTGTCAGTTGTTTTTTAAATGCCCGGGCATATCCAGATAACCTGCTTCATAAGTCTTATGCGCTGCAGTTTTTTGCGGTCGATTCCCTGTACAATGTGATAGGCAGGCTCGATTCAGCCCAAAGCCTTTATGAATTGAGGGGCCTGGAAAAATGGGCCGGCGATAATGGAGACAAACAGCTGAAATATGCACTGAAGCTAAAAGAGTACTTGTTCTGGTCGAGGTTTAAGGGTCCTCAGGCTGCGTCGAAGATCGAAGAGGAATTACCGGGAGTTATTAAAGAGATCCGGGAAAACAAACTGCCGGAGCTACAGGCCGAGGGGCTGCAGATGCTGGGGGATTATTACTGGCGAAATCCAAAGACATTCAGCAAAGCATTCGAATTGTCATTGGAGGCAAATAATATCTATTCACGGCTCACATCCAGCCAGTTTCCGCCAAAATACAGTTACCTCTACAACCTTGGTTTGTGCTATTACCGGTTTAAAGATTATGATGCCGCACTGCCCATTTTTCTGGAAGCAAAAAAAACGGGAACCCGTTACCTGCACCCTACCCCGGCCGATCTTTTAAACACTATTGGCCTGTGTTACCGCCGTTCGGGTGTTTATGATTCTGCGGAACACTATTTCCTGGAGGCATACAATCTCTCTAAGCAGAATAACCAGAAAGTATGGATAGGAATTACCGGAGGCAACCTCGGCATCACTTATTACCTGGAAAAACGGTATAAGGAAGCCATTCCGCTGCTGGAAGAAGATATAGAAACCGGCCTGGCACATAATAAACTGAATAATAATTCCGCAAAATCTATTGCTGTATTGGGAGATGTGTACCTGGAATTGAATGATAAAAAAAAGGGAATGGCGCTGCTGCTGCAGGCAAACCAGATGATCATAGACGGTGCCAAATGGGACCAGTATGAGCTGCTGGAATTCATCTATCCACTGCTGGCAAAAGGATATGCAGTAACTGGCAATTACCCGGTAGCGTTCAATTATGAAGATTCCGCACGGCGTGTATCAGACAGCTCTTCTGCCGAAAAAAACGCCCTGATACTGGTAAGCGTACAGCAAAAAATAAACCTTGAAAAACGCGAGGCGGATGCTCAGAAACGCGAGGCGGATGCTCAGAAGCGCGACCGCGAAATAAAGATACAAGTACTTATATGGGCATTCCTGCTCGTGAGCATTACGCTGCTGCTGGTAGCTATCTTCTTTGTGCTCAGAAACTACCGGAACCAGAAAAAAACCAACGCGCTCCTCAGCCGCGAAAAAAAGAGGTCGGAAGACCTGCTGCTTAACATACTCCCGTCGGAAGTGGCGGACGAGCTTAAAGACAAAGGCACAGCCGAAGCGCGCTATTTTGACCCTGTAACCGTCATGTTCACCGACTTTGTCAACTTCACAACAGCCAGTGAGCAGATGAATCCGCAGCAGCTCATAGATGAGCTGCATACTTGCTTCAAGGCATTTGATGAAATAACACGCAAGTATAACATTGAGAAGATAAAAACAATAGGCGACGCCTACCTGGCAGTTGGCGGCTTGCCCGTAGCCGACCCAATGCATGCACAGCGCGTGGTGCATGCTGCGCTGGACATAAACGAATTTATGCAGCAAAGGCGGCGGCAGCTGGGCGACAAGACCTTTGAGATCAGGATAGGCATACACAGCGGCAGCGTGGTGGCCGGCATAGTGGGCGTAATAAAATTTGCTTACGATATATGGGGCGATGCGGTAAACATAGCAGCCCGCATGGAGCAGGGCGGCGAGGCCGGCAGGGTCAACATTTCGCAGGATACCTATGAGCTGGTAAAGGAACAATACAAATGCACCTACCGCGGTGAACTTTCGGCCAAGAATAAAGGCGAGCTAAGCATGTATTTTGTGGATGGGGTCAACTAAGAATATCCGCTCTTTCGGATTTGCAATCCGAAAGCCATGGTTAGGGATTTGCAATCCCCGAACAGCATACGCCGCTCTTTCGGATTTGCAATCCGAAAGCCACGGTCGGGGATTTGCAATCCCCGAACAGCATACCCGAATGTTTTTTACATTTGGCATACACAACCACAATGCAAAAGACAAACAAAGTAGCTTATCTCGATGGGATCAGGGGCATAGCAGCCCTCTCTGTGTTCCTTCACCACTACCTGTTGGTCTTTTACAGCGCCTTCTACACCGCTGATCTTGCTACCAGCCACCTGCACGGCCTCGAGATCACCTACGGCCGGAGTGTATTCAGCGTGCTATCCGGCGGCTATTTTCCGGTCTGTGTATTTTTCGTCTTAAGCGGCTATGTGCTCAGCCGTAAATACTTTCTCACAAACCAAACAGAAGTCATCGTATCCGGTGCATACCGCAGATTCATACGCCTGTATGTACCCGTTGCATTCACCATGATCGTAGCCTTTATTATGATGAAAGCGGGCCTGTTCTTCAACGTCCCGGCCAGCAGCATCCAGCATTCAGAGTGGTGGTTCGGCAATATGTGGACGTTCCCCCACCCACTTCTGCGGTTGCTGACCTGCCTCAAAAACGGCACCATGTTCGAGGGTGATAATGCTTTCGATACCACCCTCTGGACTATGTCCATTGAGCTCACCGGTTCATTCTTTGTGTTTGCCTATCTTGCGTTAACCCACAATACACGCAACAAACTGCCATCCCTGTTGCTGCTGTTCCTGTACTGCGTAGTTACGTACAACCGGCCAATGGCAGCCTTCGTATTCGGCATCAGTTTGAATTACGTGGAGGAAGCAATGCCCTCGCTCGCCCCGCGCCGGGCAGGCATTATAGCAGCATTGTTCCTTATCATAGGCCTCATCCTCGGCTCCTTCCCCGACTCTGGCGATTTCAGCGGCACCCTATTCGGGCATATGTCGTGGATATTCACAAAAGCAACGCATTGGGTACATGTATCGGGCGCTTACTTATTGGTACTGGCGTTTGTGCTATCCCCGCGGTTGCAGCGCTTCATCAGCCTCCGGGCATTCCGGTTCCTGGGCTATATCTCTTTTGCGCTATACCTGCTTCATCCGCTGGTCATGGGCTCTCTGAGCTGCTATATGCTGCTGCACATGTATCCCGGCGTTGGGTACAACTACGCTGCCTTATACATCTTCCTGGTTACTACCGCCGTTTGCATACCCGCATCATGGCTCATGGCTAAGTACATAGATGATCCCGGCATTAAGTTGTCTAAGTATGTTTATAACAGGTGGTTCAAAAAGGCATAATCACTTCGAAGCCGCATCAGTTTACAGTTTGGCAAGATCACATTTGCTGAGCGTTATTAAAAGGGTTATCGCCCTTCTTGTTGGCAACTGCACCACCAATAAGAGAAAAAATAGCGCCAAAGAAAAGGTTGTATAATACAGACCCGCCAACAACTATCGTATTCCAATGGTTGCTCATAAAGCTTACCGCGCTCTCCATCTGGTCATCGGTCATTTTCTGGGCCTGGTTGCTTTGCTGCATTTTTATCCGGATCATCTCCAGGGTCTTGGTCTTCATTTCAGGAAACACAATTGTAGATAGTACACCCCAGGCCACCATTACCAGGATGATGATCATTGTACCCTTAAAGCAGCTGCCAAAAACATTGCCAAATGTTACAAAGCCGTCATTTGCTTTGGAGTAGGCCATGGCATTTAGCACTATGCCAGCTAAAAATGGGAGATACACTAAGTATATGATCCACTCCTTTCCGGGAGTAAAGGATAAGCCGGTCATGTAGATGATAACACTCAATATTACCATGACGATCCCGGTAATAAAACCATAAACGATGTGTGTTTGTTTTTTTGTTTCCATGGTTACTTTATTTTAGATTTTCGTGATCAGAAATTATCTCCCTGCGGCATAGGCATACCATCCTTCTTTACTACCGCAGCCGCTATTACCGAATATATTGCCCCCATAAACAAAGTGCCTATAACAACACCAAATATTACGATCAGCCCCCAGAACTTTGTAAACATATTCGTCATCATATCCACCTGCTCATCATTTGCACTGGGGTTCTTTGCCATTTTCTCGCGCATACTCGCCAGTGCCTGTTCTTTCATATGCGGGAACAGATGGTCAGAGACCGGTATCCACGCCAGCCTCACTACCATAACGATGAGCACAGCCATGAAGCAGCTCTTGAAAACACTGCCAAATGTGACATAGTTATTGTTAGCCCTGGAATAAGCACCGGCATTAAGCAGTATGCCTACAAAAAAGGGTATCTCCACGAGCCAGGTCATACCCGTACGCAAAGCCGCCCCCTCATACGTGATGAGCGTACCAACAATTATCATTAGGATCGCAGTAGCAAATCCATAAACGGCATAAGTATTTTTCTTCATCAAGGATTATTTATGCAACGTGAAACTGATCATTATTAATGATACCCAAAATCTTGCCGCTTAATTTCTTCCCCTCAAAAGGATTGTTCTTACTGGCCGATGCGGTATGGCCTGCAGCTAAAGTATGGTTACCGGCTGTGGTAAATATCGTCATGCACGCCCTGCTGCCCTTCTCTATCTGCTTCGTCTCCAGCCCAAAGATGGCACGTGGCATAATGGTCATTGTTTCTACCAGGCGCTCTATGGTCACATAGTCTTTCAGCGCATCCCAAAGTATATTGAAGGCACATTCCTGCACCGCCATACCGTCGGATGCATATTCAAATTCTTTTGCCTTGGCGTCCCACTCATGGGGGCGGTGGTGTGTGGCTATGCAATCTATTGTGCCGTCTTTAAGCCCCGCTATAAGTGTCATCCTGTCTGTCTCGCTGCGCAACGGCGGCGATACTTTATATGCGCTGTCGTAGCCGCTCAGCATGTCTTCTGTAAGTGCCAGGTGGTAAGGCGTTACAGAGCAGGTCACCGCCAGCCCTTCGCTCTTAGCCTTCCTTATCAGTTCTATAGATTCCGCTGTTGATACTCCAGTGATGTGCAATTTAGATCCGGTATAGCGCAATAATTCTATATCCCGGTGCACCATTATCGATTCGGCCAGCGCGGGTATCCCTGCCATTCCCAACCCCGTTGACACTATGCCCTCATTCATAAGCCCACCAGCCGCCAGCGATGCATCTACCGGCAGTTGCATCACCGTACCATGAAAGGCCTTTACATACTCCAGTGCTTTCATCATCAGGCTGGCCTGCTGCACGGGTTTCCATCCGTCGGAGAATGCTACGGCGCCATTGGCACGCATGTCCAGCATTTCCGCAAGGTCTTTGCCATCGGTGTTTTGGGTAGCCGCGCCTATGGGGTGCAATGCCACTATATTGCCACCGGCTTGCTTTAATACAAATTGTACTATTGATTTTGTGCTCAGCGCAGGCTGCGTATTCGGAGCGAGCATTACATCGGTAAATCCACCCGCAGCAGCTGTTGCTAGGCCGCTGGCTATTGTTTCTTTGTGCTCAAAACCCGGTTCACGGTAATCAGCAAAAACGTCCACCCATCCAGGGCTCACACAAAGTCCTTTCGCCTCAATAACTGTTTTTACGTCCTTATCTATCGTAGCTGCAATGTCCTTAATAACACCATTTTCCACCAGCAGGTCCACAACCTGGTCATGAAAACCCGACTGCGGGTCTATTACTTTCGCTTTTTTTATAAGCATCTGCATTGTCTGATATTTCTTTACTGCACAATAAAGATATAAATACTCCGTCTAAACACAACTTTAAAGTGATGGGGGTGCATTTTGTAATTTCAAAATCACGCTACAACCGGGTTCTTAACCCGTGCCAGCAAAAACGTTTCCAAGCCCAGCATCAGCAGCGCCAGCAGCACGCACACTTTCCACAGCGGGAAACTGCCACCACCACTATTGGTAATACCACCACCATCAACCACACTCATCCATTTTATGTTATCGCCTTTCCACTCGCTTTTCAGGGCATTAATATCACGGAAATCCAGCAGGGATTCACTTTTATTCTGATTGAGCGCTATCTGCGTAGTATCGCTGCCACCGGCTGTACTCAGTGCATAGAAGCCAGGTTGTTGCACTGCCTGGTCTATAAATACATCAAGCCCGGCGCCATCAGGGCGTTGGGATGGGATAATGTCCATATCCTTACCGTACACATGCACCATGTTGCGCTCTGAGGCGTTGGACAGGGGCAGGTATATGGCCTGTTGTGTACCTCCGGTTATGGCATATACACTGCTGCTACTGCTTTGCATAGCCATTTCATACAGAAAGGGCGTAAAAAAGTAGCTGCCCGGAAAATTGCCCGACTGCAGGTCGGCAGAGGTAGCACAGATATACAACTGCCCTTTAGAAGGCATATATCTTGCCAGCAGCGGGTCTCCGTTGCGGAAACTAAGCACAGACTGCTGGTTAGCGCTAAGTCCCGCACTGATAATGTAGTGCCAGTTGGCCACCGGCAATTGTACATTCTCCGGTATTTTATCAAAAAGGTCTTTCACCAATGCACTGCCTTGCTGTATAGAGCTGGCTGTTTGCGGCACAGTGTCTACGCCGGTTATCCGCAGGTCACCAGCCAATTTCAGCCCGTCATTCAACTGTTGCAGGTTGCTTGTCTTGCCCGGGAAAATGCAGATGCTCTGGCCACTTTGCAGCGCATCATTAATTGTTTTACCCAGCGCATCATCTACGCGGGTGATGCCGTTTAAGATCACCAGGTTATACTCCTTCCAGTCCTTTGGTGCACTTGCTGCCTCTGCCTGGTTCAGCCTAAATCCATTGTAAGCCCTGAACGCAGCTTGTATATATGTATTAGGCTGGCCCTCATTTAGCGCCAGTACAGAAAGATTTGGCGAGCTGCGCGCCGTGATCCTGAACGTATCATCAAACCGCACAGACGGATCATTGATGGTCAGCGTTATCTTCTGCCAGTTGGCATTATTTACCTGAAAATTCAGCGTATCAAAACTCTCTGCCTTGTCCGAAAAATTGAGCGAGGCTGCGCTCTTCACTTGTCCGTTTATCGCAAGGTTCAGCACCGGGTTTTCCTTGGGTGGCTTGCCCGTGCAGTGGGTATGCACTATTATGTAGTTACTCTTGCCCGTCTGCAATACAGGCGTGGTGAGGTAGGCCGTATCTATATAAATATCCTGCGCCTCATCGGTTTGCACCGGCACACCATAGAAGGTAATGTTCTTCATCAGCCCCTTATCTGGCTGTGCAGGAAAGGCGCTCTGCTGGAAATCGGAATAGTAATAAAGGTCTGCCCCGGTCTTGCCCTCGTTTTCCATGATGCTCTGCGCATTGGCCAGCACCTGGTCCACAGTCTTTGCCGATGCGGATAGGTCGGTAGCGTTTATCTCTGCAAAAACCTTATCAGCAGGCTCCGAGTGGTAGCTGCCCGGCTTGTCATTGGTCAGCAATACAAACCTTGTTCCCGGAGCGGCATGTCGAAGTTGCTTCCGGGCAGCATCCTTGGCCATATCCAGCATACTCTGGCCGCCTTTTTTCACCGACATGCTGTAAGAGTTGTCGATGTAAATGACCTGGAATTTATGGTCGCCTGCTTTTTTACTGCTGTTATTAAAAAAAGGCTGGGCAAATGCCAGAATCAGCACAGCAAGGAACAAAAGGCGTGCGGCCAGCAGGTATTTATACCTCACCTGGCTTTGTTTACGGCTGTTGAGCTGTATGTTTTTCAGAAACCGGGTATGCGGAAAAAGAATGGTTTTATACTTGCGCAGGTTGAACAAGTGTATCAGCACCGGTATCGCCAGCGACACACCCGCAACCAGGAAAAGGGGATATAAAAAACTCACCTGACAAATATAGGGTAATGTGGGGAATGGACTGAAATGGGTTAGTATTTTAACTTAATTTACAATCGGGAAGCAATCTTCTACTGTTCATAATGCCCTTTAAGTGAGAGGACTATTATTCTGCTTTTTTCAACTTCATAGACTATCCTATGCTCTTTGTTTATTCTTCTCGACCAAGTTCCGTGTAATTCATGCTTTAAGGGTTCTGGTTTTCCCAATCCCACATATGGTGTCTCAAGAATTGAAACGATCAGTTTTGATATTTTACCCTGAATAGATTGATTGCCACTTTTCTTCCAAAATCCTAAATCTTCTTTCGCTTTGGCAGAAAAGTCTATTTCCATAAATCTTCCAACTTTATGGTAGTCACTTTACCTTCTTTCACTTGTTTACGGCTTTCTTGTATTTTTTTTAC
Organism: uncultured Bacteroidota bacterium; assembly: GCA_903881585.1. GTDB lineage: Bacteria > Bacteroidota > Bacteroidia > Chitinophagales > Chitinophagaceae > Nemorincola. The sequence continues at coordinate 9,621 of CAIRTW010000091.1, read as the reverse complement.
AAATTCAGGGTTATATTTTTTTTCTTCTTTCGAAATGAAATCTACGCTTAACGCCTTTAAAACAGCTTTTACCGCCTTCAGTTGATTATTATTATCCGGTTTCACTAGCAATATTTCCATTTTAAGTAAATTTGTTCAAAAATACTGAAAATAATAGCCTTTGGCAAATCATATATAAACATCACATACTTTACTTTTCATTGGTGGAATAAGCCCAAAATCAACCCTCAAATTATTTGTTCACTTCAAATATATCCTTTACCTTTGCACTCCATTAAAAAAATAAAGCGCGTGTATTAAAACATGCACTTTCAGTTTTGACTTTTTAATTTTTGACTTTTTATGAAACGTACATACCAACCACACCGCCGCAGCCGCAAAACAGTTCATGGTTTCCGTAAACGTATGGAATCAGCTAATGGCCGCAGAGTATTGGCTTCACGCCGCGCCAAGGGCCGTCATAAGCTTACGGTATCTGACGAGAGCCGCCTGAAGTAATATCTTAAATCTTTTCGCCATTCGTAATACTTTCCGGGTATATGAGCGGCTCAAGCGAGAGCAGCATATTCATACGCTTTTCCTTTCAGGGAAAGCGTTTTCTGTTTTTCCCATAAGGCTCATTTACGTGCTCGGCCCCCGTATCGACCCCAAAGCGTCTCCGGTGCAGGCTGGCTTTTCCGTACCCAAGAAAAAATTCCGCAGCTCTGTGCACCGGCACCGCATCCGCCGGTTAATGGTAGAAGCCTGGCGGCTGAATAAACATGCCCTTTACGATGCCATGCCGACCGGCCAGCAAATGCACCTCTTCCTTATCTTCACCGACACCAAAATGCCCGATTACGAACCGGTAAAAGAGGCTGTAATAAAAGGGATTGAGAAATTAATAACGATCGTAAAAAAAGAAGAAGCCAATAACAGTAGGTAGAACACGCAAACTTTAGACTTTCTACTTTAGACTTTAGACTACCCTTGCACAAACTGCTCTCCATATTATTCATCGCCATCATCCGGTTTTATCAGGGTGCTATATCGCCGTTTTTTGGCACCAAATGCCGCTTCACGCCCACTTGCAGCACTTACGGACTGGATGCCATCCAAAAATACGGTCCCTTCAAAGGCGGGTGGATGGCGTTCAGGCGTTTCTGTTCGTGCCATCCCTGGGGACGGCATGGGTATGACCCGGTACCGTAGACTTATTCCTTCACAAATTTCCTCACCTCAGTGCCATTTATCTTCACAAAATAAACACCCACCGGAAATGTAGAAATAGCCCCCTGCACCTTTTATGGTTGTATCATGCTGGTATTGCAATGTTTGAGCACCAAGACAAAAGGCAATAAAAGAAGGACAGAAAAAAGAGCTTTTTCATAGGGTAATTTCATATAGTAAGACTACAAAATGTTTTACGGAAAAAGCAAGAGGCATTGAATTGCAACGCCGAATTTAGCACTATACTAATGCATATCCTCAAGCGAAGCCCGCCTTTCAGGGGATTTGGGGGTTACTCCTCCTCAAAATTCATATTCAGCATACTGCCCAGTATATCTCCAAATGCGTAGCCGCCTCTTTCCACGCCCTTCTTACTGATGAGCGAAAACTCCGCAAGGCCATGCAGCAGGAACTCCATAAGCAGTCCAGCCTGTGTTTCATCAGCACCCGGGTAAAACTGTTTTACCGCAGCATAAAGGCCATCTACCTGATACAAGTGAGCGAGGTATGCCGCATCACTTTCATCCTGTAGTATCACCAGGTCGTTGCCTTTACCAAACCAATCTACCACCGGCTGGTACGGACTAGGCTTAGCTTTAGCACCCTGCGGGCCTCTCTCTTTCTTAAAGGATTGCGGATCAGGAAAATATTTGGCAAACGATGCACGTATGGCCAGCCCCAGCAGCCGGAAGGCTACGTTCAGCGGCCCTTCCTGCTCGCCCTCATAGACAAGCTCTATCTTGCCGGTGATGGATGGTACAACACCAATAAAGTCGGCTATGCGCACCATGGTGTGCTTAAGTCCGGCATTAAGCGCCCGCAGTTCAGCCGTGCTTACGAGGTTCTCATAAGCGGATATGGTAAGCCTTGCAGATACACCGCTTTTCTGGTCCACAAACTCACTCTTGCGCGCGTCCATGGCCAGCTGCTCTATAAGCATAGCGCACATATCAGGCACAGAGACCATGCCTAGCTGCTCTGGCAGCAAGTGTGCCTCCTGCTCGGTAATAGCCCTCGATATTTCTATCGTTTTGGGATAGTGCGTTATTATCTGGCTTTCTATACGGTCTTTAAGCGGCGTTACTATGCTGCCACGGTTGGTATAGTCTTCCGGGTTGGCCGTAAAAATAAACAGTATATCCAGTGGCAGGCGCAGCTTAAAACCACGTATCTGTATATCGCCTTCCTGCAAAATATTGAACAGTGAAACCTGTATGCGCGCCTGTAGGTCGGGCAACTCATTGATCACAAAGATGCCTCTGTGCGAGCGCGGAATAATACCGTAGTGCAGCGCCTGTTCATCCGCAAAGCTTAGCCGCATATTCGCAGCCTTTATAGGGTCTATATCGCCCACCAGGTCTGCAACAGACACATCGGGCGTGGCCAGCTTCTCACCATAGCGCGCACTGCGGTGCAGCCAGGCTATGGGCGTAGCATCTCCTTTCTCCGCCAGCAGTTGCCGTGCATACAGCGACACAGGCGCAAACGGGTCATCGTTTATTTCACTGCCGGCTATCACCGGTATCCATTCGTCCAGCAGGTTCACCATTTCGCGTGCCATGCGGGTCTTTGCCTGCCCGCGCAGCCCCAGGAAAAGTATGTTGTGCCGCGACAGCAATGCACGCTCCACATCGGGTATCACCGTATGCTCATACCCCAGTATGGTATTAAAAGGGCTTTGCTTTTTCTGTATCAGGCCTATAAGGTTAGTGCGCACCTCTTCCTTTATCTTCTTAGTAACATATCCCGCCTTCTTCAGGTCGCCAAAATTATTTATTTCCGGTTGTTTCATCTGAATATTCTTTGTCTTTTTAGTTGCCAGATGGTACTCCCATCAGCAGTTTTACTTGTTCAAATTTGTAATTTCTATGCAGCTCTATGCTAATTCTAGACATTAGCATGGTCGTCTCATAATTGTTCTGCAATATTCGCCCTTATAAGCGTCAAGTTCAATAATATCTGTTTATTGCCCTATTCGGGACAAATCCAATCAGCACATTTATTAAATTATTTCACATCTACCATTAATACAGGGCATTTGCACATTTCCTTATTTGCACCCGTCTGAACGGCGTTCAGCCGGGCGGGCATTCTTAGATTAATTACCATCATTGCCCCTGTCCTCATTCATCTTTTTCTCTTTTTCTTTTCTTATTTCTTCTGGCGATTTTTCCGGAGCAGTATCCTGGTTGGCTGCGCCACTTGTTCCCCGCTCCAGTATTTTTTCCAGCTGCTCCATTTTCCGTTCCGGCAGATCGGCCTGCTTCAGCAATACATCGTAGCCTGTAGCATTATCATTATTGAGCCATGAGCCTGTATAGATACGGTCTTTTAGCACCAGTTCCAGCGTGCCCACCGGCGGGTCATCCTCCATCAGCCACTTACCATCGGCCAGGGTTATATCCAGGCGCACATAGTTTTTCTGGTCTCCAAATTTATAAAGCCCGTCATAAAAAGCCACTTTACCGGTATGCAAGTCCTTCATATACCGTACATACAGGCTCACGGGTATTTCGTTGTCAAATTTGCCTTCATAATATTTCCGCTCTACCACTTCCTTGCGCACCTTGCTGTTATCGTCATCGGCTGCGGCGCTCAGCGAGTCCAGGTTCAATTTGCTTGCAGAGTCAATTTTGGGTGTATCTATTATCGGGTGTTTGGCCAGCCACTCCAGATACCGGCGTTCTTTTTCCTCCTTGGCCAGGTATTGGTCTATGGTAGATGCCTCCAGGATATTTATCACCTGGCCACCAAAATAAAAACCCTGTATTTTCTGTATCTCCGAGATAGTGATACAAAATGTTTGCCTGCCCGCCAGGTCTTTTAAAAACAGGAAGCCCTTCATCCTGTCGGGCGCTATCTTTTCATACCCGGCAAGGTCGCGGGTCACCGGTTCGTTCTGAAACTCGTAACGCTCCACCACTACACCATTCCAGTGTATGCCTGAATCCTCCCCTTTCTGCAGCACATCAGTAAACCGGCTCATGATGTGATGGTTATAAAAAGGATCAAAGTCTATAAGCGCCTGCGGATGTTTTTTCAAATTGTCCAGCTGCTTTTCAGCCTCCGGCGTGTGGTCTGAATTACTGATCACCATGCGCCATAGGGTATCAAACGGCGGAAAAAGATAGTAGTAGCCGGTAGTGTCCTTACGCTGCAGGCAACTCACGATGCTGTTCATCAGCTCTACCTCTGTTTTTGGCTCGCCCCGGTGCCTGTGCTTTTTGCCCGATGCCGGAAGAAACCCGGACAGCACTAGACAACATAAAACAAAACCAGCAAAATACCTCATTCAATATAATTAGGAACCGATAAAGTTAGGGGATTTAGCCTAAAGGTTAGTCCTTTATGAACTTCTGCACATAACCGCCATTGACTTTAACTAAGTACAGCCCTGAAGGTAGGTCTGCCACGTTTACCTGCACGTTTGAGGAATTGTATTGATTGCTGAATATGGTTTGGCCCATAAGGTTGGCAATGGAAACAGACGCTATTTTATCAGATGAGGTGATGGTTAGCTCTGATGTTGTGGGGTTGGGAGAAATAGTGATCGTGTTGTTGGGTGAATTAGTACTGCTTACGGATGTTGGCGGTACAAGCCTGGTGCCGCATGTATGCCCGGCATGTTCATAATAAATCAGGGTTTTGCTGTCAACAAGACTTCCGTTAGTTCCTGCCACCGCAGAATAATAGTTTAACAAGCCAAACGGGTATTTATAGCTTGTAGGTCCTATCTCGCTTTCGAAAGGAGGAAAATATTCCGTACCCGCGATAGAGCCAAATCCAGACGCCAATATTGTGTACAGAGGGCTTGTGATACAGTAGCTCGTATCTCCAGTGACGATACTGTAAAGATTTGAACTTCTATATTCCTCAGGCATTTTCAAAGTATCAATTAGCAAAGTGGAATCACAGTTTAGCACGTCGCCATTTCCGGTATTTGAATAAAAATAGGGTCCAAAGGGCCACGAAAGCGGATCTACGGGCCATGGCGCAACATAAGTTGACTTCACACCGGTAAAGTAATAATTGGTACTGCCGATGGATCCACTTACAGAAGTAACAGTGTCGAGATAGTAATACTCGACAGGATTACAACTCGAACCGTAATGTTCAAAGTAATCATTGCAGGAGCTATACTCATAAACGTCACCAACACTCCATCCGTACAGACCCTGAATACAAGGGTTTATAAGAGCTATTAAAGAGAAAACAGAATTTGCCCTTGAGGGGACAGACGAAAAGGAAAGGACATAATCTAAATAGTAATCAAGCCCCTGCCGGTAAGCTGAATCGGGCGCATGGTACGGGAAGGTGTATAAGTCAAAAATTTTTACAAACCCATTGTTCTTGCTAAGCACAATTTGGAAACTGTCCGCTGGATCTGTGCCTACTATCCCTGCTGCATTGTGGGCTGTGATCAATATCGTCTTTATCGAATCCACTATACCCAAAACACTTTCCGTATCCGTGCCGATCAGGGTAGCTAAATAATACAGAGCCGTTGTATCGTGGTAAAATATCCATGAGTCACCAACATTAGCCTGTGTCTTTATGACAACAGAATCTTTCCAAAGGTTATCGAAAACGAATGTGCCATCATTCCTCTTTACAACGTTTTTTCCCAGCCAGCTACCTCCATTAGAATCCAGGACGGTACCACTCATGGACGAAGAATAGTAGCCCCTTGGCGTATGATACGGATAATAAATTGTCGAATCAGCGTTAGTCACAACAGAATCGATCCGCATGCCTCTTAAATAGCCATTACTATTTGTAAAATAGCGCTTGACACCCGGCTGCAGACATTGATAATTCTGAGCATGGCAAAAGCAGGAAGCAAACAGGATGATGATAAGGATAAAGTTTTTCATAGGGTAGCTGTTACATAGTAAAGATAACTATTTTATATTAACAGTGATGGCAGCTATGGCCACAATAACAAAACACAATTCCCGTTTTGAAATCAAATACATTTGCACGTGAAGAAAATCGTTCCTGTAGTCTTGCTGATCATCTGCTGCCAAAGCAGTCTGTTCGCTCAAAGCAAAAATAATTTATACGCCGATCTGACAATAAATAACCTGGGCACTTCTGTGACCTACGACCGCAGAATAAAAAAGCACTTTGATCTGGGTATAGGTGTCTCACTGAATGATTTCTACGGGGATCCGTACCACAATATTAAGTTTGCCGCATTTCTCGATTTTCGCCCGTATAAGGTAGTAAGAAGAAACCTGTTTTTCGGCATTATTGATGTGGGAATGATGTTTTACGGCGGGCGCATACCAGAGCCTTCAAAAGCCTCCCTTGGCCCTAACAGCCCTTACCTCGGCCTGGGCATCGGATATGGTGTGCGCATCAATAAGCGCGGTATGGGCCCATATATATCACTGGGCATTGATGGCGATATGACACACCAGATCACACACAATGCGTCTTTAGCACCAGAAGCAAGAGATTATATCGTGATCGACGCCGAATTAGTGCTCGCGGTGGGCTTTAAATTTTAAGAAGCTGGTGGCCGCTACACTGAATACATTGCTGGCAATATCTCAAACATCCGTTCGGCCGGCCTCGCCACCACAGCCTTATTTCCATATTCCACAATGGGGCGTTGCATCAGCATCGGGTTTTCGGCAAGTATAGTTACCCACTCTTCTTCGCTGATATTTTTGCCTGCATAATGCTGCATGTACAGCTCCTCGCTGGTCCGTACCAATTCCGAAGGCTTCATGTTTAGTTTCCCAAGCAGAGCTACAAGCTCCCCCGCGCTAAGTGGCTCGGCAAGATACCATCTCACCGCGTGCGGTATGCCCCGCTCCTGTAGTATTTCCAACGCCCCGCGGCACTTGCTGCATTCGCCGTTGTGGTAAATCGTTATGGTGGGCATTGGCTGAACTCAAAAAGTATTTACAATGCTGCTTAGTGTGTAACAATAAGTGCATTTGCACATTCTCAAATTTGCATATTTGCACATCCTAAACAACCATTTCCTTCACATCATCCGCAATAGTGAGCCTACCTGCGGTCTTTGCTTTTATCTCGTCAACAGTCACACCCGGTGCACGTTCTATGCACTTGAAACCATCGGGTGTAATATCAAAAACACCCAGGTCAGAAACTACTTTTCTCACACAGCCCACGCCAGTGAGGGGCAGGGAGCATTTAGGCAGCAGCTTACTTTCGCCCTTTGGGTTGGTGTGCTGCATGGCTACAATTATGTTCTTTGCAGCAGCAACCAGATCCATAGCGCCGCCCATACCCTTCACCATTTTGCCCGGTATCTTCCAGTTGGCTATATCACCATTGTCAGCCACTTCCATGGCGCCCAGCACAGTAAGGTGCACCTTGCCCGCGCGTATCATACCAAAGCTCATCGCGCTATCAAAAAATGCCGAACCCGGAATAGTAGTGATTGTCTGCTTGCCAGCATTGATCAGGTCGGCATCTTCATCACCCTCATACGGAAAAGGGCCCATACCCAGCAAACCATTCTCGCTTTGCAGCACCACGTCCACACCCTCGGGTATGTAGTTGGCTACCAGCGTAGGTATGCCTATGCCAAGGTTCACATAAAACCCATCCTGCAGTTCCTGCGCTATCCTGCGCGCTATTTGTTCTTTATTTAAAGGCATTGTTGTTTGTTTTGAAACTTTTTGACCATTTAACCTCTTAACTTTTTAACCCACTATTTCTTCCTCACCGTCCTCTGCTCTATCCGCTTCTCATAATTCTTCCCTTCAAAGATCCTATGCACATATATCCCCGGCACATGTATCGCATTTGGGTCCAGCTCGCCAATCGGCACCAGGTGTTCGACCTCGGCAATAGTGATCTTACCCGCCATAGCCATCAGCGGACTGAAATTCCTCGCCGTACCCTTGAATATCAGGTTGCCCTGTGTATCACCCTTCCATGCTTTCACTATGGCAAAGTCTGAATCAAAAGCATGCTCCAGCAAGTAGTCCTTACCGTTGAAATTGCGCACCTCCTTGCCCTGTGCTACTTCTGTACCTATTCCTGCCAGCAGGAACACCGCAGGCATGCCATAGCCAGTAGCCATGCAGCGCGTAGCCAGTGTGCCCTGCGGCACCAGTTCCACCTCCAGTTCCCCGCTCAGCATCTGGCGTTCGAATTCGGCGTTCTCACCCACATACGAAGCGATCATTTTTTTCACCTGCCTGCCCTGCAGCATCAGCCCTATGCCGAAGTCGTCAACACCCGCATTGTTAGAGATACACGTAAGATTATTAATGCCGCTTTTTACCAGCGCAGTAATACAATTTTCCGGTATGCCACACAGCCCAAAGCCGCCCAGCATGAGCGTAGCACCCGATGGTATATCCTTCACGGCTTCATCAGCGCCTGCAACTACTTTATTCATCTATTTGGAATTTGAGTGCTAAATTAGTGGATTGAAAGGGAACTTACTAAACAGGGGTAAATTTAATCATTATATTTACAGCCGGGAAAACCATGGATAAGCTGATTGTAAAAAACTTCGGGCCTATAAAAGATATTGCTATTGATGTCAACGACGTCAATATTTTTATCGGACCTACTTCGAGCGGGAAGAGTACGGTGGCGAAACTGATAGCGATATTTTCGGATGACTTTTTTATGAGCTATCCAAGCATACAGAACTTTGAAGCCGGGCTTTTAGAATATAGTATTGATTTCATAAGATCCAATGAAACCGAAATTCAGTACGTCACAAATGACGGCTATTATGAGGTTAACAAATATGGATTGAATCATCATAGCGAATCTCAAGAAGAAATCAGAAAAATTTATGATTACGAAAGATTATTTAAAAATAGTATAAACCCTGTAAAGGATGGGTGGTATATAAAATTAGCAAGTGACCTCGTAAGTAGTTCCGGTATAGAAAATCAATTTACAACGAATGATAGTCTAATTCAGTTTGTTCAGAATCAAATGAATGCTGCATACAATAAAATTAAAAAGCAGTGTGGTTTTTACAACATAGTTTATATTCCTGCAGAAAGAATTTTATTGTCAAGTATTCAGGGATCATTGTTTGGATTAATGAAAAATGATGTTTCTATTGCTCAATGCATTAAAGAATTTGGTGCGCTATTTGAAACTGCGAGAAAAAATTTAGCAGCATTTGATATTTCGTTTCTTAATGCAGAATATGAATATTCTGACAACAATGATTATCTCACGTTGTCAGATGGTACAAGGATAAAGTTAGCGGTGGCATCAAGCGGGTTGCAATCAACCGTGCCGCTTATGGTCGTGATAGATCACTCATGCGGAGCGAAGGAATTAATTGGGGCTTGCTAAATAACCTTCCAATCCTTATCTGTTTTATCTTTCGGGAGATAAAACAGTATTTAGATGCAAGGAAAAAGCGACAAACGGCCAAAAAAGCTTGCAGCGAAG
>CAIRTW010000090.1 GCA_903881585.1 uncultured Bacteroidota bacterium | reverse complement strand
TATTTTGATTTCGGCTCGTAAGGGTGCTGTACAGAAGCAACGTAATCGAACGTGCTATAATGATACTTCAGCTTGCTCGCGTCCAGTTCCTTTGACCCCCAGCCCGATTGCTCAGCCGGCAAGTACATAGCGGCCAGCTGGTCCTGCAGCTCAGGATCTTTCCAGTTGATGTGCTTGGTCATATCCAGGCGCTGGGTACCATCAGGGTTGTCCTTAAAGTTACCAAGTATGGTATTGGCTATAGAATCCCTTACATAATTAGTAAACTGGCGGTACTCCTGGTTGGAGATTTCCGTAGCATCCATGTAAAACCCTAAGAGCTGAACGGTGTGTATAGTCGCGTCATTTCTGCCACGTATATCCTCATCACTTGCTCCCATTTTATAGGAACCGGATGGAACGTACACCATTCCTATTGGGAAGGGCGCCCTATAATTCATTCGCGATTGATCACCTACTAACTGGCCATTGGAGCCCGCTTGCCCACAGCCTGAAGCAAGTGCGAGCAATGCTAAAGCGGTGACCTTCAGGGAAGTTTTTTTCATACTACTGTCTATTGTTTTTGCAATTTTGCAAGTAAATATTTTCATCTTTTCCTCTTCACACTACAGAACGGACGCACAATATTCAAAGTTTTTTCCAAAAATACAAGTTTCGGCAAAAAATTGTTTGACCGGCTTACCGCCCAAAAGTATAAAAAAATCTCAATTTTTTATAGTGCTTTATAAATTATTGATGAGTCGAAGCGCCTCTGTAACGCTGCTTACAGGCGATAGGCAGGCCTGTTCCGTGCAAACAAATATATACATTTTATCAGCAAAAAATTTTTTTTCAAATATCGGTAATTCAGATATTTTTTTCTGCGAAGTGAGCATATAGACCTGCGGAAGGCACGTTTCCTGTATTTCCTTTCGTTTTTCACTCGCTTCGCTGCCAGTACAGATCAATGTCTTTAAGCCCACCGTATACCGCTGCAACATTAATGCCCAATACCCAAACGACTGGCTGTATCTCACTGCTGTATCGTTCATGTTATGCCACATTAGCTGCGCCTGTGCTACCCATTCGCCCTTTTCAAGGCACATGCCACATATCCAGAGGTTGTGCGCCATAACCGCGTTTGCTGAGGGTGTAGCGCCATCGTAAAGGTCCACTTTGCGCACTGGTATGTCGTTCTGGCTTTCAGCCGTGTAATAAAAAAATGCGTCTTCGACTGCATTGCCCGTATTAAATTCACCGGTTACCGTGGCAAGCAGCACTCCTGCTTTTAGTACCAGGTCATTTGCACCTGTAGCCGATGCCAGCTGCAGCATGGCCAGCGCCAGGTATGCATAGTCATCGAGCTTGGCAGCTATTTTAGCTGTGCCGTTTTTCCAGGTGTGCAGCAGTTTCCCGTCGTTTTCAAACTGTGCAATCATCCACTGCATATGAGTTGTTGCCCGCTGCAGATAGTCATCGCTGCGAAATACCACGCCGGCCTTGCTTAAAGCTATACTGTACAATGCATTCCACGACAGCAGGCATTTATCATCTGTCATTGGCCGCACTCTGGGGTTTCGCGCAGCCAGCAGCTTATGTTTCACAGCATCTATACGGAACACGACCTCTTCAATGCTTAACTGGTTTTCGGCCGCTACCTCAGCTATACTCTTTGCTACATGCAGTATGTTTGTCTCTTCCCAGTTGCCATGTTCACCCACTCCGAAATATTGAGCAACAACGGCATCATTGCCACCCAGCGCGGCTATCCACTCATCATACGTCCATGTATAGAACTTGCCTTCTACCCCTTCGCTGTCTGCATCGAGGGCACAATAGTAGCCCCCGCTACTGTCTTTCAGTTCCCGCTCTGTAAATGCTATTGTTTCTTCCGCAGTTGTCTTATAGCGCACATCTCTTGTAATGCTGTAAGCATCGCACAGCGAGCCTATCAGCAACGCATTGTCATAGAGCATTTTCTCAAAGTGCGGTATAAGCCAGTTCCTGTCGGTGGCATAGCGTGCAAAGCCGCCACCCAGCTGGTCGTAAATACCTCCGTCCGACATTGCATCAAGGCTGCGCAGGGCATGTTCCAGCGCGGGTTTATAGCCTGTAAAGTGATAATGTTCCAGTAAAAAACTAATCGCCATAGTGCCGGGAAACTTAGGCGCATTTCCAAAACCACCTTTCTCTTTATCACCTTGCTTCAACAGATTGTCAGCGATCTTCCTGCAGGCTTCCTTTCCCGCAATTAAACCATCCTTCTTAGCGACTGTTACACGTTGCGATGCCTGCCGCAGGTGCTGTATCATCTGGTCTGCCTGTTGTGTTACCTGGTCCTGTTCATCCTCCCATAGCTCTCTCATTCGCTGCAGCAATTGCATCCAAGAGGGCCGGTTGTATGCCGCGCGTGGCGGGTAGTAGGTGCCGCCGTAAAACGGCGCCCTTCCGGGCGTCACAAACACATTGAGCGGCCATCCGCCGCTGCCACCTATAGCTTGCACCGCATCCATGTACATATGGTCCACATCAGGGTGCTCCTCGCGATCTACTTTTATGCACACAAAGTGTTCATTCATGTATGCAGCGACAGCTTCATTCTCGAAGCTCTCGTGCTCCATTACATGGCACCAGTGGCACGCTGCATAGCCTATGCTTACGAGCACAGGTTTATGCTCAGTGGCAGCTTTATCAAATGCTTCATCGCCCCAGGGATACCAGTTTACCGGGTTATTGGCATGTTGCAGTAAGTAGGGGCTTTGTTCGTGAATGAGTCGGTTGGCCATGCCGCAAAGGTAACGGCTTAATCACTTAACAAATACGGGCAGCCAGCAATCCATGCTGAAGTTACGTTCCGGAATTTTATTGTGGAAATTGATTCCGGGCACTTTGTCGTTGCTGCCTATTTTATAAACCACATCGATCGTAAATGACTTGAGTTTGTGAATGTCCACAAAAAACTCAGTACGCTTATTCGTTTCTGAAAGTTCGTATCTGTCATCGCCCATGTATAAAGAGACCATTTCTACGCCCTCATTTATACGTGCCTCCAGCTCTCTTCTCTTTTCCTTAAAAGGCTTGTACGTACAGTCAAAATACAGTGTGGTGCTGTCTTCCCCGCCACGCGCGGTAAACAGGTTATTTTTGCTGATCAGGCAATTCATACTGCCGGCTATACCCTCGTATGAATAATAGCGGCTTGTGTACTTGTCAAGCACAGGCTCCTGCAGTTCGGGCATAATGCCGCAATAGACCCAGTTGATCAGAACCGCATCAAACAATCCGCTGTTCTTTAAGGTGATAATATTGAATACTGCATGGCTGTGTGGTTCGATCGAAGCTTCCTGCACTATGGTATCGGTAAGCATATGAAAACGGCTGGCCAGGGCGGCTTTTTCTGCCGGCTCTATGCTGCCCCGGGAGTTCGTTTTCTTCATTATAAATGTAATTGGCTTACGGCTAATGTTATAAACGAGTATTTTGGGCTGCGGGGTACCGGTACTGTCAATTTCCCAGAATCGCCATAGCAACACATCCTGCGAAAAATATCCCAAACTGATAGTACCCGCATTAGCAGAAAAAAATGAGGCTATTATACAGAAGAAAAGAAGTAATCGTTTCATTTGGTAATGTTAAATATCACGGCAAATTTTGCCAATGAACCGGCACCTGCATCTCTTTCATTTATTTTTTTATCGCAGATAAGAACAGCTCCAATGCAGACACCATCGATGGTGCGTTAACTGCGGGGGCTTTAATATCCAGGCGCAGGCCACTGTCTTCCACAGCTTTGGCTGTGGTGGGCCCGAAAGCGCCTATCATAGTACCGTTTTGCTTAAATGCAGGATTATGATCGAATAATGTTTGCACGCTGAACGGGCTGAAGAAGACGATAAGATCATAAGACAATTTCATGATCGTACCAATATCATTGGAGACCATCCGGTATAATGTCGCCTCAGCATACTTTATGTTGTACTTGATGAGGAACTGGGCAATGTCGTTCTTGGCGGTATCAGAGACGGGGAGTATGTACTTTTCGTTCTTGTGTTTCCCGATCACTTCAAGCAGCCCTGCATTGCTGCCATCGGCAGAGAAGAATACTTTGCGTTTGCGGTAAAGAATAAATTTTTGCAGGTACAGGGCCACCGCTTCTGTAATGCAGAAATACTTCATATCCTGCGATACTTTCAGCTTCAGCTCCTCGCAGATCCTGAAAAAATGATCTACTGCATAGCGGCTGGTGAAAATAATAGCGGTAAACTCAGTAATATCAACTCTTTGCTTGCGAAAATCCTTACCGCTCAGGCCTTCCACGCGTATGAATGGATGGAAATCCAGCTGCAGGCTGTACTTCTTAGCAAGGTCAAAATATGGGGATTTTTCCGTTTCAGGGCGGGGTTGCGTAATTAATATACTGCCTACTTTCAGTTCCTTTTTTTCAGCACCCTTCTTTTGTGAACGAACAACTTTGGCCATATACAAGGATTATCGGAAAATTTGCCGTGATACCAGTCGCTTTTGAATTGATAATTAATTAATTAATAAAACATTAGCCCTTTAACTAATAGCTTCATCAAAACCGCCAGCGGTAATAATTCCGAGGCGCAAAGGTACATAAAAAAATGGAATTTACTATACTGGAAAAATGAGCCGAACACCTGCCACGACCGGATATACCGGTTGAGCAATAAAATACCCGCGCTTACAAATGAGATAATAACTACCTGCTGCGCCCACTGATGGTCTGCAAAGGCCAGGATGATAATGAATGGTATCAGCGCCACAGCCAGCACCTTGTTGATCAGGAAAACATTGAAGAGGTAATGCTCTGTTATGCCCTCCACCCGGAAAGCCCAGCCGCTGAAGCGCACCGCAGCATACTTAGCCAGGTAAATGAGCCCGGTGCCCGCTATGAGCATAATGATAAGCAGTGATGGAGGTATAACCCCGGAATGGTGCGGTGTAAAGAACTTCACCACATAGTAGATGTATGCGCCACCGGCAAAAGTGAAAAAGATATTCATCAGCAGGTTGGGCAGGCCTGCGCCCTGCAGCTGTTCTTTCAGCTGCCTGTTGCTCAATGTGGGGTTCCAGAAAGCCCTCCACAGATTTATAAAATAGCGGGTATCCATAAACCGTATCAAACCAAGTATGAGGCAGAGAGAAAGCAACAAATAAAAATCAGCTGTTTGTGATTCGGCAATGTGGGGGTGCTCAATATCACTTATGATGTAGGTGCTGGCCATCATGGGGTGCGTGGCAATGATGCTATCCCCCAATGCTTTTGCACCCTGCGCCAGTGTAGCGCTATCCGCGAATTCTGTGATGCCGTATGCCGCGGGCTGCACAATTGCCTGTGCCCTTGCGCTAAGCAACAACAAAACCAAACCAAAAAACAAGCGCGAAAACCACATAACTACTATACAAAAGTACCAGTTAAACGGCGACGCCATGCTAACGGCACTGTTAAAGAAAGGATTATTTATCCACGGGCATTGTGTATAACTTGGAGTACCAAGCGAGACAAAAAAAATTGTTACTTTATTTGTGAGCTAACTTTTTTCCAAAACGATTTTATATTTTCTCGGTTTTGGGGTTTACATTTTTTAAGTGCTGAATTAATCAGTTCCTTTTGATCGTATTTATCATCTAAATCCAATCCTTGTACAATTGCTAAAGCCCAATATGATTTGAAATTAGCGTTTTGGCTTTTAGCGTAAAGAAATTCGATCAAATCATCAGGCTGCTTATAAAAAAAATCGACGCAAGTCGGGAAAACAGCCTCTGCAAGCGCTCCGTCTGCGCTCTTTGCCATTTTAGATACTAACAAAATATAAAATGGTCGGTTTGTGTCACTTTTTGTTCGCAGGCTATCAAGTATGCTAAATGTAGTGTCGTCATCAGATGCCCGGAATTTACCAGCGTAGTAGATTTTAGCAGCTTTAGAAATCGCCGGATTTTTCAAATAAATACTTATTTCCCCAAGCGGCTGCCCATTGGAAAATTGATAAGCAGATAGCAACACTAATAAGCTGAGCAAGCTTTTCATTACATATTCTATAAGGCAGCGGCAGGCCTCCAAAAAACTTTTATTAGTTTAGTATTTACTTTTTTCCTAGCTTGGGCGAGATCATAATTATCCTGCACCTGTAACCAAAACTCCGCAGTGGTATTTTTAAAGCTTGTCGCCAGCTTAATAGCCATTTCAGGGGTAACACTTTGTTTCCCGTTTATAATCGCCGAGAGTGTTTTTCGGGTAGTGGTCAAGCCCTCGGCTACCTCTTTAACAGTTAGCTCATTGCCTGTTTCTTCCTTCAATGCATCTATTGTTTCCCTTATCAATTCGCCGGGATGAGCTTGGTTAAACATAGCCATAACGTCTAATTTTAATGATAATCTAAATAATCAACCTCACAAACATTTTTGCCATCAAAACGAAAAATAATCCGGTAATTGCCATTTACTTTAACGAACCAAAAATCTTTCAATTCTCCCGAAAGCTGGTGCAGATCATAACCAGGCACTTGCATTTCATTAGGCGTTCCTGCGGCATCAAGGCGAGTTAGAATGAGTCGTATCTTACTAACATGATGAGCCTGTAACTTCGATGAGTCACCTTTCTCATAATATAGTTTCAGTCCTTTATGGCGAAAACTATTTATCATACCGCAAATGTAACGCGAAACGTGTCACGTGCCAAAAAATCATTTGCCTTTAAATACCGGTTTCCTTTTTTCCAGGAACGACATCACCCCTTCCCGGAAATCAGCCGTACTGCCGGCCTGCATCTGCACTTCCTTTTCCATATCGAGTTGCTGGCGCAGATCATTGCTGAACGAGCGGTTGAGCAGGCGCTTGGTGAGACCAATGCCTTTTGTAGGCATCTGCGCCAGTGTCATTGCCATTTTTTTACTCTCTGCTTCAAATGTGTCATCCGGGAAACATTTATAGATCATGCCCATAGCCACAGCATCAGCCGCCATTACTTTCTCTGCGGTCATCATCAGTGCCGCAGCACGCTGCATGCCCACCAGCCGTGGCAGGAAGAAGGTGCCCCCGCTATCCGGGATCAACCCTATCTTACTAAAAGCCTGTATGAATGAAGCGCTCTCATTGGCCAGCACTATGTCGCAAGCCAGGGCAATGTTAGCGCCTGCGCCGGCAGCAACACCATTTACTGCGGCTATAACCGGCTTTTCTATGTTCCTGATGCGGAGTATTGTAGCATTGTAATGCTCCTCCACCATGCGGGCAAACTCCTCGGGTGTTGGGTTCATTGCCTCCCCAAGGTCTTGCCCCGAGCAAAAACCTTTGCCCGCGCCAGTGAGATAGATACACCTTACTTCGTCATCGGCATCGCAATCATCCAGGTATCCCTGCAATGCAAGCGCCATCTCGCGGTTGTAGCTGTTATATTTTTCCGGGCGGTTGAGGGTGATGTACCCTACCCCATTTTCTTTATGTAGAAGAACGCTGCTCATAATTTTAGTTAAAAAGGTAATTTGGAATTAGTAATTAGGATTGGTTTCTAAAGGTATAATTCCTGGTTAAACATTGCAATCCAAATTCCCAATTCCTGATTCCAAGAATACATTACTCAATTGTTGCTATACACTTCAGCTCTATCGCTATTGCAGTAGGCAGCGAATCAATGCCCACTGTTGTCCTGCAGGGCTGGTTGTCTTTGAAATATTCGGCGTAAACCTTGTTATAGGTCTGGAAATCGCGCTTCATATCCACCAGGAAAACGGTCACATCTATCAGCTTATCCCAGCTGCTGCCGCTCTCTTCCAGTATCACCCGCACATTGTCAAACACGCTCCTGCATTGCTCCGCAAAATCGAACTCAATATAGTTACCGTGCTTGTCCGTTTTTAATCCGGGTATCTCATCTGTACCGGCTTTGCGCGGGCCTACGCCTGAGAGGAACAAAAGGTTCCCCGCACGCCGTGCATGAGGGTACAAACCAACCGGCTTCGGAGCTTTATCTGTAGAAAATTGCATAGAATTAATTGATGAGTAAAGGTAATAAAATATTATTGCACACATTGCCGGCCCAATATTACTTCCGTCATGTTTCAGAATCAGGCGAGGGCGCATTATCGCCCTGTGAATGCAGTTTTGCGATAAACTTTATCACCTCATCCTTTATGTTAACAGTGAGCCTGCGGCGCCTGTCCCAGGGCAGGAGCAACACCTGAGTTTTGTCATACCCTGCGTAAATACCCTGTGTTTTATGCACAGAGAATATTATATCAAAGCTCCCACTTCTTGTAGGGTCAATTTTTATCGTCACCGGGTATCCTGATATAACACCCTCCAGTTCCTGCTGTACGAAAAAAAATAAATGAGCACTCCGTCTCACATTGGTAGTATAAGCTCCATTATCAAACACATCAAGTACAGAGTTACCAGGCGTCTCAAACAAAAGCCGCTCCCGCACATAAAAGCTGTGCATGCCGATAAGTATTGTAATTGCTGCGCAAAAAAGTGAACAAAAAATCGTGAATGGAATAACAGTTTCAGGGTGTGGTTTACGCGAGCCTAGCGAAACAAACACACCAAACAGAGCATATAGCACACAAATTGCAGGTATTTTAAAAAAATTGAACCGAAAAAACTTCATTGGCTAAATATACTACCGGCAATTTTATTTATTGCCATCGCTTCTTGGGCCAGAAGAGCAATTTACCATCCCTGTTATCTATTTGTTTTACCTTTACACCATGAGCCATGTGAGGGGAAAAATCTTTGTTTTTATAGTAAGCGCATTATCTATGGCATTGCTTACTTCGTTCATAAAACCAGGATTTGACAAAGAACTTCCGCCACTCACCCACACCGGTGAAAATATGATGGCATGCAAGGTGAATGGTAAAGTGGTGATAGCGGGACGGTATGTGACCAATGCCACCGGCTCTGTGCAATTCAGTTCAGCTCCCGACAATGACCTGCTGTATATATCCTGTGAAATACCCTCGCCCCACTACGAGATAGAGCTGAGTATAGAGTACGACGATACACTGGGCGTGTATCCCATCATCAGCAATTATCCTTATTTCGGTTATTTCTGGGATTATACACATTCGATATCCCCCAATGACTCAAATCAATTTCAGCCGGATAATACCCACCCCGGAACAGTGAATGTAACCTTCAACGATGGCCATGTTATTGCAGGAACCTTTGCAATGGAAGGTGTAAACAGGCAGGGCAAGGTGGTTCATCTTACCGAAGGCAGGTTTGATATTATGGTGCATTAAGTAGCGAGGAAACCCAATACCAAAAACACGCAACCGGCACCGGCCAGCAGCATACTGCCATACCAGACCAGTTTCTTTCGGGTAAGTATTGCCACCGCCGAGAGTGCAACCGCGATCTGGAAAATAGTGACCGCCCTGGAAAGCACTACATGCTTATGCATATGGGTCTCCGAGCTTTTCTCTGCTTCTTCGGCAGTCGCTTTTATCTCTGCCTTATCATCTTCGTACTTCTTCTTTTTGTCCTCGCTCTCCTTGGGCAATGGTTTGTCCATAGCCGAAAGTATTTGTGAGGTAGACGCTGCTATCTCTGCCTTGATGCTTTTAGACTGGTAATACGCCCACTGGTCAGATGATTTGATCTGGTCCAGCATGGCCTCGTTGGCGTGGTGGTTGCCATACAACCCGGCTATAGCTGCCAGCACCGCTATGATGGCGGTAGAAAGCGCTACGTGCATCGTCCAGCGTTCTTTTTTCTCTTCGGCTGCCTCGATTGTTTCATTAAGGCGTTCCGTTGGGTCCTCCATTTCTTCCATATGACAAATCGATTTGTTAAGATATCCGGATGGTTACTATTGTTTCGGACAATTACTTAAGGTATAGTAAATGGTCGGTGTGATATTGGGGTGCGGCGGCACAGCGGTCAGGTTCAGAGAAGCAGAGGTACTGCTTACACTGCCGTTGCCGCTAACACTAAACGAATCGCCCGGGCCACCCTGCGTAGCCGGAACAATAAAAGTGGATCCTGAAGATGTGTTATTCTGCAGGGTGATCTGTGTAGATAGCATTTGCACCTTATTGTCCATCCAGATCATTGTCATCTTGTTATAGAAGCTGTCGGTACCTATGGAAAAAGCAATAGAATCATCGTTGTCGGTATGATTAATATAGCCACTGTCCAGCGCAAGGCTGTCGAAGTGCGAATAAGTGATAACCGCATTTCCCAGGTAGCCATTTTTATAAAGCAACCGGTAAACGATCTCACAATTCGTTCCGCCTGTGCCGGTATCTATGCACTTACAACTGCCGCCTTGGCAGACACCCTGGTTCAGGCAGGTAACACCCTTGCATCCGTCTTTTGAACAAGATGACACATATGTTGCCGCACAAAACATTGCCACGGCAATCAGCACACCAAGGGTCATATACTTAATCGATTTCATACACTCAATTTTAGATGATGTTTAATATTTCCTTTCCGGGATTTATTTGCATCCCGGCAAAGGTATGTTTTAGTGGCAATTACTGCAAATCGTGAAAGTACCCTCCCCGTATTAAAACGCTTTCGCAAAACAAATAGTATTTATGCGGTAAAATACTCCCGGTTTCTATCGCTTCCGGAGGTTCGAGGCCCGCCAAGGGATCATTGCACTGCGAAATTTGAACAAATATAAGTAGTATCTGTGCCGGAGGTCGCGGTTTTATATAGCGTAAGCGATGCCAGCTTTGCATATACAGTGCCTGTGCCGGTATAAGTCGCTCCGTTGGCTGTGGTGGGCGTAATGTTGAAATTGCCTTGTGTTGAAGTAGGGTTAATAAGCACAAGCGGCAATACCGGGATATTGGTGGCATGGCTTGCACCATTCTCCACAGTTAATGCCATAGTGACGAAATCTACAGGAGCAGCCGGTATCGAAAAAACCAAGAGATAGCCAATATGCGCAGTATTCACATTGGCACTGCCGCCATAAGTATTGGCATATGAGTCTTTGAATATAGCCTCGCAGGTATCGCCGCCCACACCTGTGGGGCATACACAAAAGCCGTCTGAGCAGGTACCTTTATTCAGGCACACCAAGCCGGTGCAATTGTTCTGCTTCTTGCACGAGGTGTACAGCGATAATACCAGCACAGACAATGCAATGGCCAGGCCGGAAACAAAGCGAACGAATGATCTCATAGTTGTTCTTATTTTATCAAAGTTAGGGTTTTAGGCTAACTGCCTGAAGAGTGCCATCGGTGGTCTAAATATTTTATCTCCATTTGTCCATTCTTTAAATAATAACAATATTTTTGCGCCAACTAAAAACATACCAATAATGAAAAAGCAATTATTATTCTTAGCTGCGGGTGCCATTGTGTTAGCATCATGTGGTGGCAATAACAACCAGGCACAAACGCAAGCGCAGATCGACTCGACCGTAAATGCTAAATTAAATGAACACGACCAGGCCAATGCGTCTAAGAACGATTCTACTTTAAAGGCTATAGAGAAAGAGAAAGCAGAAGCAAGCCACAGGGAGCATGAGCATAGTGGTAAGAAAGAAGAGGGAAATAATGCAAGCCCGGCGCCTGCACCTACACCTACAGTAGCCCTTACAAAAACTGCGCAGGATGCAAAATTTGATAACCGCCAGCCAGGCAATCAGGCTTCGCAGGGCACAAAATTAACTCCCACACAGCAGCAGGCACAGGACGACAAATTCAACAGGAGAGGCAAATAGTCGCAACTATATATAAATAAATAATCCCCGCAATGCGGGGATTATTTATTTATTCTAATTCGTTTATTGATTACTGCCATGTTCCGCTATACACCTGTGTAGCAGAAGTTGAATCATTCTTGATCGTGTAGCTCCAAGTAATGATGCTGTTAGCAAGAGTACCTGTACCAGAAACTGAGTATTTGTTGCCATCAGGGTTCTGAGAAGGTATAGTAATGGTAGAGCCGGTAACTGTAGCTGTAATAGGCCCAACAGTGAAGAAATTATCAGAGAATGAGTTGCCTACGATCACCTGGGTTACATCAGAACCAGTACCAGCTGCTATATTAGCAGTATAGGACAATGGAGTAGAACCGCCGGTAATAAGATCACTTGCGCTCCAGCTTTTTACAAATTTTGTCCTTGACAAAGTACTGCAGTCAGTACCTTCATACCCGGTAGTACAAGTACAAGTGCCGCCGCTACAAGTGCCGCCGTTATTGCAGGTTACATCTTTACACGCGTCTTTTGTGCATGATGTGTAAAATACTGCGCAGGAAGCGCCAATAGCCAATAATACTGCTAATCCAATGTGTTTGATAAACTTCATAAACGTTTTTTTAATTGAGTGAATATTTTTGCCAAAGATAAGTTTAAACGGCAACCGAAGCAAATATAAACAATAACCATGCCTGCTATTTTTCACAGCCATTTCACAAACTTGTTTAGTAATATTACCCCTCCCATAGCGGGAAATGATCAATGTCAGTGAAGCGGCTCATATTCTTCTTATTGCTTTTCCACATACCGTATGAAAACCGGGCAACCGGCTATTATAACTATGATGAGAACAGCCGGCTGGCGTATATAAATTTCATGTCCCTGCATTTCGATGAAGGAAACAATTACCTGGCTGCAGAAAAAAAAACTGATCCCAATAATCTTTTCGCCGACTACGTTGCCGATTATGCCGACTGCCTTCCCCTGCTCATGAATTGTGATGCAGCCGAATATAAATTACGCGCCTCCCATTTCGACGACCGGATCAAAATTCTGGAGAAAGGAGATGACAAGTCGCCTTGGTACCGGTTTTGCATAGCGGGTGTTTATTTGCACAAAGCGATAATAAACATCAGATTTGGAGAGCAGTACCGGGCTGCAATAAACTTCCGCAGGTCATTTACACTGCTCGAAGATAATGAGCGCCTCTTCCCGGGTTTTGAGTACAACCATGTCTTCACCGGGCTGCAGCTGGCAGTTGTGGGTTCCTTGCCGGGCAGCTATAAATGGATAGCTTCAGTTTTCGGGCTAAAGGGCAATGTAAAACAAGGCACGGCACAGCTCACAACTTTTGTTAACAACCACACAAATGCACAGCCTATCTATGCCGAAACAGCATTGTACTATGCGTTTACCCGTTTTTATCTTTTATCAGAGCAAAAAGAAACATGGGCATTCTTAAACTCACCTGCTTTTTCAACGCAGACCAACCTGCTGAATACGTTTGCAAAGGTGAACATAGCCATTGACTACCGAAAAGCCGATGCCGCCCTGGAAACCCTCCAGGCAACCGCCTCTGACCCAGGCTATAATCAGTACCCGATCTTCGACTACCAGCATGGCTGTGCGCTCCTCACCCGGCTGGACACCATGTGCACCAACTTTTTTTACAGCTACCAGCAAAAAACAAAAAGCGATCTGTATGTAAAAGATACCTGGCAAAAAATGGCGTTCGCATGGTATGCAAATGGGAACACAGCAAAAGCCAACTACTGCATGGGCCAGGTAACCGCAAGGGGCGATGCACGGCTTGATGCTGATAAACAAGCACTGCGCTTTGCAAAAAATAAAACATGGCCGCTGAAAAGTGTACTGCAGGCCCGCCTGCTTATAGACGGTGGGTATAGCGACAAAGCCATAGCCATTTTAAAAAACATAACTCCCACTGACATTAAGCTCCCTGCCGATAAAGCAGAATATTTTTTCCGCCTCGGACGCGGCTACCAGGCTGCATATGACGATAATGGCGGAAAAGAAAACTTCCATGCAGCGCTCAATAACTATAACAATGCAATAGCGACAGGAAAAGGCAGACTGGAACAATATGCCGCAAGGGCTGCACTGCAGTCAGGTAAAATGCTGGAACAAATAGGCCTCAATAAAGAAGCCCTCAATAAATACAACGAATGCCTCGACATGCCCACCCATGACTTCCAAAACTCAATAGACCAGCAGGCAAAAGCGGGTATTAACAGGGTTGAAACTTCATCCCCGCCCTTTAGAAATTGATCCGCTATTTATCCACGGCAAGAGCTACGCAACACGGTTAATCGTGCAGTGCAGATTATCCTTTCTTGAAAGGGCCAGGGAGGTGTGTATCCCCTACTTCTTCGGCTTATCGAAATTGAACATCCAGTTGATACCGAACTTGTCTGTGCACATGCCAAATTTAGCGCCCCAGAAGGTGTCCTGTAACGGCATGGTGATGTTGCCGCCGGCGGAGAATGCCTCAAATGCCCTGGTTATGTCTTCATCGTTTTTGAAGTCCAGCGCCATGGAGAAATTGTCTCCGGCATTTACGTGGCGTTTTTCGTTAGCATCAGAGAACATCACCGGGCTGCCGTAGATGTTCATAACCGCATGGAGTATTTTGTCTTTGTACGAATCGCCGGTACCCATGGGCGCATCACCATAGCGCTGTACCATATCAATAGTGCCGCCACTGGCGTCTTTGTAAAAATTCATGGCTTCTTCACAATTGCCATTAAAGTATATATAGATGTTGAGTGCCATGATTTTAAGGTTTGAACCCAAATATACCAATTTCAGTTAAAAGAGTAAAGGGATAAAAGGTCAAAAAATTAATTTGTTAAAAGGTAGGGAGGCGCCTCGTTGCTAACCAAATTACCTATTAATCAGTTAACTGCCATTCACTTATTAACCATTTAACCATTTAACCAAACAACCTATCAACCAAAAACGTACCTTTGCGCCGCTATGCAGATAGAAGTATTGAAATCTAAAATTCATAGGGTAAAGATCACTGAAGCCAACCTTCATTATATAGGCAGCATTACTATTGATGAAGACCTTATGGAAGCCGCCAATATCATTGAAAACGAAAAAGTGACCGTGCTGGACATAGACAATGGTGAGCGGCTGGATACTTACGTCATCAGGGGAGCCCGCGGCTCTGGCATGATCTGTATGAATGGCCCTGCTGCCCGCCGGATCTCTGTAGGCGATACGGTCATCGTGATATCTTATTGTACCATGGATTTTGAAGTTGCAAAAAAGCACAAGCCAACAATCATCTTCCCTAAAGAAGATAATAGCCTGTAATCCTTATCTTTATACAAACTATGAAGAAGACCCTCGTCACGATATTACAATATGTGGTTTTCCTCGGGCTGGGTATATGGATCGTCTATCACATGCTGCACCAGCTTACTCCCACGCAGAAAGACGAGCTTGTTGCCGCTATAAAAAGCATTCATGCGTGGTACCTGGTGCCTATCTGTATTGTAGGGTTCCTCTCTCATTTTTTCAGAGCACTGCGGTGGCGCTACCTGCTGGAGACCGTAGAAACAAAGCCTACCGTTTTAAATACCATGTTTGCCGTGATGATAGGCTATATCACCAACCTGGCGCTGCCCCGCGCGGGTGAGGTGGCCAAGTGTACGGTGCTGGCCAGGTATGAAAAAATGCCGGCGCATAAAATGATAGGTACCATAGTTGCAGAGCGTGCTTTTGATATTTTCTGCCTCCTCATTATTGCGGTATTGGCTTTCGCATTACAGTTTCAGCAGATCAATGACTATGTAGGCGTGCGCATGCACCACCTGAGCGCCCGGCTTGAAACCCCAAAGAATGAAAGAATATTAGTGGCCGCCATTATTGCATTGGGCTTATTCATCGTTGCCAGCATTATCATCTACAGAAAGAATAAAGAAACCAAGTTTGGCCGGTTCATGAAAGAGATGAACCGGGGCATACTGTCTATACTGCACATGAAGAAACGGATGCAGTTCATTGGCTATACCGTACTTATATGGCTGATGTATGTGCTGCAGATATACATAGGCCTCAAAAGCCTGCCGGATACGCATTTTCTTACTCCGTTTGCCGCCTTGGTAGTGCTGGTGTATGGCAGCGTAGGCATGATCGTTACTCCAGGCGGCATTGGACTGTACCCATTCCTTGTGGCGCAGATACTGGGCGTATATGGCATACCCGATGTACCGGCACAGGCGTTCGGGTGGATAGCCTGGGTGGTGCAAACCGCGCTGATCATCATACTTGGGGTAGTATCCCTTTTGTTTATTCATTCTTACAACCGCAACAGAGATGCACAAGCTGCAGTGGGTACAACATAAAATATTTGAGCGGGAAAACCTTGTTCGTGAATGTAACATCTGGCGCAACACGGGAAAAAAAATCGTTTTCACCAATGGCTGCTTTGATATTCTCCATCATGGCCACCTGGACCTGCTGGCCCGCGCCGCCGGCCATGGCAACATACTGATTGTTGGTATCAACACAGACAGCTCCGTGCAGCGTCTGAAGGGTCCTTCCCGGCCGGTGAACAATGAGCAGGACCGCGCTTTCCAGGTTGCATCACTGCTGTGCACTGATGCCGTTTGCCTTTTTGATGAAGATACCCCGGAGACTTTGATAAACCTGCTAAAGCCTGATGTACTTGTAAAAGGCGGCGACTACACGATTGATAAAATAGTTGGCGCTGATTTCGTGCAAAGCTATGGGGGCAGCGTAGAGATCATTCCTTTTGTGAATGGCTATTCCACCACATCGCTTATTGAAAGGATACAAAGATTGTAGTATTTAATGGCTACCGTAGATGATTTTCAATAGTTTTTGCGTTACTTTAAGTATCAATTCCGGGTTATGAAGAATATTGTTTCGCTTGCTGTCCTCACCTGCCTGCTTTCTCTAAGCGCATATGGCCAGCAAAAAAATGATGTAAAAGACAGCGCTGCCGCAAAAACGGACACACTGCCCTATCTCAAATACCCCACCCTGCCAGCATTCAACATTCTGTTGCGAGACAGTGTTACTATTTTCAATACCTACAACATTCCCGAAGGAAAGCCATCCGTCATAATTTTCTTCGACCCCGACTGCGTACACTGTAAAGACGAAATAAAAATGTTGCTGTCAGGGATGGACTCATTGAAAGACATCCGCTTTTACATGATCACCTCGGTACATAATTTCAGGCATATACGCAGGTTTTACGATGATTACCACCTGGGTGACTATAAAAACATAGAAGTTTTCGGCCGCGATTATGAATACTTCTTCATCACTTACTATGGCGTGAAATTTGTGCCCGACCTTGTGCTGTATGACAAGCACAAAAACCTCATAAAGCTTTTTGAGAGCCGTGTTACAGTAGAGGAACTCTATAAATTGACGCATTGATACCCCGCGCACATTAGATTTGCCAATTTTTGAAAAGTTGGCAAATCTAACCGCCAACGACAAACAAAATACAGGCAAATTCTTCACCACTCAATCCGGGAAATCCAATAATCCTCCAATCCTGATCCAATGTTTTATTCTTTTAAAGGCTTCATCCCCATCGTTCATCCATCTGCATTCGTGCATCCGCTGGCTGCTGTTACGGGCAATGTTATTATAGGCAAAGATGTGTACGTAGGCCCCGGCGCAGCTATCCGTGGCGACTGGGGCGGCATAGTGATAGAAGATGGCTGTAATGTGCAGGAAAATTGCACGGTACACATGTTCCCCGGTGTTACGCTAACGCTCAGGGAAGGCGCTCACATAGGGCACGGCGCCATTATACACGGCGCCAACATTGGCCGCAATGTACTGGTGGGTATGAACTCGGTGATCATGGACGAGGCCGAGATAGGCGATGAGAGCATTATCGGCGCAATGACTTTTATTCCCGCCAAAACAATAATCCCCGCGAGGTCGCTGGTAGTGGGCAATCCCGGTCAAGTGATTAAGCAGGTGAGCGATGAAATGATCGACTGGAAAACAAAGGGCACCCGCCTCTACCAGATGCTGCCAAAAGACTGCCGCGATACCCTCATAGAGTGCCAGCCACTCAGCGAAATGCCCGCAAGCCGACCTACACAAGAGTCACTATATGACACGTGGGAAAAGATAAAGGGGGACGTTGGCGCCGAATAATTAATGGAAAAGCGTAACGCTCCGTTTCTGAACGGGGTTGAAAACTGGGGTATCTAAAGAAAATGCGCCAAATTCTTCAAATTCCAAAAACCCCGAAAACCCGGGGTTTTTGGAATTTGGATTTTTATTTTTAGATTCTACTAGTCCTTTCCCATTCTGCCACCTGCAGACGATTGCGCCTCTGCTACTACTCGTTTGCTGATCAGAAATTTATTCCTTCACCAGTTTCTGAATTGCGATACGGTCACCGGCATCATTGTACAGCATAATTATATACAGGCCTGTTGAAAGGCTGCTGATGTCCACATCGGTTGCATTGCTTTGGTCCAGCATTTTTTTACCGTCAATACTGGTAACTACACTGCGCACATTCACTGCCGACTCAATATGAATCATATTGCTGGCAGGATTGGGATAAATACTAACGCCAGGATCGGTTATTTGATTCACCCCCAAAGTGCCGCTGAGCACATTGACTATATAGGCTGTTGAAAAATTATGACAACCATGCACATCGGTCACTACCACACGGTAACTGCCTATGTTTGGTGCAGCGAGTGTATAGTTATTGGCACCGGCTATAGCCACCGAATTCAAAAACCATTGATAGCTGCCATAAGCGCTGCTGGTGGACAATATCCCCGTACTTTCATCATAAGTAATTAGCGGGTTTGGCAGCGCGTAAATGTTCAGTGTAGTTGCCAGCGAAGTGTCATTGCAACCGGGCGCCATAATTATGGCGGTGTATATGCCGCTGGTGCTGGTAGTGTAAGTAGTGGCGGTAGCGCCGGGTATATTCACGCCTCCCGCCTGCCACTGGTAGGTAACACCGGGAAGGCCAACAGCATCTAAGCTTAAAGTAAGGCCGCCGGCGCCTATACAAAGAGCAGCTGATCCTGCGGGCGAAAGTGGCGGGTTTGGCGTCAGTACATCTATCACTGTTGCTGCCGAAGTAGTTGAACATCCGCTTGGGGCCGTAACCTTAGTAGTATAGCTGCCTGCAGTTGTTGCTGCATATGTTTGGTTGGTTTCTCCGCTTATTGCCGTACCCGACTCGTACCACTGGTAGGTGTCACCGGCGTCTGTAGCGGTTAGCGTTACTGTGCCGGCGCTGCATAATACAGTTGGCCCGCTGGCGGTAACCGTGCCTGCCGGCGAGGGGCTTACAGAAACCGTAGTGGTAGCGGTAGTACCGCAACCCGAAGAATTATAGGCAGTAAGTGTATAAACCCCTGCTGATGCGCCGGTTGTGGTAAATGTGGGGTTTTGCGAGGCCGAAGTGTAGCCGCCAGGGCCTGCCCAGGAGTAAGAGGTAGTCCCAGTGCCATTCCCGAAAAGTGTTACTGAAGAGCCTGCACATACCGGGGATGCCGAAACTAATGCGGTCACGCCGCTAACACCCGTGCAGTTATAGCTTATCTGGAGATAAGGCGCATGATTAGGCGCGCTCACTAAATCAAGGTCACCTGTTTCGCCTTTTATCGCATAAATACCATTTCCGCCACCGGTAAAGCAAATAGAGACTTTAGAGCCGGTGTGGGCCTGGATAAAATTGGTGGTAGGCAGCACAGAAGGCAACGTTTCGTCGATCGAAGCAGTACCATAAGTTGCACTGGTGAGCAACGAGCCTGCCACCATATCCGCATAAAGTGTTGCGGCGGTTGTAACCGTGGAGAGATCGCCGGCATAGCCATATGTGGCCCAGCCCGAAGGCGCCCCCAGCATGCCGTTATAGGCAGAATCATTAAAGCCGATCACACAGCTGGTTATGGTAATACCCGTGGAAGGAAGTGAGCTAAGGTCAAATACAGCATATCCCCTGGCGGTAAGAAACATACCGGCAGTAGTCACAATGGTACCGTCATTGCGGGTTCCGGTAGAAGTTGCACTGCCTGTAGTAAAAGAACCCGCAGCGCCAGTGGAAAAGAGTGTTACAGTAGTTTGCGCAAAGGATGCAAACGCCAGGCTGCACAGTAGGGATAACAAGTAAATTTTTTTCATGTTCATCTTCTGAAAAAGTGAATAATAAAACCTTGTTTAAAATCGCGCACTGATCGGATCTATGCACGGAAAACCGCATAATACCCCTATTAGTGAAAACGACACTATTTAAACATCCGAAAAATAAGAATTCTTTGCCGAATAAACAAAATAAGGTCACTTAATTTTTATGCTCCGCGCTATTTTTTCAAAGACCGGGTAATATTCATCAAATGAGCCCTCAAGCGCAGAGCAGACAAGGCTGTATGCTTTTCCTTTATTCAGTGTCAGGTAGTAGGCATCTTTAAAAACCTTGTCTTTGAATTTGAAAGTGTATATCATTCTTGCAAAGTCACGCCCGCCTATTTTAATGTACTGGCTTTTTAGTTCCTTAAACCCTTCCACGCTTTGACCCAGTTTCGTCCGGGCGTCTACCAGGTATTCTACCAGGTAAAGATCTTCTGCCGGCCCGCTTACCATATTTATGTTTTCGCGAAATTTTTGCCCGTCATGAGTGTATGGGGCCATGAAAAAAAACATTGTATTCTCCACCTGTTTCTGCTCCCATGTAGCCGGATATTTAACAGACACTTTTTCCTTAGCGTCAGTATATGTTTTCCATGCAATTTTTTCCGCCGCCTGTTTTTGGGCAAAGCCGTTAACCACCAAAAAAAGGAGCAGCATTGCTGCCAGTATCTTCTTCATCAATAAGGTTTTATAACATCTTCGGTCCTCCGATAGCCCTCGGAATCGTCTTTGGAATTTGATCTTTGGGTTTTGTGTTTTTTGGTACTTAATTCCTCTTATCTATTCCCCAATACAATTTCTGTCGGAGGGTATTCAAAAAGTTGTGCTCGTCCGGCCTTACCAGCGACACTGAAAAACTCTCCCTCTTTACTGCCAGCTGCACATTGCTTTTTATTGTCTCGGTACGCGCATCCAGCGTGCACAAAAACTGGTCTGTGCGGCCTTCTATCTCAAATGAGATCACATTATCATCGGGCACTACAATGGGCCTTGTATTCAGATTGTGCGGGGCTACAGGTGTTATCACAAAACTGGAGGTCTGCGGAAAAACTACCGGCCCGCCACAGCTTAAGGAGTACCCCGTGGAACCGGTAGGGGTAGCCACAATAAGCCCATCGGCCCAGTAAGTATTCAAAAACTCACCGTTCAGATAGGTGTGTATTTTTATCATCGACGAGCTGTCTTGCCGGTGTATGGTAAACTCATTGAGCGCAAACGGTGAACCGTTAAACAGCGGGACACTTGAATCGAGATGCAGCAGTGTACGCTTCTCTAATGTATAGGAACCACGCACCAGCGACACAATAGCCGCCTCTACTTCCTCTTCAGGTATTGCCGCCAGGAACCCCAGCCTGCCCAGGTTCACACCTATAAGCGGAATGTTGGAATTCCCAACAAAACAAACCGCATCCAGCATAGTGCCATCGCCACCCAGGCTAAACAGCATATCCGTATGCGCAGGGAGGTCCCGCTTCCCGGTGAAGAAACGGGGGGTGTTCTTAAAGGTAACGTGTGGTTCCAGCCGCTCATAAAATTCCTTATAGAAGACCATCTGCAGTTTATGGTTCTCCAGCATCTTCAAAATACGCAGCAGCAACGGTACATCCTGCTCTGCAAAAATTCGGTTATATAAGGCTACTAACATATGGGAGTCGTAAGTCGTAAGTCGTGAGTCTGCGAGTTGGCATATAAAAACACCCCAATCCAAATTCCAAATGACCAATTCCTAATTCCATAAAAAACTATTCACTATTGAAATGTAAATATAACCCATTTTGCCCCAAATGGTTGTAGGCAAATTCTATGCGGAATTTTATATCATAAAGGGTCACAATATCTACGCCCACGCCCACACTGCATTGCAGGCCATTAGCCAGTGTGCTGTTGCCAGGCTGCGGGTTCCTTATATAGCCTGCATCTGCAAAAACTTTGGGATAGATACGTATAGGAATAGCCGTAAAATATTTTACCGGGATGGAATACGTGTTATTGAATATCTCCCGCTTCAGGTCCAGGCGCAGCACCCCATAGTTGTAGCCATCTATGACGTAGTATTCGTAGCCGCGCACATAGTCGGTCTGCGAGCCTAGCCCGCCCCTGAAATAATATGGCTGGTCCATTGGGTACATAAGCCTGCCTCTGAAAATAACTGAGGTGTACCACTTAGGAAATATATTGTTGAATATGCCCGCCTCAACATTGGCATAGCTTTGAAAGTTTAGCCCCTGTACGCCTTCCCGCACCACTGCCTGGGTCACTAATTTAAATCCCTTCAGGGAGTAATTCCAATTGTCAACACCATTGTATTCAAAGCGGTAGTAGAACTCAAAGAACCTGGCCCGCGTGCTGTTGTTGGCAAAGTAACCGGGGTTAAGTTTTACTACCGTATCAGCGACACCGTAGTCTTTATAATTGAGCTGGAAGGTATGCTTAGACGCATAAGCAGGGCGATAGATGTAGCTGATGCCACCCTTTAGCTGCCGCAACATTACCGGCCCGCCATAGATGCCGGTATATACCAGTTTATCTGCGCTGTTTGTATAATTCGCCTTTCTGCTCTGGGCATAATTCAATGAAAAGCCAAGTCCCCGGGTTTGGCCATTGTTCACATATGGCCTCGTATAGGCAATGCCCAGCTTTTGTGTATAGCCGTCTTGTGCCGTTACGGCGAAGGTTTCGAGGTTGCCCCTGAAATTTTTATCAGTAAGGGTAACTCCCACTGAAATGCGCCGCAGATCGTGATCCTGCGCTACCCACCAGGTATTAAAATTGTGGTCGGCAAACTGAAGTGTAGCTGAGGGAACAAAGTACCACCGCTCCTTTACGTGTATATACCAAGTCACTTCATTACCACTTTGATCTATGTGCTGATCGACTTCGTTGAACAACTGCATATTGAACAGTCTTAGTTTGTTCTGCTCTGTCAGATAGGAAACTGAGTCCTGTGATATGGATGCGCCCTCGCGAATATCTATTTCTCTGAGTATCACCGACCGTCGTGTAACATTATTGCCATCAATTATTATTTTACCGATGACCAACTGCTGCCTCCCCATACTCTTTTCCTGTCCAAACATGCTGGAACAAAAAAGGGTGAGTAATAAAAAGACCGCTGTGGAATATCTCATGCGAAAGTCACTGCAAGATAATATAGTTTCCAGGAAGGGCTATAGGAGTGTTTCGTCAAAAAAACCTAACTTTAGTCTTCATTATCATACGAAAAATGCGCCGGGTAATTATAGTTCTGTTTCTGTCTCTATCTGTAGCCGCAATATGTATTACAGCATGTACACACAGGCCGCAGGTGCAGGTAGTGCCCACCTATGGTAATTTCCCTGATTCGGTGGGCAAGATATTTACTGCCAAATGCACCAATGCAGGCTGCCACAACGCAGCAAGCTACCAAAATGCCGCAGACCTGGAACTGGATACATGGGAGCATTTGTTTAATGGAGGTATATATGGAGCTGTAGTAGTGGCCTATAGCCCCAAATACAGCACGCTGCTCTACTACATTAACGCTTTTGATACCGTCAATGATATCTGGGTAAGCGACCCCGGCCACTTGAGTACACCAGTTACTTTAGCCGAATACACAACAATTAAGAACTGGATAGCTGCGGGTGCACCGGATAAGGACGGGAATATACCTTTTGCTGCTAACCCCACTACACGGCAGGAAGTAGGCGTAACAGTTCAGGGAAGCGACCTGCTTGCAGTAATAGACGCAAAAAGCAAACTGGTAATGCGGTATATACCGATAGGCGATGCCAATGACCTGGCCCCCCACGGAGTGGCAGTATCAAGCGATGGCCGGTATGCTTATGTACCATTTTACACTGGTAATTATGTACAGAAAATAGACCTGCTTTCCGATACCGTTGTTTATAGTCTGAATCTCCAAACTGCAAGTGGGGCAGGAAACGATGGCGGAGAGTGGAGCATCGTAAAACTATCTCCACTTGACACCGCATTTATCGTAAGCGGCTATTTAAGTAATTGTCTGATAGGCGTCAATACAGCAACTATGCAAATAATCCCTCGCCTATCGATAGATGCGCCCTCCGGCGGTACATCACTATTTCCTTCACCACATGGCATTGAAAGCAATATCACATTTGATACCTTTTATGCTACGCTTGGAACTAACATAGCCAAGTATTCATTTGCGAATCACATGCTTTATCAGAAAATTATCGCCGCCAGCGGGCAGCCGCACCAGATACAAATGACACCTGACCATTCCAGGTATTTTGTCACGTGCCCTGACGTGAACTCACCAACTACAAATTCAGTAATGGTCTATGATGCCCGTAATCATGATGCGCTGATAAAAACCATAACCGTAGGTTTTACGCCACAGGAAATAGCCATATCGCCATCAAAAGGTTACATTTTCGTAGCCTGCATGGAAGATGCGAATAACCCGCTGCCCGGCGCACATGGTTCCGTTTATGTGATCGATTATAATACACTGGATACAGTCAAAATTATTTACGGAGATTTCTATCAGCCGCATGATATGGCGGTAGATGAACAGGATGGCTTGCTATTCATACCCAGCAGAAATGCGAATCCAAATGGACCCGCTCCTCATCACACCATAGGCGGCAAGCGGCCGGGATGGTATTCTGTTTATGATCTCAATACACTTTTGCCTGTCGATTCAAAACGCTACTATTTGCCCGTTGATCCATATTCTATAGCCACAAGGTTTAAATAACCCCGCATTTTTTACTTTTGAATTTTTACCTTTGAACCTCTGCCGGCAGGCAGGTTTGAATCATGCTCACAGTCTCCCTCCACGGAATTAAGATACATGCACCTCACGGCCTTTACCCCGAAGAGCACATCCTCGGCAATGCCTTTGAAATAGATGTGGACCTTTGGCTGCCTGATGCCCAGCCATGGCCCTTTGCCGACTATGTGCTCATTCAAAAAGTAGTAGCAGATATTTTCAATCAGCCGGGGCAATTGCTGGAGACATTTACATACAACATCCACACTGCCTTAAAAGAAACTTTCCCTGTTGCAGAGAAGATAAAAGTCTGTGTACGGAAATTAAATCCGCCGATGCCGGGCGAGGTAAAGTTTGCGCAAGTGTGTTATACCCCTGACACCACCGCCCCCTAAAGGGGAGTCATGCATTGGGCCCCCTGACCCCTAAAGGGGTTTTAGGGGGTGGAGGGCTTACTTATTACTAAATTACTATGCACTGGAAGTGCATAGGTTCATTTGTGCCGGAATAAATTCCTACTCCATGATCAAATTTTCAGCATTCGGATTGCCTTCATCTCTATGATGCTCCAAATATTGCTGAACCATTTCTTCCGTTATATT
>CAIRTW010000089.1 GCA_903881585.1 uncultured Bacteroidota bacterium | reverse complement strand
TTTTTCAGCAGCACATCAGCTTCTTTCTCCAGGCTGTCCGTCCAGGGAAGTACCAGTTTGCTGAAATATTCTTCAAGTTTGGCGTCATACAGCGGTGTATATATAAGGCGGTCGTCCTGGAAGTCAAAACCATCCCAGAAATGTTTCTTATAGTATTTGTATGCAAAGGTCGAGTCCTTTGTCTTTCCATCCTCCAGGAAGTGGTAGCCTTCAGGTATTTCAGGGGTCTCGATAGCCTTGAATATCTTGGAAAGTAAAGTGCCGGGATATTTCGCCTGGTAATCAGTCCTGAATTTATTCAGCTCTTTTGAAGATGCTACTGCCCGCTTGCGTATCGCCGCAGTATCGTCCTTGCTTTTAGCGTCAGCCAGTTCTTTCTTGTATTTTTCTTCCTGCGCACCGTAGGTCTTGAGGTACTTTACATAATCCTCAAAACGGGTATTCTCAGGAGAGTTAGTGAATTTCAGCCCGTCAGGAAGATTGTCGATCGGGGCAGTGATGGTCATATCATCACCTTTGTTCATCAGTACCTCGAAGTTTGTCTTGTAGTCGGATAAGAACAGAATGTATATACCCCCTACAAAATCAGGATCGCTGCTTTTCAGGTCGGCCTCGCCATTCTTGAAATGTGCTGAGTCGGTCTTGAATATTTTAGGCCTGTTTACCCCATAATAGTGGGCCAGGAACACCAATGAATCTTTTACACCGGGCATTTTTAAATGGATATGATACCCGTCTTTGCCAAAGGACTGATGGCCCATGATCATAAGCAGTAATAATGCAATTAATTTCAGATGCTTCATACTTAAGTAATTAGTTTTTAGTTCATTCCCGCTATAAGACGGGGTTATAAAAATATCAGTTGGTTAAGGGGCTCAAAAATAAACTATAAATTCATTTTTGCCTTTAAATTCCTGCGTTATAAAATCAAAATTCACATTTTTTTAGATTTTTTTCAAGGCGGCTAATATGCTGCATAATAGGCATAAATCCAGACTTTCCCAACTCTTATATATTGTTTTATTTATTCCGGCTCCTTCTGTTTTTTAGATTTCCTTCAGTTTCGGTTTTACCCATCCCCTTATGTGCAGCACCATTGGCGATTGTTGCGCATTAGAGGTAATGATAATCTCTTTCGTGATCTCGCCCTTTCTGCCCTTAGTGGTATATTTCACATGTATCAGGCCTTCGTCGCCCGGCTTTATCGGTTGGTGAGGCCACGCTGGTGAGGTGCACCCACATGTTCCATGTGCCTCGGTTATTACAATAGGTTTTTTACCAACGTTCTTAAAAACGAAGTCACATTCCGCAAGTGGCCCTTCCGGTACCTCGCCAAAATTATGGCTATCTTCCTTGAACTCAAACCTTCCTGCATCAGGGTCCGTTACAGGGGCAATCGTTGCACTGCCAGACGAATTACTTACCTGGGCATGTGCGGCGACTCCACATACGGTAAGGCAAAGAAGTGTGATAATTGTTTTTTTCATTTTTGTACCTTTTCTTATTAATTTTTTTCTTTTGGCGGTCTTAAAAACGAACTGAGGGAATTGCGAGCTTGGCGCCCCTGTCTGCCGACAGGGGTTTGCTAGAAACCCTTTTCATTACTCTATGATCAGATCCCCATGCCGGTTATTAAGCCGCACCCCGTGTTTTATTTCCTGGTGATCGCAATCCGAGCTAAACATTCCTGCCAGCACATCACCTTTCTTTTTGCCTGTAATATAGTTGAATACTTCCTGTGCCGTAGATGGGCTAGAATTGGTATTCAGCAATATGGTCTCGCCAGTTGCGATGCTGGTTATTTCTATTTCGTTCACAGTCAGCGAACAGTTCTTCGCAATTTTATCATGCGCCTTATACCGCAGCTGTCCCGATTGATCGGGCTCTAGTGTACTGCTGGAGGAAATAGTTGATGGCTGTGTATGCGGGCAAGTAACGGTTTGGTTAATGCATATCTGGATAGGGCAGGGTGTGCCATTGCAAATAAAATCCTTAGCGGTGTACTTGGTAACCAGGTCATGGGCTTTATGACTGTGTGTGCGTTTTTTTACTACAACCAGGTCTTTATTCCGGGGGAACTTATCTTCTTTCATTTGTGTGTCAGTCTGCGCGATTGCTGGCGTAGCCTTGGTAGCAGTATCTGTTGGCACAACAATAGGCAAGGAGGAAGATTGCTGCACTATGGTTGGGTGGTTTTTCGCAGTCGGCGGCAACATAAACCATATGCCTGCGCTCAGCAACAGCAGTATAGCTGCTGCATAAGACCACATGGGTAAATGTATCCGCTTTCTTGCAGGGTGCAACTTCGCCGAAAGTTGCAGCCATTCCGCCTCCTTGTCGAAGCCCGGCATCAGCTCTTTAAGCGATGCCCGCTCCATTCGTTCGTTTATGTTTTCAAAATCGGGTGTCATAAATATTAGTGTGTTTGCAGAATTTTTTCCTTTAATAATGCTCTTCCCCTGTGCAACTGCGACTTTGATGTTCCCTCCGATATGCCCAGCAGCTCACTGATCTCCTTATGGTTCATACCTTCAAAAAAGTAGAGGTTAAATATGGTCCGGTAACCATCGGGTAGGGTGTGGACCAACTTCATTATGTCTTTTGCGTTGAGGTAATCCAGCGCATTTTCAGCGCCATCGGCATTTTCATACTGCTCTACTTCCTTGTTGGTTGCATAAAACATCTTTCGCTTTCGCAGGTGCATGAGGCATTGGTTCACCACTATTTTTTTCAGCCAGGCCCTCACGCTTCCTTCGCCCAGGTAGGTAAACCCACCGATGTGCTTGAAAAAATTCAGAAAAGCGTCCATCAGCACTTCTTTCGCATCCTCATGATTCACTACATACCGCAGACAAGAGATCATCATCGGCTCCACGTATTTATCGTAGAGCGCTTTTTGCGCAGCAGGGTTATTGTCTTTACAACACTTCACCAGCGTGGCCTCATCCATATTGCTTATACCTATCGTCAAAAAGTCTGGTTGTTCTTGTATATAAAATAACTCCTTTTATTTCGATTAGTCACTGTTGAAATTGTTAAACCTTCATATCTTAAAATGCAGGCTTGAATCAAATGGTTGCGCAAACCAAAAAAATATCGGCATGTTTCCGGATAGGGTAGAAATTGGGAAGTGCTATCTTTGGTAATAATCTCCATAATAATTTGGCACGGAAAAAGAAGAAACAAGGACCGCTAACTAACATACTGATTGAGTCTTACGCAGCAGAAGGCAAGAGCATAGCCCGCCTGGAAGGTGGCAAAGTGCTGTTTGTGGACAATGCCATACCTGGAGATATAGTGGACGTGGGCATCACCAAAGACAAAACCAGCTGGATGCAAGGCAGGGTGCTGCGCGTAGTGCAGCCATCGCCACAGAGAATAGAGCCTTTCTGCCAGCACTTCGGGGTATGCGGTGGATGCAAATGGCAGATGCTTCCCTATGCACAGCAACTCATTTATAAACAACAGCAAGTAGCCGACCAATTGCAGCGCATAGGCCACGTAGCATTACCGGAATTGCAAACGATAATAGGCAGCCCGCACGAACGCTACTACCGCAACAAACTGGAATTCACTTTTTCTACAAGCCGCTACCTCACATTTGAAGAGATAGAGCAGCGCGAAGAAAAGATAACCCAGCAGCCAGCCCTCGGCTTTCACGCCCCTGGCCTGTTTGACAAAGTAGTAGAGATACACACCTGCTACCTGCAGCACGAACCGACAAACAAATTGCTGACAGTAGTTCGCGAATACACCCAGGCTCACAACCTGCCTTATTACGATTTCAAAGCCCAGTATGGCTGGCTACGCAATGTCATCATTCGTGTAGCCACAACCGGCGAGGTGTTGATAAACCTTATAATGCACCACGAAGATGAACCAAACAGGATAGGTCTGCTGGAACATATTAAAACCAATATCCCCGGCATTACATCGCTCAACTATACGCTGAATGGCAAGATGAACGACACCATCTACGACCAGGATGTGATCTGCTATGATGGTAAACCCTGGATAGAAGAGAAACTCGAAAACTTCCGTTTCAAAATATCCCCCAAATCATTCTTTCAGACCAATACCTACCAGGCCGAAGCGCTGTACCGTGTTACGCGTGAATTCGCAGGACTTACCGGTGAAGAGACGCTTTACGACCTCTATTGCGGCACAGGCAGCATAGGTATCTTCTGCTCTGCAGGCGCAAAAAAAGTGATTGGTATAGAAGTAGTGGAAGAGGCGATAAAAGACGCTTACGAAAATGCAGCACTAAACGGCCTCGATCATTGCAAATTCTTTGCGGGCGATGTAGAGAAGATATGCACTGATGCCTTCTTCGAAGAGCATGGCCGCCCCGATGTGATCATCACAGATCCGCCACGCGCAGGCATGACGCCCAAACTAATAGCCCAACTGCTAAAAATGCGTGCACCCAAAGTGGTCTATGTAAGCTGCAACCCCGCCACTCAGGCCCGCGACCTGCAACTGCTTGATGAAGCCTACGTGATCACAAGACTACAACCCGTGGATATGTTTCCGCACACGCATCATATAGAGAATGTGGCGTTGCTGGAATTGAGATTGGAGTAATCTTTTTAAAGAAACTTGATTATATATAGTTGCATATGAGGATAATATATCGCCACGTTGACTTGCCTTAGTTTTCTTAAAATATTGTTGTTTATTTTTAGGAGGTCGCTAAAGTATTTTAAAAACAAAATTATATTTTTATTTTTGATAAAAAAATCGGTTATGCAACCAAATCAAAAGAATGATTTTCTTCTCGTGCTAGTCATTTTAATAGCATTAATAGGTTTAATAATAGATGCTAAATGGTTAAGTTACAATTCTTACTTTGGCATTTTGTTGGTTTTATTAACTGCGATTTCTTTTTGGCTTCTGATTTATGGGAGGATCATTAAAGATATCGATGAAGGCAAAGGAATAAAAGAACCTTATGAACTTTATGAAGCACTTGAAAAATCTACTGGAAATACTATTGTTTCCCTTAAATTGAGATTTATATACAACGAGTTGTGTGTAATAAAAAATAAATTTAAAGCTGAAACAAAAAGGCAAAATCAAATAGGTAATTTGAACCTATTTATAGGAATATTAACAACGATATTTTCTGTCACAATTTTATTTATTACTCTTTTTAACCCCCCACCAATACCTAATGTTTCCGCCAGCGATAAATTAATTTCATATTTACCCAGATTTTTTCTAGCGCTTTTTATCGAAATATTTTCTTTTTTCTTTTTAAGACTGTACAGAAAAACGCTTGACGACATCAAGTTTATTAGTAACGAAAGAACTAATGTTGAGCTAAAATTAATCGCTTTGGAGACGGCCATATTTAATTCTGAAACTATTCGAGCAGACAACTTCCGCGAACGAGATCGCATTCTTGGCAAGGTGTTGAATGAAACGGATCGGAAAGAATATCAGGCAAAGAAGTTCGAGCGAGATGATGTTGAAATGGCGGGTGAACTATACTCATTGTTTATGAAAAAAGATGATGAAACACTTAACAATGTATTAATTGAATTGAGTAAGACCGAGCGCAACTTTACTTTAAAAAAGGGTGAAACAACAGCTGAAATTGAAAATGAAAAGATCAATTCAAAAGCAGATCACGATCTGTTTGCCAAGTTTTTAGAAACTTTTTTTAGAATTGAACAAAAGGAAAAAAAAGAAAAGCATGCTTAGGTTTTTTTGAATTTTCGATAAGCTAACCTCATAATTGCTTAAACGCAATTGGAAAGTTGCCGTAACCCCGACGATCCAGATTATTATTGATAAACTCACATTCTTACATCCCCATCATCGACTCCACGATCCTTTCCGCCGCCTGCCCATCCCCATATGGGTTTAGCTTCATTGCCATGGCATCATAGGCTTCCGCGTTGGTGAGCAGGTTCATTGCCTCTTTATATATCAGCTCCGGATCACTGGCCACTTTTATCACCGTGCCGGCTTCCATAGCTTCCGGGCGCTCGGTGGTGTCGCGAAGCAGCAGCACTGGCTTGCCCAGCGATGGCGCTTCTTCTTGCACACCGCCGCTATCGGTCATGATGAGCCGGGAGTTGTGCAGCAGCCACAAAAACTCAGGATAAGCAAATGGTGGGGTAAGATGCACTCGCGGATGCCCGCCTAGTATTTCGTGTACATGGTCCTTTACGTTCGGGTTTAGATGCACCGGCAGTACCACGGGTGTGTTTGAATCTTCAGCCACCCGTTTTAGCGCGTTGCAAATGTTTCTTATACCGGCTCCATGGTTTTCCCTTCGGTGCATGGTTACAAGAATGAAGTCTTTCACCCTATCCAATCCCAGCGCAGTAATACCGGCAGGTATGGTGTTCTCTATCTTCTTTAACCCCAGGAATAGCGCATCTATCACTGTATTTCCGGTCACCAATATTTTGTCATCAGGTATTCCATCGGCCAGCAGGTTCCGGCGCGATTGCTCCGTAGGTGGATAATGAAAGTCTGCCAACCGCGTGGTCATCACCCGGTTTATTTCTTCCGGGAAGGGCGAAAATTTATTGAATGTCCTCAACCCTGCTTCTATATGCAGTACCTTTATCTTGTTGTAAAACGCCGCCAGTGATGCGGCGAAAGTAGTAGTGGTATCGCCCTGCACCATAATGAAGTCAGGCTGCTCCGCTATCAGCAATTCGTTTATCCTAGTCAGCAGTTTCGCAGTAAGGCCAGCAAGCTGCTGGTTAGGCTCCATCACATCCAGCGTGAAGTGAACGGGTATCTTAAAAAAATCCACCACCTGCTGCAGCATTTCCTTGTGCTGCCCTGTAGAGCATACCACAACATCGAAATGCCCACTTTTCCTCAGCGCCTCAACTACAGGCGCCAGTTTTATAGCTTCCGGGCGCGTGCCCATAAAAATCATTACTTTTTTCATCTTACTTCTCTTAAATAAATACTCCTTACTTGCCTACACTTGCAAAAATATTCACTCGCCCTTAGCGCCCTTAAAAACAATATAAG
Source organism: uncultured Bacteroidota bacterium (assembly GCA_903881585.1). Classification (GTDB taxonomy): domain Bacteria; phylum Bacteroidota; class Bacteroidia; order Chitinophagales; family Chitinophagaceae; genus Nemorincola. The sequence goes on along the minus strand of CAIRTW010000089.1, from coordinate 3,190 downwards.
TGAACCGCGCCTTTGCGTCTTTGCGAGAGACATCTTTTTTCCGAGAAACAACCCCTCGCGCGAGCCCTAGTCTTTTCTTATCAGCGGCACCTGCTCCGTACCCCCCGCTTTATACAGTGTAAAATAAAGGGATGCAGGGCTAAGTACATAATCTATTTTATATCCCCGCGGTAGCACCGACTGCAGGAGGAATGCGTCAGCCCATGTAGGCAATTCGACTTTTGCCACATTGTCTTGTACTATTTCTTTGGCCACGGCTATATGGTTGTACTCAACATTCGTGTTCACTTTTCTGGCAGACAGAAAAAACAGCCCGCAAGCCGGCAAAACGATCACTGCCATAGCCGCCCTCTTCAGAAGCGCATGTACCTTAGTTGACTTACACATCAGGTACAACGCATAGGCAGTAAACAAACTGGCAAACGGGATACAGAACGAATGATAACGGTTATACAATGCAGTATAGTGGCCCGACTTAAAGCACAACAGCGCCAGAAACAAAGTGCCGCTCACCCCCAGAAGCAGGAAGAGATTGAGATTCCGTTTCTCTTCTTTATTTTCTGCCGACCGTATCGCCCCGACATACAACCCCGCCAGCAGCAGAAAGGAAAATATCACCGCCACTTTTTTTTCTCCGAAAGCGGGGAGCACCGCTTTAAGGTCCACTACGCCCATAGCTATGCTGCGATATACTACATGCATAGCACTGAATGGCAGACTGGCAGCCCGTTCCTGGAACCGCTCGTTTTGGTGGCTCATATACCGCAGCCCCACAAACGCACAACCCAGGTATACAGCAACAAGCGCCACCGGCACCAGCATCGCCACAATGTTCTTACCCTTCAGCAGTTTCATTTTCTTGCCTACCACCAGGTACCCCATGAATACCAGGATCACATACAAGCTCAGGTAGTGCGACAACACTGCCCCCACCGAAAACAACCCCACCAGGAACAGATAGAAAGGCCGCTCTTCCTCGTACATGAATTTATAAAAAAATACCCCGGCAAGCGTGCAAAAGCACATGCCCAGCTCATAGGCCCGTATCTCATGACTCATGCCTATAAAATTGAGATCTGTCGCCAGCAGCAATATAGCCAGCGCCGTAAAAATGCTGTCCTTAAAAACCAGCCTGCACAATGCGAAAAAGGCCAGCAGGGTAACGATAGCGCATAGCTTGGAGAATAGCATATATACGCCAATACTATTGCCAAATAGCAATGTGAAATAGTGCAGCTTCACATTATACACAAAGCTATTGCCGTTGTCCAGCACCGTTGCCTTATACACATTGCCCAACGTGTTCATTTGCTCCAGCGTGGCCGAGTTTACTGTTGTTGCATTACCCATCAGGGCAGGTGAGTCGTGGCTGATGCCCTTGCTGCACAGCATGGATACAGTTTCGTCATACCATATCTCTTTCCGCAAAGGCAATATAAGTACAGCCGCGATTGCCGCCAGCAGGCAAAGTATATTTATTTTTTTGGCTAAGCCGGGACTGATCATGCGCGGCGAATTTAAAACATTACCACCAGCCCATTGTCAAGGAACCGGTATTTTTCTGTTGTGTTGCCGGTAAACAGCGTAGCGCTGTCCGTCGCAGTATTCAACTTGTAGGTCATGTCGTAGTTTGCCGGCAGCAGCGAATTAATAAACACAGCATCTACAGTTCGTGGCACCTCCATTTTGTGAATGCCCTTGTCTTTGATCTCCTGCACCACCACCAGTTGGTTGCACTCCAGCCCATTGTCCACATACCTTCTGTGTGCGGCAATGAATTTAAAAAATCCGGGGGCCACCAATAGGGCAACCACCGCTATCTTCAACACCAGGTTCATCTTCCCTTGCGCACACAGCTGCCGTATGAATAGCGAAATGAACAACACACAAAAGGGCATGCTGAACAAAAAGTACCGGAAGCTGAACAGCATATTATTCTTGGTCTTTACTGCCATCAGGGTAATGAAAAAGCAGCTAAAAATGCCCATCACAAGTAGCAGATTGAATTTCTTCTTGTCTTCAGTGCCTGGCAGCAACTTCCACAATCCCACTATATACACTGCGAGGACCATCAGTACTGAGCCTACAAGCACAGGCGCAGACTTACCCCTGAACAGCGGATAATACACCTGGAAATTCACTGCAATGCTCCGTAAAAACTGCGATACGGCTGGCCGTAGCCCTATGTCGTTATTGATCTTTATGTGCTGGCTTTTGACGTAGTGCTGGTAGTAGTCGCTCGACTGCAGCGGATTCCAGTGAAACTGGAAATAGATCACCAGGGCCAGCACCGGAATAGCCAGTGCCACTATCTTTTTCCAGGTAAAGAATTTCATCTTTTCCTCTATCAGTATGGCCACCGGGTAGATCGCAATAATGTAAATGGTGAAGTAGTGCGTTATAATGCCCACCGCACACCATATGCCCAGCCACAGCAGGTTTTTAAAGCTCTTTTCTTCAAACAGGTATTTGAAGAAGTATATGCCCGACATGATGGTCACAAACAGCCCCATGATATAATGCCTGATGGAGTAGGTTTGGTTGAGGAACATAATATCTGTAAAGAACAAGACAAGCGCTACCGACGTATAAATATTGTCGCCGATCACCTTTCGGCACAGCACATAGAATGCCACCAAACTAAGCAGCCCCCACAGCAGCGAGAAATACACATACACACCAAGGCCATTGCCAAACAGAGCCGTGAGGTAGTGCAGCATCACATAGTGTATACTGTCTGCTCCTATGAAAAAAACATTATGAAACGTATTCTCTTTATTAAGGTCAGCAGAGGTAAACGTGCCCTTGTCCGTAAACTGCTGCACATTCCACAGCGAAATACCCTTGCTGCACATGATCTGAAATGGCTCATCAAAATACAACTGCTTTTTGGGGCGCAACGCCACTGTCAGCACCATACATGCCAACAACACAAACAGATTTATCTTCTTCACCCCCGTATTTATCATCAATGCTATCGTTACATTAAAAGGTAAAATGGATCAGAAACCATGAGTGGTGCGCAACACCTCCCTTCCTGTTTTAATAAGAAGCATGAGTGCTGCGTAACACCTCCCCTCCTGTTTTTAGCTATGCCTTACCCAAATTTAATTGCCTAAAAGTAGTATAAAAAACTTCGGCATCGCATACCCTTTGATAACCCAACCAAACAGTTTTCAATCCAGGCGGA
>CAIRTW010000088.1 GCA_903881585.1 uncultured Bacteroidota bacterium | reverse complement strand
TTTTAATTGCGCGTCTGTAAGATGATTTACTAACTCTAAGGTTCGCATAAAAAGCAATTTGAACTCCAAAGATAGTAAATTATTATTTTATCATTATTGATAGCGGTTTATTATTAGCGCGCCGTTATCAGCGGAGCAGGCAAAGGAACAGCCACCGTATTGGAACGGGATTAGAACAGGATTAGAATGAGATTAAAATGCAGCAGTTCGTTGAAAAACTATGTTAAATATGCTGCCGGCGCCGGGAGTGGACTGCACAGTTATAGTACCGCCCAAAAGCCCTATAATTTCTTTGGCAATGTAAAGCCCTATGCCATGCCCTTCGTGATCATCTGCACCAGCGGTGCGAAAAAAGGGCTCGAATATATTTTGCAGACTGCCGGCATCTATGCCCACGCCTTTGTCTGTAATGCGGATAGCGATCGAGTCGTTTGTGAGGTGAAGGCTGCACACAACAGGCTGGCCTGCGGAGAATTTTATAGCGTTCTGGATAATATTGCTCACAACATGTATGAGCAGCGTCTTATTGGTTCTAAAGCAAAGGTGGGCCTCATCCTCCGGCAATTCATCCAACTGTATTTCCACAACAGCTCTGGGCTGCCTTCGGAAGGTATCTCTTACTTCCCATAGCAGCTCGTCAAACCGCACCAGCTCCATGGTCTGCATCGCTATGTTGTTCTCCGCAGTGGTGAGCATCAGGAAATTCCTGACAATGTTGTGCAGCCGCTCGGCTTCGGTTAACACAGATTGCAGGGTTTGCTTGTATTCTGTTTCTGTTCGATCCATGCCAATGGCCACCTCTATTTCACCCATCATGTTCGTTACTGGTGTCTTAAGCTCATGCGAAGCATTTGCAACAAACATTTTCTGCAGGTCAAAAGATTTCTCCAGCCGCTCCAGCAGGCTGTTAAAGTTGGCTGCCAGCTGGCCCAGCTCGTCCTTCTCATTGTTGGTGTCAACCCGCAAATGAAGGTCAGTGGCTGATATCTTCTGGACCTGCGCGTTCACTAATTGCACCGGGAGCAATGCCCGCTGAGCAAACCACCTGCCTGCAGCGAATTGTACTAATATCTGGACCGCAAATAGCGCAGCCATTATTTCCAGCAGGTTTTTCCGTTGGTCCTGTCCCTCCACATCTGTTGCAGATGCCAGTATCACAAAGTTCCCCTGGTTGTCTTCGTAGTAGATACCCACAATTTGCTGGTCGTATTCTTTATAAGACAGGTATTTTTTCTGCCGTACTTCGTCAATGATATTTCTGCTCCAGTTCAGGTCGGTATCTTTTGCAAAAGATTGCTGGTCCGTACTGTCATAGACCCTTATTATCTCATGGGGCAGGCTGATAACAAATCTTTCTTTGATCTTTTGCAGGGACGATGGCGATATTTCATCTGCTTCCAGGTATAACTGTGCCGCAACTATTGTCCGCTCATGCAGCGCCCTGTAAAAATTATTCTTTGTGAGATTGGAAAAGAGGAGGTATATGAACACCATGATCACCAGCATGAGTAGTGAGCTGGTGAAGGTGAAGTACAGCGATAGCTTATTTCTTATCTGCATAACCTATGCCTCCTTCATAATGTAGCCCATACCCACCATGGTATGTATCAGTTTCGTTGAAAATCCCTTCTCTATTTTATTCCGCAGATAGTTAATATACACATCGATCACATTGCTGCCGGCGTCAAACTCATACCCCCATACCTGCTCGGCAATATCACTGCGCGAAAGCAAAGGGTTCTTGTTCTTCATGAACAGTTCCAGCAGCGCATACTCCCTGGCCGTGAGCACGATCTCTTTATTATCGCGCTTTGCAAATTTTTTGTTGCGGTCCAGTATCAGGTCAGCTACCTGCAACGTATTGTTTCCTGCAAACTGCGGATGTCTGCGGCGCGTAAGCGCTTCTATGCGGGCTATGAGCTCTTTGAAGTGAAATGGCTTTACCAGGTAATCGTCAGCTCCCTGCCGCAAGCCATCTACTTTGTCGTCAAGTGTCCCCAGTGCTGTCAGCATCAGTATAGGTCTGTCAATACCCTCTTCGCGTATTTTTTTGCAGATCTCCAGCCCGTTCAGCGCCGGCAGCATAATATCAAGGATGATCAGGTCATACTCCCCATGCAGGGCTATGTTCAGGCCTAGTTTGCCGTCATATGCCACAGTAAGTTCATAGCCGTTCTCATTTAATCCTTTTTGAATAAATGCGGCTATTTTCGGCTCATCTTCTATCAGGAGTAATTGCATGATAACGTGGCTGACTGAATTCCAAAAAACACACTACGCATCCTGCGCCATATCCTGGCTCGGTATCTGGTCCTCGTGCTTCAACTCTATTTTCCGGTATGCCCATGCATAAATCAGCGGGAAAACCCAAAGGCTAAAGATCATAGCGCAAATGATACCCCCGATAACGACACGCGCCAGCGGCCTGCTGCTCTCTGAGCCGATACCATGGGATATGGCTGCAGGCAAAAGACCTATTGCCGCCATCATGGCCGTCATAACTACCGGCCTGATCTTTGCTTTAACCCCCGATTTTATGGAAGAATACAATGATCCCTGTCCACCCTTTATCTTTTCCAGGTTCTGCTTGAATACAATGATGAGCAAGACCCCGTTCTGGATACAGATACCAAACAGTGCAATAAAGCCAATACCTGCAGAGATATTGAAGTTAGTACCGGTCATAAGCAGCGTGGCTATACCGCCCACTATTGCAAAAGGCACATTCAGGAAGACCAGCAAGGCATCTTTAAAGTTGCCAAACATTGTTACCAATAGCAGCAGTATCAGCAGCAGACTGATAGGTACCACCTGAGCCAGCCGCTTGGTGGCACGCTGCTGGTTTTCAAAGTCACCCTGCCATGCCATCCTGTAGCCGCGTTTCAGCTGCACTTTGTTTTTTACTTTCGCCTGCGCTTCTGCTATAGCGCTGCCCATGTCCCGGTCGCGCACAGAGAATTTAAGAGCAGAGTAACGTTCATTGTCATCCCTGAAAATTAAGCATGGGCCAGTCTTCTGCGAAATAGAAGCCAGTTCTTTTATCGGCACCTTCGATCCGCTCTGTGTGGGTACAAGCAGGTTGCCTATATCCTCCGGTGTCTTTCTGAAATCTTCCGGCAGGCGTATGCGTATATCAAATGTCCGCGCACCCTCATAAAGTGTAGAAGCCGCCAAGCCACCAATCGCCATGGCCACTACAGCACCGGCATCGGCGGTAGCCACGCCATAAAGCGCCATTTTTTGCTGGTCCAGGTTCACATCCAGTTCCGGCTGCCCTATATTGTGAATCACACCAAGGTCTGTGATGCCCTTGACACCCCTTAGTATTTCACTCACTTCAGTCACCTTATCTTCCATATATCCCAGCGAATCCCCATACACTTTCACACAGATAGACCCTTTCACTCCTGATACTGCTTCCTCCACATTATCCATGATCGGTTGTGAGAAGTTAAGTTCAGCACCCGGTATTACCGACAGTTTTTCATTCATCTGCGCAATAAGCTCATCCTTACTCATTTTTGGGTTCCAATCCTCTTCGGGATAAAGCATTACCGAGAATTCATTGTTATAAAATCCCGCAACGTCCGTTCCGTCATCAGGCCGCCCGGTTTGCGATACAGCATATTTTACCTGCGGGAACGTCATCAGTTTTTTCCGCACGGTGGTCGATACCTCAACCGATTTTTCCAGCGAGATACTGTAGGGCATCTGTACCCTTAGCCATATGGAGCCTTCATTCAGTTCGGGCAAAAACTCAGAACCTAAAAATTTAAACGAGAACAAACCGATCGCCATAATAAGTATAGACAGCGGTATCACGATCTTCTTATGCCTGTAAGCCTTTTTGAAACCACCCAGCATAAAGGCGGTCAGATAATGCACAACAGGATTCTCACGCTCGCGAACATCTTTTTTGAGCAGGATACTGATAAGTACCGGAACTAAGGTAAGGGTAGTAATAAGCGCTCCCAATAACGCAAAACCCAGTGTAAAGGCAAGTGGCGAGAACATTTTACCTTCCACCTTCTGAAACGCAAAAATGGGCAGCAGGCCGGTAATGATGATAAGCTTTGCAAAGAAAATAGCCTTGCCGAGCTGAACGCCATTTGTTTTTATCAGGCCATACTTTGCCATTTTATTAAATCGCTCCATACCCAGCTCATGCCCCCGGTGATCGAGTATCACAAACAAGCCCTCCACCATCACCACGGCGCCGTCTATAATGATGCCAAAGTCCACCGCGCCCAGCGACAGCAGGTTGGCCGACATCCCCATTAAATGAAGACAGATGAAAGCAAACAGTAACGACATCGGGATAATAAGCGACACGATAAGCGTAGTCCGCCAGTTGAACATGAACAGGGATACCAGCAATGTGATAAGTATGATGCCTTCTGCAAGGTTGTGTGTAACCGTATGTGTCGCATATTCGGTAAGGTCTGAGCGGTCATAATAAGGTACTATCCGCACATCCCGGGGTAATATGCCATTGTTCAGCTTATCTACTTTTGCCTTTACTGCATCTACTACTTCGGTTGGGTTACCTCCTTTACGCATTACCACAATGGCCTCAACCACATCCTTAACATCGGTAATGGTGCGCTTGCCTGTAGAATCGGGCAGGTCATTCGACCGGGCCACCCATCCCAGCCTCGGCACATTAGATATCTTCACTTGTGCCACATCCTTTACCAGCACGGGCACACCGTTGGTGTTATTGATAACAATGTTCCCTATTTCGTTAATGTCATTCAGCAACCCGATACCACGCACCACGAACGCCTGGTTGTTCTGTACAATGATGTCACCGCCAATATTAATGTTCGTTTTCTGAACAGCGGTGAATACGTCGAGGGGCGTAATATTCAGTGATGTCAGCTTTCCGGGATCCACTTGTATCTCGTAGGTTTTTGTTTTACCACCGAATGCCGTAACATCACCTACCCCAGGCACGGAGCGCAGCTGCCTGTCCACAACCCAGTCCTGTATTGTTTTCAGTTCACGCACATCACGCACATCGCTCTCCAGGGTATATCTGAATATCTCGCCGGTAGGGCCTGTAGGCGGTTGCACCGAAGGCTGAACGTTTGGCGGAAGTGTAGCATTCTGCAGCAGGTTCATTACCTGTTGGCGGGCTTCGGGGTCTTTTACATCATCATCAAATATCAGCTTCACGTAAGACAGCCCGAAGATGCTCGTGCTGCGCAGGCTCACCTTCCGTTGCACGGGGTTCATGGCTATTTCCACCGGTATAGTGATAAATTTTTCCACTTCCTCCGCGCTGCGGCCTGGCCACTGTGTGATGATGCTGATCTCCGTATTTGTTACATCAGGGAAAGCTTCGATCGGCATGCTTTTATATGTGATGATACCAGCCACTACCAGTATCACGGCACAGAATAAAATGAAATACCTGTTTTTAAGCGAAAACCCAATAATTCCTTTAAGGATCTTATTCATTATAAATTCTTTAGCAAGCTAATTGACTAACTGTTAAGTGCGCCGTAAATAAGTATGGCCTGGGAGCCGATCACCATTTCGCCGGGCTTGATACCGCTTTTAATGTATGTTGTTGTGCTGTTAGCGCTGATAATATCTACAGAGCGTATCTCTGCATTGTTTTTCCCTTTATAGACAACCACATAATATTGGCTGTGGTCAAAGATCAGTGCCTTACTCGGAACAGCTATTGCCTCTTCAGGCAGGTCGTTATTTACCGTAACCGTGGCAAACATCTGCGGTTTCAGCAGGTAACCGGGATTGGGCAGTTCCACCCGCATTTTCATTACTTTGTTCGTAGGGTCCAGCACGTTCATCAGCTTATCTATTTTGCCTTTGAACACTTTGTCCGGGTAAGTAATTGTAGCAACTTCTACCTCATCTCCTTCATGTACAAAATTAATGCTGGCCTCATAGACATTTGCCTGCACCCATACTTCTTTAAGGTCTGATACCGTAAACAGGCTGCCGCCATTGTCAGCACGGATAGCCATGCCATTGGTCACATTCTTCTGCACTATAAAACCATTGATCGGAGACTTTATCAGGTACTCGCCATGCGCGTTGTTGCCATTGATGCTGAGGATTTTTTCGGCTGCCCCCTTCGCTGCTACGGCCTGGTCGTAATTCACTTTTGCAGTTGTTACATCCACCTGCGAGGCCAGGCCGCTCTTGGCCATCTCTTCGCTCTTTGCAAGTAGTGCCGCTGTCAGTTTTACATTGCTTTCAGCATTCGTCAGTGCGGCGTTATAGTTGGCTATTTCTGAGCTCTTGATGGTGCCCAGTACTTCTCCAGCTGTTACATAATCGCCCAGTTGCGCCTTCACGCCCTGCACATTTCCGCTGATCAACGGGAATATGTTCGCCACCTTGTCCGGATTGAAATCCACAACCCCGTTAAACTTAATGGAGTTGGTGATCTTGGATTCTTTCACGGTGTCTATTACCAGCGTCCTTAGCAAAGAATCGGGTATGGTATAAGCCGTGCGGGCTTCTTCCCCTCCGGCTTCTTTCGATTTGCATGACGGTAAGTAAACAGTGGCCACTGCTACCAATATGCCGTAAGCGCTTAACTTAATAAAACGAGAAAACATGTTTAATGATTTATTTGTTGAATATTCTTGTTCCGGTAGTGAAATTGAGTTGCTCCAGCTGGCTTACCCGGTTAAAACGGAGATTATTGAGCTGCACAACATTTTGCTTGTATGAATCGTAGAAGTCGGTAAACTCCAAAAGGCTGATATTGTGCGACTGAAAATTCTTGGTCACTTCTCCTATCAGGTAGTTGATGTTCCCTGCAAATTTCGGGTCAAATGAATTCAGCAACTTCTCGGCACGCACGGCTCCTGTATAGGAGTTGGTGATCTGGCTCTCCAGTGCGTCCTGCACACTTTCCAGCTGCACCTGGCTCGACTGGATACCGAGTTTAGCCTGCTTTATATTACCCTGGTTACGGCTAAAGAAAGGCAACGGAAAATCAATGCCGATGCTGTTATAGTTATTCACATAGCTGCCCAGCCGGTCATAACCGAGATCTATATTTATATCCGGCACCGCCAGCGCTTTCTGCAAAGCAAGGTTTTGCTGGTTGAAGGTGACAGAGGTCCTGGCTATTTTCAGGTCAGCCCTGTTTTGATAAGCGCTGTCCACCAAAGACTGCAATGGTACATCTGTAACCGCCTGTTGCTTATCCTCAGCCCCCGCATATTCCGGCACTATGTAGATGGTTGCTTTCGCACGCAGTATCAGTTTCAGCTCGCTTTCCACATCGTCTATATTGTTCTGTAGTGTAGCCAGTTCTGCCTGTAGTGTATATTGTTGTGACTGTATGCGCACCAGGTCCATCTCGGAAACGTTTCCTTTCTTCAGTTGCTCCGCATATGCGTCATTTGTCTTTTGCAGAGAGCTGATCTCTATATCATATATTCTTTGCGTCTCCCGCAGATAATAGATATTGAAGAAGTCATTGCGCAACGTATATTCAAGGGTGCGTAACAGATCGGAAAACTGGTACTCGGTCAGGGCAACTCCTGTCTTGGCCAGCTGAATATTTTTGTTGCGCTTACCTGCTGTTTTTATTAGCTGGCTTAACTGCATCGCCACTTCTCCATTCCCATTGCTATAATCGAAGAACCTGCTGGCAGTAGGGTTGTAAAAGCCGCTGCTTACACTAAACTGCGGATTATCAAACAGTCTTGCAGTTATTATACTGGCCCTTGCACTGTCTATGCTGTACTTTTGCGCCAGTAGTTGCAGGTTATTGTCCAAAAACATCTTTTCAGCCTGCCTCAGATCCACACGAAGTGTGTCGGGCGAGGGAAGCGGTGTATGGTTCTGGGCCAATGTTACGTTTGTTTGCAAAAAACAGATGCAGCATAAAGCGCATATATTTTTCGCAAGCTTATAGTTAAGCATGCAAATTATTTTAGGAAATTAGATGATTGTTTTGGTAAAAACCTGACGGCGTATTAACACGCCTTGGGAGGAGGTGGATTTATCTCCTCATAAAACAGGTAGGTATAATCCTCTGCTAATGGGAAGTCATAAACAATATTGGTAAGCGGATGAAACCGGCAAACTTCCTTGCATGTCAGGATCACTTCATAAGAAATGAACTTAGGTACATTCGATTTGCGGGTCGGGTTATTTTGCGACGAAGAAAATACCTGGTCAGAGGCTGAATTGTTGAGGGTTTTTGTTGCTTTAGAAAACGCCATGGAGCATGAAGAATCGGCATTAAAGTGCATTTGCGACAAACTATCTGGCTGGTCGCTCAGAAAGTAGCCGCAAAGTATCACTATGATACCCACGATCTGCGCTATATATATATGTGTCTTCAGCATTTCCTAAACAGGCTGCAATATTAGTGATAGAAAAAATAAAATTCTGTTAATCCTTGGCCTTCTTGCGGAAATCTTTATGTTACCACATGACAAAATTGCCATAAAAACGCTGCCATGAGAAATTTTAAAGGTTAATTACGGTTAAAGAAGGGTAAATTAGCCCTTGTTAACATCATAAATATGCTCGTAAAAGACATCATGGCTGCTATAGAAGCTGCCGCACCAATACTATACCAGGAAAGCTACGACAACACCGGCCTGCAGGTGGGCAACCCGGATGCTGAGGTAACCGGCGTGCTTATCTCACTGGATGTGACCGAGGCCGTGCTGGAAGAAGCTCTGGAGCGCGGCTGCAATATGCTGGTATGTCACCACCCGGTTATTTTTTCGGGACTGAAACGGCTGGCAGGCCGCACTTATGTGGAGCGCATTATACAAAAGGCCATAAAGAACGACATCTCCATCTACGCAGCCCATACCAACCTCGACAATATGCGGACAGGTGTCAACGCTAAATTCGCCGAAAAGCTGGGGTTGATCAATACCGCCATCCTGGAAACTAAGGCCAATACCCTCAGTAAGCTCTACACTTATGCACCCCTTGACATTGCCGATAAAGTACGTGATGCCATGTTTGCAGCCGGTGCCGGGCAGGTAGGCAACTATTCCGAAAGTAGCTTTAACACACGGGGCACCGGCACGTTCAAACCAGCAGAAAATACCAACCCTGCTATAGGCAAGGCCGGCGGCGAACGGGAACAGGTGACAGAAGTGAAAATAGAGGTGCTGGTAGAAAAGCATAATGAGGGCCGGGTGCTACGTGCCCTGTTTGCCAGCCATATATACGAGGAGGTGGCGTATGAGCTGATACCACTTAGTAATGCCAACCAGCAAATTGGCGCGGGCATGGCTGGCACTTTGCCCCAACCAATGGACGAGGCGGATTTCCTGGCCTT
>CAIRTW010000087.1 GCA_903881585.1 uncultured Bacteroidota bacterium | reverse complement strand
GGTTTAATAGAAAGATGTCAACCTACCGAGGCAAACTATTCTATCGGATGATTCAGCAAGCAATGGTAACAACTCCAGTGCCGCTCAACGACATAATAACCCCTAAAAAACCACTCACCTAAAGCAGATAAGCAGTTAAAGTAATTTGGTCGGTCGCTCCATACCCTATATATTTCGACCGACCGACTAGAAATTATTTTTTCACTTAGTCTATGCTGGTAATTGTTGGCGTATGTATACTATGGCTATGGTGCAAAAAATGGTGCAAATGACAAAGGGTTCCAAAGGTGTAATCCTCTGAAACCCTTATCTGTCGCCGCTCTCCCTTCTGGACTTGAACCAGAGACCCTCTGATTAACAGTCAGATGCTCTAACCAACTGAGCTAAGGAAGAGTTTGGTTATTTTGGAGTGCAAAAATAAGCAGTTTCTAGCTTAAAGCAAAACTTTTTCTTTCATAGGTCTAAATATTTTTTGTTTTTATAGCACTACGGGCAAATCACATGTAATGGGCCGTTTCAATCCATTTCGCATCCGTCAATCAGATGCGAAGTAGCCTAAAATGTGTATTTTCAAACGAGGCATTTCTATGAAAAACTATTACAAGACATTAGGCATTAATACTAAGGCTACAGATGCAGACATTAAAAAAGCCTATAAAAGGCTCGCATTAATGTTTCATCCTGATGTTAATAAGTCTAAAGATGCATCTGCAAAATTCATTGAGATAAACGAGGCGTATGAAACGTTGATCGACCCGCAGAGCAGGGCGGGCTATGACGTTGCACTGGAGGAATCTTTATCTGCTCCTCGTCACAGGCAACCCAGGCCATTTGAGTTCGATAATAATATACCCTATGCCGAAGGTGTAACTGGTACTGATACAAATACCCGGGTGGAACATACGCAAACAACGAGGGATTTACGGAGTATGGTGCTGAGAATAATACGTGGGCTGATCTTATGGGCTATAGTACATGCCATACTCAATGCATTAGCGGGAAAGTGATCAAACCGAATCATCAATATACTATAACGTATTTCGGGGTATCCGGTATTGCGCCCTGCCGGCATAAGTAGGGACCTCCCTTAGCATCCTGATAGCCTTTTTTACAATAATTCGGCAATTCCCTCATCTTGCCCGCAATTCCGCAATCCGGACTTACCCACAAAATTATCCTTAAAATCGGCTGTATTCCGCTTCTGGATGGGATTTAGACGTTTTGAAAATTGTGGATATCTTCTTTTGGAAATTGGATATGGTGTGTCAATTTGAAGTAATTTTGATAAAATGTTTTATGGCTAAAAATGTAAATAATATGGCAGACGAAAAATTAAAAGTTTTGAAACTGGCACTCGACAAGATCGAGAAAGACTACGGTAAGGGCTCTGTAATGATGCTCGGCGACAAGCAGAAAGAGAAGATGGATGTGATCAGCACCGGCTCTATAGGGCTGGATGTGGCGCTGGGTGTGGGTGGCCTGCCGTGTGGCCGTATCGTGGAGATATATGGCCCGGAATCTTCGGGTAAAACAACAATAGCGATACATACTATAGCCCAGGCACAAAAGAAGGGCGGCATCTGCGCAATTATAGATGCCGAGCATGCTTTTGATGCCAGCTATGCCCGTAAACTGGGTGTGGATGTGGACAACCTCATTATCTCGCAGCCGGACTATGGTGAGCAGGGCCTGGAGATCGCAGACCGGCTTATATCATCGGGCGCAGTAGATGTGGTGGTGATTGACTCTGTGGCTGCGCTGGTGCCCAAGGGCGAACTGGACGGCGAAATGGGCGAAAGCAAGATGGGCCTGCAGGCACGGCTGATGAGCCAGGCGCTGAGGAAGCTCACGGCTACTATTTCGCGTACAGGCTGCTGCTGCATATTCATCAACCAGCTTCGTGAGAAGATAGGTGTGATGTTTGGCAACCCGGAAACAACTACAGGTGGTAATGCACTGAAGTTCTATGCATCCGTTCGTCTTGACATCAGGCGCATCAGCCAGATCAAAGATGGCGATGTGGCGAGCGGTAACCGCACCCGTGTGAAAGTGGTGAAGAATAAGGTAGCGCCACCTTTCCGCCAGGTAGAGTTTGATATCATCTTTGGTGAAGGTATCAGCAAAGTAGGCGAGATCATAGATATGGGTGTGGAGCTGGGCATACTCCAGAAGAGCGGCTCATGGTTCAGCTATGGCGACAGCAAAGTAGGGCAGGGCAGGGATGCTGTAAAGCAGTTCCTGGCTGATAACCCCGAAATGATGGACGAAATGGAAGGACGCATACGCGAGGCGTTGCTGGTGCCGATTACTGCTGCTGCGGTGGCGTAATTTGGATCCTTCGGCTTAGCTCAGGATGACAAAATTAGAGTTTGGGAATTTGGATTGTGTTGTGGCAATCCAAGTTCCTTTTTTAATTTACAGGTTCATTTCATTAAGTATTACATTACAATCCTAATTCCTATTTTTGTCACCGTGAGCAACGTCGAACGGCCTAATTCCACAACAATGGACACTTCAGATTTTAAAACAGTAGGCTATTCAAAGACCACGCTCACTGAATTGATGATACCTACCTATGCCAATTTTGGCGGGAAGGTGCATGGCGGCATATTGCTGTCGCTGATGGACAAGGTGGCTTACGTATGTGCCGCAAAACATGCCGGCAATTATTGTGTAACGGCATCGATAGATAGTGTTGATTTTCTCGCTCCTATAGAAGTTGGAGAGCTGGTATCGCTTAAAGCATCTGTGGTATATACAGGGCATTCATCACTGGTGGTAGGCATTCGCGTGGTGGCTGAAAATGTGAAAACACAAACCTCCAAGCACACCAACACCTGTTACTTTACAATGGTATCTATGGATGAGCATCACCGCCCGGTGCAGGTGCCAGGGCTGATACTGGAGACGAAGGATGAGATACGACGCTTTGCTGATGCGATAATGAGGAAGACCTTGAAAAAGGATCAGCGGAAGCGGTTGGACGAATTAAAAACGCCAATGGCAGTAGAAAACTATATGAAGCTGCTGCAGAATGAACGGTGCGTCATTAATAAATAATTTTTTGATGAAATTTGGGAGCCAGAAATTTCCTATATGCTGCAAATTTTAGGCATTTCTTGACGTTTGACTTATTAATTTTGGGTTGCTTAGGTTAAATGCCCCTTAATGAGATCAAAACAACTACTCTTCATTCTTATTGCGTTTTCCGGGTTAATTGCTTGCAGCAATGGTAGCCGGAAATTTACCATTATTGCTAATATCAGCGGCTTGCCTGAGCAAACGGTAGTACTGGAGCAGCTAAATGCCAATGATATTATTACCATTATAGATTCTGTTCAATCTAAACCGGATGGCCATTTCGAATTATCGGGCATAGCGCCCGAGCCCGGTTTGTACCGCATACATTTTCAGCAAAAGAAGTACATATTGCTATCGGTGGACAAAGGCAATATGAAGATAACCGGTGACTGGAACAGTCTTGAAAAATATGTTGTTGCAGGCTCTCCTGCATCTGCGCAGCTGCAAACTTATCTTACGGCCATACGGTCGCACCTGAGCGATTTTAACGTAATGAGCGGAGTTCTCGATACCCTGAAAGCTAAAGGCCATGACAGCCTGCTTGCTATAGCAAAAAAGGATTTTCAGGATATGGGGGTTCACTTTACGCAACTTGTGGAGCATTTTGCCGATACTACGTCCTACGAGCCTAACGCTATATTTGCAGTGCGGATGCTTAATCCTTCAACCGAGGGCACCTACCTTGATGCGTTTGGGCAGGGCCTTAATCGCCGTTTCCCGGGTACCAGGATGTCGCGGGACTTTACCGAATATTATCTGAAGGCTACAACAAAGCAGGGTGGCCCGGCAAGAAAAGCGCTACCGGGCGCTGCTGCTGGTAATCCGGCTGCTGCCCCCGATCTGGTGCTGCCTGATGTAAATGGAAAGACGGTTTCCCTGTCGTCTTTCAGAGGTAAGTATGTGCTGCTTGATTTCTGGGCCTCGTGGTGCAGCCCTTGCCGTGCTGAAAATCCTAATGTAGTAGCAGCCTATGCAAAATTTAAGAACAAGAATTTCACCATTTTGAGTGTATCGCTCGATAACAGCAAGGACGCCTGGGAAAGAGCCATAAAAGATGATGGCCTGACCTGGACGCAAGTGAGCGACCTGAAAGGGTGGCGCTCCTCTGCCGCTGCGTTGTATAACGTACAGTCTATTCCGTCTAACTTCCTCATAGACACCGCGGGCAATATAATTGCCAAGAACCTGCGCGAAAAGCAGCTGGATGAGGTGCTAAGCAGTGTGCTGAAATAATTGTTTACCTACAAATCCTGCCGGATAAGTTTCCCGAAAAAAAGGTCTCTCGCAAGGCCGCAAAGACGCAGCTGAACTCATTTTGGTTTTAAGGCCGCAAAGCCTGCCTGCCGGTAGCTATGCCTTACCCAAATTTTTGGTAGCGATATTATCAAGATATTTGGGGTAAAAAAAATGCATCAGATAGCTGTAAAGGATTTTCCAGGGTTGGATTTAGGTGATATTCGTCGTAATAATCGT
>CAIRTW010000086.1 GCA_903881585.1 uncultured Bacteroidota bacterium | reverse complement strand
CAACAAAATGGAACTTTCTGCCTTTCAAACCCGGACTTGTGGGTGGCCACTGCATAGGTGTTGACCCCTACTACCTGGCGCAAAAAGCACAGCAGGCGGGCTACCACCCGGAGATCATACTGGCCGGCAGGCGGCTAAATGATGGAATGGGCATATACATAGCCGGGGAGATCGTGAAGCTGATGATCAAAAATGACATCGTAGTTAAGGGCGCAAACGTGCTGCTGCTGGGTATTACCTTTAAGGAAAATTGCCCCGATGTAAGAAACACCCGGGTAGTGGATATTATCATGGAGCTGGCCTCATATGGAATTGAATTAACCATATATGACCCCTGGGCAAACCCGGCAGATGTCGCACATGAGTACGGGATCGAAGTAATATCCACCCTTCCCGATGGAAAACTGTACGACTCCCTGGTGCTGGCAGTAGCGCATAAAGATTTCTTAGATGTTAATTGGCGGGAAAAAGTGAAGTCACGCGGAATAATATATGATGTGAAAGGCTGCCTGGGGAAAAATATGGTGGACGCCCGGCTATAAAATACCTGTTGCCGAATGTGCTTAAAACACGTTATTTAAATACTAAAGCCCATCTCTTATTTTTTATTTTTCCCTTATTTTAGACTATTTTTGGTGAAATTTCTTGAGATGCATAAATTGAACAGGCAAGGCTGTCTTAGCTTTGTCCTCTTATCGCTTTTTTTTGCAATTACATGCACTACTTCATGTATTACAACTAAAAAAACGATATACTTCAATGACCTGAAGGATGACTCGTTAACTTATACTCCAGTCCCGATCGTCATGGATTCAATAACGCCATATTACGAACCTACCATCCAGAAAAATGACGTACTTGCAGTTACCATTCAGACTATAGGGCAAAACGAAACAAATACGCCTATCACATCCAACTCAGCCGGTAGCTTTAGCCCGCTTAACGGTTTCCTGGTAGATCAGAAAGGATATATTGAACTCTCCCTGATTGGTTTCATAAAAGTAGAAGGGCTTACCACCACCGAAGCAAGAGAACTGATAAAACAAAGAGCAAAGGAATTCTGGAAGGAACCTGTGGTGAATGTCAGGATCTCAAATTTTGACATCTACCTGCTCGGCGATATCGGAAGGGTGGGAACAATAACATCAACAAGCGAAAAAATAAGTATTATAGACGCGATAACGCTATCAGGCGATCTTAACCTTACCGCAAAACGTGATAACATATTGCTTATAAGAACCGAGGGAGACCAGAAAAAATTCGTGCGCTTTGATATCAGGTCCACCAAAATTTTTCAATCCCCCTATTTTTATCTCAAGCAGCGCGACATCATTTATATAGAGCCCCGGAAAGATAAAGTGCAAAGCAGCGGCGATGGTATTTTTTCACGGTATTTAGGCTATTTCACGGCCCTTGTCTCTGTGGTATCATTAATGTTTGCGTTTAGAATTATTAAGAATTAAAATAGTTTCCCTGGATGACAGATAATACTCCACCAATAGCTGCCAGTGATAATAAGCCTAAAATGGAAGGCGGCGGCGGTGGTAATATCAATATCAAATGGCTGGTTACCACGGTTTTGGCTATATGGCCCTGGCTGCTGGGTAGTATTATCATTTCCCTTATCATTGGCAATTTATACCTCCGCTATACAGTTCCAAAATACAACTCAAGAGGAGAATTTTTGATCAATGATTCCAAGAAAGGAGGCGGGGGAGCCGGTGATGAGGTGCTTGAAGCGCTGAAGCTCAATACCAACAAAATAAATGTAGATAATGAGATCGAGATACTGAAGAGCCGGTCTACAATGGTGTTGATAGCAAAACGCCTGCACCTCAATATCAACTACATGGTAGAGGGCAGGTTTAAAACTACCGAGATATACAAAAACAGGCCGTTTGAATTGGTGGTTGCCGACAGTGTAGATGACGATTTTGGCTGCAAGATCAACATTGCAGGCAATACCACTTACCAGTTTGTGGAGCCGGGCGCAAGGATAATTACTGCTAAGTACGATGACACCGTTACATCCTCCGGCGGCAGAAAATTTGTTATTAAAAAGACGGACCAGTTCGACCCAACCAAAGCACAGTTCACCGTCTTTATTACAACGTTTCTTTCTGCTGCTATAAACAATCTTTACTCTATTGATTTTGCCAGCCCGAATAAGGCTGCCAGCTGCCTTTATTTATCGCGTGTAGATAACCTGCCCGAAAGAGCGGTGGATATGATCAATGCCATGATGGAGGTGTATAAAGCCAAAAATGTAGCCGACAGAACCCGCATTGCCGATAACACAATCGATTTCATTGAAGCCAGGCTTGGAAAATTAACAACAGACCTCACCCTTGTTGAAACCAACATACAGGAATTCAAAGAGGAAAATAATGTCAGCGACCTGAAAACACAATCCCAGGAGATGGTTACTGCCGGAACTGCGCTTGAAGAAAAAGCACAGTCCGTAGAACTGGAACTGGAAGTAACCAGGTCTATCAGCGACTATTTAAATTCAGGAGAAGAAAAAGCCATGACGCTTCCTGCTTCCCTCCTGATGAATGCCGGCCTTGCCGAATTAATGGCTAACTATAATCACCTCACGATTGCCATACAAACCAGCCTGATCGCAAACCAGCCAGGTAACCCCACTACTAAAAACCTGATAAAACAAAGATCAGATGCCCGGGAGGAAATTGCCAATGCACTGAAGTCTTCGAAAGAAGAACTGGAGCTGAAGTTAGAGAAGATCAAAGAAAAAAAGAGAGACTTACATGACAGGTCAAGGGATATACCCAGGGTGGAGCGCATGTATCTTGAATACTCACGCAAGCAGGCTATCCTCCAGGAGCTTTACCTGTTCCTGCTGAAAAAGAGAGAAGAGACTTATATCGAGAAGTCTTCTACAGTAGCAGATGCTATCGTTATAGATCCCGCCCTGCCCGGCGGCCAGGTAACGCCAAACCGCGGCAGGATACTGATGTTGTCATTCCTGTTTGGCGCGCTCATACCGTTTGGCATCATTGTGCTGCGCAGAGCGCTCAACATTAAGATCATCAGCAAGACCGACATCATGAAGGTAACTACCATTCCTATCATTGGTGAGATCGGCAATAACCAGTCTGGTGATACGGTATCAATTACAAAAAACAGCCGTACCATCATATCCGAGCAGTTCCGCGCATTGCGTACCAATCTGCAATACCTGCTTACCGATAAGAAAGATAAGGTCATCATGATCACATCGAGCATGAGCGGTGAGGGAAAATCGTTCATTGCTGTAAACCTATCCGTTACCCTTGCCATGTCTGGCAAAAGAGTGGTACTGGTGGAATTAGACCTTCGCAAACCTAAGAT
>CAIRTW010000085.1 GCA_903881585.1 uncultured Bacteroidota bacterium | reverse complement strand
TTACCAGTGCCTACGTGTTTAACAATGATACGTTTGCCATCGGAGTACCGAATAACCTGTACAGAACGACTGCCCACCTTGGTTCTGACTTCCCGAATGCGTAGCATTTTTGCACTGTTAGTGCGGTCAAATTACAATTTCTCTACCGCAACTCCCTGAAAATCAAAGCCTATTTTTTTCCTAAGTTCAAGACCGGACAAGTCAGGAGTTTTTCGGGGTTATACTCCTGGCTATTGCTGTGAAGATATTCCGGAATAATATCGGGGTGATGAAGTGAGCATTGGATGGTCTTCTATTGACTCCTCCATTAGAAAGGGCTTTAATCTTTTACTATCAGGCCATTATGGGCAGCAACAGATCTTTTAAGATTAAGATGATTGAACTGGTTCATTATAGCACCGGTGAGAATTACCCCCATACCCGTAAAGATCATCCCAACCCCGGTACCCGTGCCTCTGCCTGATGTAGACATGATCCCATTTCCGGCTACTACAGCTCCGCCGCAAAACATCCCAAAACCGCCAGCCATAACAATATCATCTATCATGCGGTGTGTTTTATACGTCTGAAGATATTTGAAACCCTGATCAGTGGAAGGGATCAATTTTGCCACTGACTTGTACCTGAAATAGGATAATTTATCTGATCCTTCCTTCTGAATGTAATTCTTTACGGACGTACTGGTGTGCATTACACCTGTATGAGGATCCATTGTTGTATGGGTAGAAATTGTCTGGTAAACATTTATGTCACCCACATATATCTGTTTCGCAAATGAATGTTTTTTGATGTTTCCATAAGTAAACTCACCGTTCGAGTAGAAAGCAACATCTTTCGTTTTATAGGTTTTGCCATCGGCTTTGATCTTGCCGTGTTTTACCGCCATAGTTTTGGGTTCTATTGTTGTTCCGGCTTTCAGCTTCACGTATGGCGCGGGCCTCTTATCAGGCAATGCGCCCATTGGAACGATCAGTCGGCTGCATGAGCCAAAAAATAGTACTACACTTAAAAACAGGGCCAGTTTTTTCATAAAAATTATATTTCAGGCTATAAATATAATTTCCACCTATGGTTAAACAAAATACAATTTGCTGACTATTAATTATTTATGGAATATCCGAAGACCATATCTTACATTTTGATTTTTCATCGCTTTGGCCGTTTTTGTATATCCCTTCTTTCGCGCAGGTTCATTTCATTAAAGGCGTCTTCATCCATCCTGTCTATTTGCAGGTTATCTTTTACCACTTTCAGTATGTAGTATTTTTTTACACCGGCGGCATCAAAGAACATCTTTTTCGCTTCCATTTCTTTGCCATCTATTTGAACAACTACATAATAGGTGCCGCGCTCAAATGGTTTAGTGGCATACATGCCATCTTCTGCTGCACGAACCTCGGTGAGCATATGCCCATCTTTGTTTACTCTTACTACTGCGCCCCATAGCGGCTTATTGGCGGCATCCACCACCTTCCCGGTAAGTATAGCGGCCTGTGCAAAAGCAGACAGGCCCGCGAGCATCAATACAATAGACAAAAGATAATGTGCGCTGTTTTTCATAAGAAATTGAATTATTCCGGTTCAATATCCCTCCGCTCCCGAAGGTTCGTTTCACTGAAGGCCCGCTGGTTCATTTTAATTATCTCTACCCGGTTGTTAGCCACCTTTAGGATATAGTAGATCTTCATATCCGGCAAAGGATCAAAATAAATTTTCCCTGCCCTGAGTATTCCACCATCTATTACAACATCAACAAAGCATGAGGTTGCTTCGGGAATCTCAATTTTGTAAAGTCCATCATTGTCTGAGCGCACACTCATCTGTAAATTATCCTGATTACGAATTTGTACAATGGCGCCCGATAGCGGCTTATTGCCTGCATCCACTACTTTTCCGGCCACAACACCTGCCTGGCAAAATGCAGACTGTGTTTGCAGAAATAAGATAATAAACAGAAAATATAATGCGCCCTTCTTCATCGGCGTCGTTTTTGAGTTTTTATTGGCTTTCTCACTTCGGGTGCAGGCCGTGCTATTGTGTCCGTTTTTATGGTCGTGGTGTCTTTTCTCAGCATAAACATGTAGGTGCCGCCTGTTATCTCTGGCATAGCTGCTCCCTTTCTACGCTCTTTTTCTACAGTCCTTAATTTAGTTTCCATAACGGTGTCTCTATCAACCGCAGTCACAGCAAACTTCCTGCTGTGCACTTTAATAAGGAAGAACTTTTTTGATCCTATTGAAGTATCTATCGACAATTCGTTTTCTCCCCGGTACTTACCATCTGTGAATACGTCCAGGTAGTAGCTTCCATCTGCTATCTGCCGGGTGCAATACAGGCCATCGCTATCCGACACGGCTTCCATGGGCGGCATACCGGGCCGGCTCACTTTAATGACCGCACCGGGCACCGGCTTATTATTTATGTCCACTATTTTCCCGGCAAAGATGCTGTTTTGTGCATGGGATACATACGTAAAAAAAAGCGGGCCAGCCAGGAAAAAATACGGTATTGTTTTCTTCATTCGTGATAAAGCTATTTCATTTGTGGCGTTTTTTCACCTGGCGCCTGTGCAGGATTAGTTTTTCGCTCTAAAGAATCTCTTTTAGGCGTATAAAATATACGATCCTCGTCCTTTAAAGGATACCTACCCATGCGGCGATTTCCTCCATCCTCATCATGGGCAGCATTTATCTTTGCCAGTTTCACCGCCATTGCCGGATCTTTATCTACAGCACTCACTTCAATGCTGCCACCGAGCATTTTTACCATAAAAAATTCCTTTGATCCAGATGCTTCATCCAGTATTACTTTCTTCAATCCGCGACACTCACTATTCAGGAATACGGCAAGATGGTAGTGTCCCGTTGCAATTGGTTTTGTGCAGTACAGACCGTCGGCATCCGACTTAGCTTCCACTGGCGATAGTTCTTTGCTGCTTATCTTTATGACTGCATTCGGTACAGGATTATTATTTTCATCCACGATTTTTCCGGCGAATATGCTATTTTGCGCATAGGAAATATTTCCGGCGATAAGCAGGGCGATAAATACTGGCAGTGCAAGGATTTTCATAAGTGAAATTTAATTTAAAGATACAAAAATAATATTATGCTGGTTGATATACTGAGCGCGGCCAACCTGTATGCCGATGGCGTAAAACATGTACAGGACAGGAGGGAACAATGGCTAAAAAAACACCTGGAGCTGAAAGACCACCTGAAAGAGGTAGCTGAATACCTTAATACCAATGCCGCATACAAGCAGGGGTTCTTTGTTGATACGCTTCATGCTTTTGATGAAAATATTAACGGCACCAGCGCCAGTTTACCATCCATAACACTGCGCACCGGGCCAATGCCCATGCTGGTCACGTTTAAAAATGCCCTGGGAGAAAAGAAAGAATTTACAGAAGATGGATTTCATATTACCCTTACACCCACCATTACCGGGCAGGTCATTGCATTCCTGATACCACATAAGAGCGAACTCAACAAAACACCGCCCCAGTATATTACACTCGCGGTAATTGACGAGCCAGGTAAACTGACAATGGAGGTAGCTGATGCCATTATCATAAAAGGCATACAGATGGCATTTTTCAGCAGCTTCACCGGCATGGGCGAGCAGCCACCGCAGCAGCAGGATGAAAATGCCCCTGCCCAGCCAATGCCGGCACCACATTCACGCAACCCAATCGGCTTTAAACTACATGAGACAACGGAAGAAATTAAGTAAGGGTGGCCTGTTGCTAAGCGCACTGCTCATTGCAGCTTGTAACAATGATAACAAACCTGCACCTGCCGCATCTGAAAATACGGGTGCAACCGCCAATACCGTAATTATGCCTGCAGTCATTTCGTATGATATTGTTAATGAGTACGCACACGATCCTGCGGCATTTACGGAAGGGCTTGAGTTCAAGGACGGAATCCTTTACGAAAGCACCGGCCAGTATGGATATTCAGATATCAGAAAGGTGGACCTTAAGACCGGGAAAGTGTTGTTTTCCAAAAACATGGAGCCGCAATATTTTGGTGAGGGGCTCACTATCCTCAACGGTAAAATATACCAGCTCACCTATCGCGAGGGGAAAGGCTTTGTTTATGACCTGGCCACACTGAAACTGCTTAGCACATTTACCTTCACCACATCTGAGGGATGGGGTATGACCAACAATGGCCGCTGCCTGATATTCGATGATGGCACAAATGTGCTGCACTATATAGACCCCAACACTTTTAAGGAAGTAAGGCAGCTGGCCGTAACCGATGAGCATGGGCCGGTAAA
This sequence comes from uncultured Bacteroidota bacterium, assembly GCA_903881585.1. Taxonomy (GTDB): domain Bacteria; phylum Bacteroidota; class Bacteroidia; order Chitinophagales; family Chitinophagaceae; genus Nemorincola. The sequence goes on along the minus strand of CAIRTW010000085.1, from coordinate 438 downwards.
TGAAATCAACGAACCGGAAATGATACGCGGGTTTATTTATGCCAACCAATGGCAGACAGATTACATACTTAAAATAGATACCACTACCGGACGCGTTGTGGGCCGGGCCGACCTTGGCAGTCTCCGGCAGAGGGCCGGTATTCCACCACCCTCCGGCAGGAAAAACGGCCCTGATGTACTGAATGGCATCGCCTACGATGCAGCAACAAACCGCATTTTCATTACAGGAAAAAACTGGCCTAAGCTGTTTGAAGTGAGGCTGGATAATTGACTCTTACATACGGTGGAAACGTGCAGTACTTAGGGTCTGCTGATTAACTACAAAGTATAGTAAATACGGGAGAATTTCGGAAATTAGGGGTAACCAAATGCAAGGAAATATGGCAAAGGCCCTCAAAAACCGTGCATCCAAGCAGAAATATGTCAGTCCATCCCAAT
>CAIRTW010000084.1 GCA_903881585.1 uncultured Bacteroidota bacterium | reverse complement strand
ATTGGGATGGACTGACATATTTCTGCTTGGATGCACGGTTTTTGAGGGCCTTTGCCATATTTCCTTGCATTTGGTTACCCCTAATTTCCGAAATTCTCCCGTATTTACTATACTTTGTAGTTAATCAGCAGACCCTAATTAAGATGGGTGGTTCGGTTCGAGGCGGTTGGGCTTATGCTCAACCGCTTTTTTTGTTTGGCACAGTTTTATAACGCAGTATATAATAAGAATGCAATTCGCGGTTTAAAACAAAATGAGTGCGCGCTACACCTCCCCTCCCCGTTCGAACGGCTCAGCCGGGCGGGCTGTTTTTAGGATGGGACGCTGAAAAGCATAGCGAAGCATGCTTTTCAGCTGGGGTGGAAGAAGCGCGCCCGGCAGAAAATTCATTCGCGTTTGGCAGCTTGTCTAGAACTGGCAATCGGCTCCTGATATTTATTTGCATTCCCAGAAAACAATTGCACCACATACCTCGTATATAACTGCAAAACCACCCCAACATGAAAAAAATTACAATTACACTTTTAATGATGCTGGCCTGCTACGGCAGCATTGTCTTGTCTTCCTGCTCGCAGAAAAAAGAGCTGGTTCCCGCCTTGCTTGAACGTAAGAAATCCATGGGGCCGGATGATGAAAAAGCCACCATAAAGACAGCTTACGACAAAGCTGTTGAAGCCCTGAAGAAAGACCCGGACGACCTGAAGCAGTACATTACCCTCGCTTCCGTATTCATTTCAGAAGGCCGTATCACCGGCAACAATACTTACTACGGCAATGCTGCTGTGCAAATGCTGGATAAAGTAAGCGCCACCACCACAGGCAACAAGGACCTGGTATTCCAGGCGCTCAGCCTCAAATCGGCAGTGCTGCTGAATATGCACCAGTTCAGCGATGCGCTGGCAACAGCTCAGCAGGGAGCTGCAATAAACAGCACCAATGCCGGTATCTTCGGGGCGCTTGTTGATGCCAATGTAGAAATGGGCAACTATCAGGAAGCTGTGAAAGATTGCGACCGGATGATGAGCATACGGCCAGACCTCCGTTCTTATTCGCGCGCTTCTTACCTGAGGCAGATCTTCGGACAGAACAGCGGCGCCAAAGAAGCTATGCACATGGCTGTGGAAGCTGGCCTTCCCGGCCAGGAGAGCACCGAGTGGGCAAGGACCAATCTTGGTGACCTCTACCTCAACACCGGCAATTTAGACAGCGCATCCATCTTATACCGGTCATCATTGGTCTATCGCCCCGACTATCCATTTGCACTTATCGGCCTTGCAAGGGTTGAAAAAGCAAAAAAAGACTATGATGCTGCGCTCGGCTATGCAAGAAAGGCGATACAGGCCCGCAGCGAGGTAAGCTTTGTAGCGCTGCTTGCAGACATATACGAGCTGAAAGGCGATGCGCAAAAGGCAAAGCAAACACGCAAAGACGTGATAGACCTGTTGCAGCAGGGACAAGATGACGAACCTAAAGAAGCAGCCGTAAAACACAATGTGAGCCGCGAAATGGCCACTGCATACCTTAACGCCGGCGACAACGACAAAGCGCTGCAATATGCCCGCACCGACCTTAATATGCGCCCGGACAACATAGACGCCAATGAGCTTATAGCATGGATATACTACATGAAGCATGACTATGCAAACGCAAAAATACACACCGATAAAATGCTCGCAACCAAAACCCAAAGCGCAGCAACCTTGTACAAAGCCGGCCTTGTTTATTCTGCCGCAGGAGATGCCATTAAAGGCAGCCAGCTGATGCACGATGCACTGGCGATAAACCCGAACGCATACCAGGCAGCAGGAAATGAGAACCGTACACTTGCAACTGTGATCCGCTAATTATCTTTTCTGATACTTCCAATTGCCCTGGCCTTCAGGCCGGGGGCGGAAAGAAACAATACAAGCGGCTTTAGCCGAAATGGACTAACGTGGATTTCAAAAAATGCACTTGACCATGCCGACCATGAAAAAATACTTGCTGATATTCATCCTGTTATTCCTTGCGGCCTCCCCGCTGTCTGCACATGTGATACAATATGAACTGGACCGGATGAGCGGCAACATGGTGTTCTGGAAGTACACGCTTATCGGCATTCAGCATATCATACCCGAAGGCTTCGACCACATACTGTTCATTACCTGCGTGTTCTTTCTCAATCCCAGCCTGAAGAAGGTGATCATACAGGCATCTATGTTCACGGTGGCGCACAGCATCACGCTAGGGTTGGCAATGTATGGCGTCATAAAGCCACCGGCAAACATCATAGAGCCGCTGATCGCATTGTCAATAGTATTCCTCGCTATCGAGAATATAATATCAGACAAAGTAAGGCCATGGCGGCTCGTAATGGTCTTCCTCTTCGGCATGGTGCATGGCATGGGCTTTGCCGGTGCGCTCTCACAGCTGGGTATGCCGCAGTATGCATTTGCAACTGCGCTTATCAGCTTCAACGTAGGCGTAGAGATAGGGCAGTTAAGCATTATACTGTTATTGTACTTCCTGGTTTCGTTGCCCTTTTCTAAGATACCTGCATACCGCAAGCGCATTGTGATACCTGTCAGTACCATTATTGCCATTGTTGCCGCTTACTGGACCGTTCAACGCATTTTCTTCGTTTAGTGATTTTAATTACGCTGCCTTTTGTATTATGTGCTCAACTATAACAAAAATAATACTCATGCTGTTGCTTTGTACCTCATGTACAAGGGTGCTGGCAGATGGCAGAATAAAAGGCCGGATACTGGATAAAGCAACACGCGAGCCAATAGAAGCCGCAACCATAAGGAACATAAGGTCATGCGATATAGAGGTGTCGGACAAGAACGGGAGCTTTGTCTTAAACGGTGCAAAAGGGGATTCGCTGGTCATTTCGGTACTGGGGTATAAGCAGCAAATGGTAACCGTTGAGGCCGGTAAATCATTGAATATCGAACTGGAAAAAGGGGCAATCACATTGAAAGATGTGGTGATCACAAACGGAGCCAATCTCAAAACATGCAATGTACTCACTGCGCTTGACCTCAATATGCAGCCCGCAAAATCGGCACAGGACTTGCTGCGGCTCGTGCCGGGCCTCTTCATTGCGCAGCACCAGGGCGGCGGCAAGGCAGAGCAGATATTCCTCCGTGGCTTTGACGCAGATCATGGCACAGATGTAAATGTATCTGTTGACGGCATGCCGGTGAATATGGTAACTCACGCACACGGCCAGGGGTATGCCGACCTCCACTTCCTGATACCCGAAACAGTTTCCAGCTATGACTTTGGCAAGGGCCCGTATTATACTGATAAAGGAGACTTTACCACCGCTGGCTATGTGGCCTACAACACCAAATCAGTTCTCGACCACGATATGGTGAAAGTAGAAGTCGGCCAGTTCAATACCTTCCGCTTGCTGGCTATGATAAACCTGCTGGGCGAGAAAGCTAAGAAAAAGGGCATAAGCGCGTACATTGCCGGTGAACGGTTGTATTCCGATGGTGGCCCTTTTGCATTGCCGGAGCATTTTACACGCTACAACCTGTTTGGCAAGTTTAACGCACAACTCAACAGCAATAATAAATTGACCGCTGAAGTATCCACCCTTGCATCCGGCTGGAAATCGGCTGGCGAGATACCGGACAGGGCGGTTTCGGAAGGCTACATCGCAAACCGCTTTGGTGTGCTCGATTCTGCACAGGGCGGCTATACCACCCGCACCAATGCAAGCCTGAAGCTGCTCACCACCCTCAGCAATGGCTGGACAATGGAAAACCAGTTATGGTATTCCCACTATTACTTCAACCTCATCAGCAACTTCACCTACTTCTATTACTTCCCCACCACCGGCGACGAGTTCCGCCAGAAAGATACACGTGATGTTGGCGGTTATAACGGCAAATTATCAAAGACCACTTACATAAATAATACAGCCTTTACCACCATTTTCGGAGCAGGGCTGCGGTATGACAACATATACCCCAGCGAGCTGGACCATACAGAGAACGGGCAGTTCCTGGGTTACCTGCAATATGGCAAAGCAAAAGAGCTGAATGCCAATGGCTATTTTGATGAGACCATACGCACCGGCAAGTGGCTCTTTAATGCAGGTCTTAGGCTGGACTATCTCCATTTCAATTACCAGAACCTTGCGCCGCTTTCTGATACCTATGCCACGGATATTTTTACCAATGTCACCCCCAATCAGCAAAAGGCAATTGTGTGTCCTAAGCTGAGCGCAGAGTACACGTTCAACTCACAGTTCCAGCTTTACCTGAAGGCAGGCAAAGGCTTTCACTCCAATGCAGCACAGGTGGTCATAGCCAACCAGGGCTTTGAAGTATTGCCTGCCGCCTATGGCGCAGACCTTGGCGCAAACTGGAAGCCATTGCCTAACCTGTTTATCAACACCGCAATATGGTACCTGTACCTGCAGCAGGAGTTCACCTTTGGGCAAGATCTGATAGACCAGCCCGGCGGCCCTGTTGGCCCCACAGGCAGAACAGAGCGCATGGGCATAGACTTTTCCGCACGCTACCAGTTTACCAAATGGCTCTTTGCCAACCTGAATATAAACCCCGCAAGGCCCCGGTACATAGACAGCGCCAAAGGCCATAACTATGTGGAGCTTGCACCTACGCTTACCAGCACCGCCTCGCTCGACTTCCGGTTGAAGAACGGCATCAACGGCGGTATCAGCTACAGATACCTGCACAACAGGGCTGCCAATACCGACTACAGCTTAACGGCCCGCGGCTACTTCATCACAGACCTGGCAGTAAACTATACCCGTAAGAGGTACGAGGTAGGGGTTGCCATAGAAAATCTTTTTAACCAGCAATGGGATGAGTCGCAGTTTGAATACATATCACAGCTGAAGAACGAAACCAAGCCCGTGGACCAGGTGAGCTATACACCCGGCGTACCATTTTACGCAAAGCTGAAATTGTCTGTTTTCTTCTAATACTCTTTGAGCATTAAAATCATACTAATAATGCCCGATAAGTGATTTCTTATTTTGCAAAATAAGTGTGCGTTACACCTCCCCTCCTGTTTTTAGGAGGGGCGACTGGCTGAGGCGTATGCCGAATCCAGTCGGGGTGGTTGACTCGCGCAACCAGTACACTTTCTACGCTCACCGGATAACGTCGCTATGTCTTCTAACACCTACCGCCCCCGCCTTCCTCCGCCCTTCGACTTGCTCCCCGAGTTGCTTGGCTGGTATGGTGAACTTGCCGGGATAATAGCTCCTGTAATATGCAGGAATGCATAGGCGCTGTCTGTGGCATTAGATGATATGAATATTTGGGTCTTGAATGATCCCTCATCCCCATGCGCATTATATGTGACCGTGATATAGCCCTTCTTGCCGGGCTTCAATGGCTTTGCAGGCCATTTACACTGCACATTACCCGACTCACACTTCATGCCCGAAATAATAAGCGGAACATTACCCGCATTTTTTATTTCAAACACATAGGGAACTGATTCACCCTTGGGTATCCCGCCAAAATCATACGACATATCATTGTTCACAAATGTAAGCTGGGGGCCATTGATGCCAGTAGTAACACTCATGGGAGCCTGTGCTGCTGCATGTAAGCTCAGAGATAGCATGAAAAACAAGAATACTGGATTGAATACTTTTTTCACGGTAAGTATATTTAGAAGTACAAAACTACAAGATTTATCCAAGCTCCTGCGCCAGCTGCTGCAAGGCAAAGTCAAGGATAGCCTTATGGTCAAATGCCATGGCAGCGATGTCTTTTACATTCACCCATCGCGCCTGTGCGGCATCATCTGCGCCCTTTACTGCGTGGCTTTTTGCATCTGTAACAGCATAGTAAATGATAGATACCGTTCTGCCCCTTGGGTCGCGGCCCGGTGTGCCGAAGGTGTGCAGCTGCTTCATGCCGGGCAGCAGTAATTCGGTCTCTTCCTGCAGCTCCCTTATCGCCGCCGCTTCCAGGTCTTCATCATCTTCCACAAACCCACCCGGAAAAGCCCACATGCCCTTATACGGCTCATTGCCCCGTTCTATCAGCAGCAGTTGCCAGTGTTCGCCACTCTGGCTAAACACCAGCGCATCGACCGTAAGCTTAATATTCTGGGGGTACATTTTTCTTGGAATTTGGAATTGGGTCTTTGGAATTTGGATTGTTACCTATTTCAACGCCATAGCACCACCACAATCAGGAAAATCTTTCCATCCTTTAATCAAGGTTCAGACCTAATGTTTAAACAATCTGAAAATATCCAGCCCATTCGCATACACCATCAGCGCAAGCAGTAGCACCAGGCCCACTGTAGTAGCCCGCTCCATTACCTTCTCGCTTACTGCCTTGCCGGTGATCATCTCAAACAGCAGGAAGATCACATAACCGCCATCAAGGCCGGGTATGGGCAGCAGGTTCATAAACGCCAGTATGATGGATATAAATGCCGTCAGCATCAGGAACTGCCGCATATCAAACTCCGAAGGAAATATCTTGCCGAAGCTGATGATACCACCCACGCTCTCGCTCGTCTTCACTTCCTTAGAGCCGAACATGAGCTTGAACTGCGCAATGTAGTTGCCAAACTGCTGGAACGTAAACGTGAAGCCCTTGCCTATGGCGTCAAACAGGCCATACTTCACCGTCTCCGGCTTCAGGTATTTTTTTACATCTGGGGTAATGCCAAACGCGGAATCCTTGGGGATAGTGGTGGACACTGAATCGAGCACATGGTTCCGGAGGAATGAAATAGTTATCGGTGTGCCGAAAGTAGCATTCTTAATTTCGGTGAATTCATTGTGGAGGCCCGCCCGCTGGCCGTTTATAGATACTATACTGTCACCCACTTGCATATGCAGCTTGGCAGCAATAGAGTTAGGCGATATAGAGTCCACCATCATAGGCACGGCATAAGTAATAAACCCGACCTTCTGCATTTTCAGCATCTTGCCTACTGTGCCAGTGGGTATGTTTACGGTCATGTCCTTACCATCGCGGGTGAGCTCTATGGTGCCCGTCTGGTCTTTGCTGAAGATCATGGCCATAGGTATGCGGTCAAAACGTTCCACCACCTTGCCATCCACCGATTTGATCATATCGCCATCCTGAAGCCCTATGCTGCGGCCCAGGCTGTCCACTGCTATGCCATACTTTACGTTTTTGGTAAGCAGGTATTCTTCGCCATACACGCCAAACACCACTATATACAGTATTATAGCCACCAGCACATTCACTATTATACCGCCAAGCATTATGAACAACCGCTGCCAGGGCTTCTTGCTGCGGTACTCCCACGGCTGCGGCGGCAGTGCCATCTGCTCCTTGTCCATGCTCTCATCTACCATGCCAGCTATCTTCACATAGCCGCCCAGCGGAAACCAGCCGATACCATATTCGGTATCGCCTTTCTTTTTCTTGAACAAAGCAAAGTTGAGCACCCCCGAGAACGGGAACAGGAAGTCGAAGAACAGATAAAACTTCTCCACCCGGGTCTTGAACAGCCGCGCGAAGAAGAAGTGGCCACCCTCATGCAGTGCGATCAGTAATGATAGTGAAGCGAACAATTGCAGCACCTTCGCCCCGGTGCCAGACATTAATAGTATTGAATGCATTTTTCTTTATTGGAATTAGGCTTTTAATTGGAATTGGTAATTTGGTATTAGGAATTTGGTATTAGGAATTTGGATTGCTACTTTTCTTATGGAATTAGGAATTTGTAATGGGGAATTTTGACTGTTGCGTAATAAAATTCGTTTTTTGTTTTTCAGTATTCATTTCGGTCGCTTCAATCCAAATTACTAACTCCCAATCCCCAATTCCAGGCAAACAAACCCTCTAGTAAATAGACAGCTGGCTCTTCTTCAAAAACTCAGTAGCATACTCCCTGGCCTCCTTGTCGCTCTCCTCATAGTCTTCTATGGTGGGGTGCGGTATCAGCGGCACCATCTCCATTGTTTTCTCTATCATTTCGCTCATCTCCAGGAAGCCCACCTTGTTTTGAAGGAACGCATGTACCACCACCTCGTTTGCTGCATTCAGCACACAAGGCGCATTACCACCCTTGTATAGCGCCTCCTTGGCGATGGCAAGATTACGGAAAGTTTTATAATCGGCCGGCTCAAATGTGAGCGATGGGAAATCCTTAAAGTCCAGCCGCTTGTACTTGTTGTCTATCCGCTGCGGAAAAGCCAGTGCGTACTGTATTGGCAGCTTCATATCCGGCAGGCCCATCTGGGCTTTTATGCTCCCATCTACAAACTGCACCATGCTGTGTACCACGCTCTGCGAATGTATGATCACCTCTATCTGCTCATTCTCCAGCCCAAAGAGCCACTTCGCCTCTATCATCTCCAGCCCCTTGTTCATCAGGCTGGCGCTGTCTATGCTTATCTTGGCCCCCATGTTCCAGTTGGGGTGCTGTAGTGCATGGCTGGCCTTTACATTCACCAGGTAGTTAGGCTTCCTGCCCAGGAAGGGACCGCCGCTTGCCGTGAGTATCATCTTCTCCACCTTGCTCATATCCTCGCCCACCAGGCACTGAAAAATGGCGCTGTGCTCACTGTCCACAGGTATTATGGCTACCTTCTTTTCGGCAGCGCGCTGCATCACCAGCTCGCCCGCCACCACCAGTGTTTCCTTATTGGCTAGGGCTATTCGTTTGCCGCCCTCTATGGCCGCCAGTATGCTGTGCAGGCCCGCAAACCCCACTATGGCGCCTAGCACCGTATCTATCGTGTCCCACTGCACCACCTCTTTCAGGCTCTTCTGCCCCGCAAACACCTTTATAGGCAGCATCATCAATGCGTCCTTTACCTCTTTATATTTGCTGTCATTGGTTATTACTACCGCATTCGGCTTAAACTTCTTTGCCTGCTCTATCAGCAATGCCGCATTGCTATGCGCACTCAGCACCTCCACCTCAAACAGTTCCGGGTGTGCCTCTATCACCTCCAATGCCTGTGTACCCACAGATCCCGTTGACCCCAATATCGCTATACGCTTCATTACAATAATTTATAAATACAGCAATTCTGCTGACCTCCAAAGGTATTGAAAATTACAGACGCAAAAGTTAAAAATCCCTCGCCCGCCATAGCCTTGGCGAAGGCGGGAAAGATATTGAAAATAAAAAAGGTAAAAGTTAAAAAAGAGGAGGGGTCAGGGCAAACGCATTAAAATAGCCATGCCAATCCACAATGATGTTGAAAAATAGACAGATGGTGGTT
>CAIRTW010000083.1 GCA_903881585.1 uncultured Bacteroidota bacterium | reverse complement strand
GCAGATTGGGTGGTCATTTAGGGAGAAAAAGTGATGGTCCGCCTGGATTGAAAACTGTTTGGTTGGGTTATCAAAGGGTATGCGATGCCGAAGTTTTTTATACTACTTTTAGGCAATTAAATTTGGGTAAGGCATAGCTGCTGGTAGGCAGGTACTATAAAATCTTACTGGATATCCACAAGGTGCCCAAACACATAAAACTATGGGTTACCTTTTCAGTAAAAATTGATAAACTAAAGCGTGTATTTTTTGTTGGAAAGATAACTGGAATAATTGGGTCGTGGAGACGTTGCACTGCAACGTCTAACACAATGAGAGCCCTCCCGCAAAAACCCGCAGTAATCCCGCAATTCTATTTTTTACAACAACATGATTATCAGCATTAAACCACTTCCGCTATTTACAAGAAAAATTTTTCAATGAAAACCGCAACGATAAATAATGTAGGGCAATCCTTTGAGGTTGCCCGCCTCGGGATGGATTTTTCACCATGCGGATTTTTTCAAAACATGGGATGCACTGTGATATCCGTGTGATACGTTTGTGAAGATCAAACCATTAAAAACCAACAAAATAACAACAGATACCCACAAGATTTTTTTTTCTCATCCGCCATAGCTTTTTCGGCGACGGCGGAATGAAAGGTGTGATATTTTAAATGCTAAACCTTTTTTATGGTAAAAAAATTTTACCCATTTTCGTTATATTTGTAAAGCAAATATTTAGGTATGAGTACAGCAGAATTAAAAGAACTACGGAAGGAAGTGAAATGGGGTATTGACCATGCTGATGAAAAGATAGTACGTATGATGCATGCTATGTTAGAGGTAGAGCAGGATGACGCATGGAGCGACAAGTCATTTGTTTCTGAAATGGACCGGCGAACAAAAGAATACGAATCCGGCACAGCAAAATTATATACTCTGGAAGAAATGGAAAACAACGCCCGGAAAGCCTATAAACAAAGTAAGAAATGATGGATTATTCTGTTGTTTTTCACGCGGATACTGCCACTGATTATAATGAAGGTTACAAATGGTACGAGGATCAGCAGACAGGACTAGGAGAAAAATTCCTCAGTGCGGTCAACGCAATGGTCGGGAAAATATTAACTAACCCTGAAATTTTCAGTACCAAATCGAGGCTTGGTTACTATGAGGCGGTACTAAAAAAATATCCATACACCATTGTCTATAGAATTGATAAAAGGCAGAAAATAGTCTTTATCTCATCTATCCATCATCAAAAGAAACACCCGCGCAATAAATTTCGGCGATAGTAGTGTTAAATTTAACAAGAAGGTATTCTATGATTAAAGTGTTGAAATTCTTTTTACCAGTACTGCTTGCGTTTGCGGTCACCGCTCACGCCCAAACCGAAAAAGAAGCCATCCAGACCAACATCAACATACTCACCTCCGAGGCTATGCACGGCCGGGGCTATGTGATGCATGGAGTGGAGCAGGCCGCTATATTCATACAGCGGCGTTTCAGGGAATACAAGCTCAAATCCGTAACTGCCGATGGCTCTTTCATACAGGGTTATACCTTCCCGGTCAACACCTTCCCCGGAAAAATGTCATTGGATATTGATGGCAAAGAACTTACCCCCGGTGCAGATTTTCTTATAGATGCTGCCAGCACTTCTTATACAACCGTTGATAAACAAGTAAAAACCATTGACCTGGCCGGCATTACAGGCAAAGGCGCCTGGCGCAAAACATTATCATCCTTTAAAGAGCAGTATGTCTATTGCCTGGAAAATGTGGATAGTTTCTGTAAGTTTTTTAGCGTGCAGCCTTCTAAGTTCGCAGCTACGCTTCCTAAAGGATGCTATATCATCACACAAAAAAACAAGCTTACCTGGGATGTTGCGGAGGACACGATAGACGCGACCGTATTTTATGTAAAAAAGGATGTACTGCCCGCACAGATCAAAAGCGTAACAGTAAATGTAGAATCTCTGTTTATCCCAAAGCAAAGAAGTGAAAACGTGCTGGCCTGTGTGCCAGGTACGGTAAAGGATACCTTCATTGCCATCACAGCACACTACGACCACTTGGGTATGATGGGCGATGCCGCCATGTTCCCCGGAGCCAGCGACAATGCAAGCGGCACAGCTATGATGATTTACTTATCATCCTGGTTTGCGGCCCATCCGCAACACTATTCTATTTTGTTCATAGCATTCAGTGGCGAAGAAGTAGGGTTGTTGGGCTCAGCTTTTTATGTGGCTCACCCGGTAGTGCCGCTGGGCCAGATAAAATTCCTCACCAACATAGACATTATGGGTGATGCCACCGATGGCGTAACGGTGGTAAATGCCACTGAATACCCCGATAAATTTGCACTGCTAAACCAGGTTAACGACGCGAAGCACTACATACCCATCATCAAAAGCCGTGGCAAAGCCGCCAACAGCGACCACTATCATTTTTCAGAAGCCGGCGTACCCTCTTTTTTCTTGTACTCCAACGGCGGAAAAGGTTTTTATCACGATGTTTTTGACAAAGGTGAGGAGACTACACTGGCAAATGTGGATGGTGTGGCAAAATTGTTGATAGATTTTGTTGGTAATATTAACTAATCGCAATTATTTAAATTATTTGGTATGTATTTTGCACTAAGTTAATTTCGCGTGGTCATTGACTATTAGCGGGTATTTACTATTTTTGGCTAATATTGTTAATTGTGCAGGTATGAAACATAAGTTCTATCTGCGGCCTGATTGTTTCCGGGCAATGAAAAAAAATATTCAAATGAAGAAATTATCCGCGCTTTATACACTGGTTGTTCTGGCAGCCCTTTCTGTTTTCTTATATACTTCATGTAAGAAACCGATCCATTCCAATGCGCCAACGCCCAATAACGTAAGGCTGCATAGCTATACCGCTACTACCAGGGTCAATACAGTATCGCCTATACCGGTTTCAGATACTATTAATGACAACTACACTTTCACTTACGATCTCAGTAATAGAGTAACGCAGATCCTTTTTACATCCAACGACCTTCTTCTTGCCAACAACCAAAGAAGCGAGACCATAACGTTTAATTATTCCAATGATTCCATTGTAAAAACAACAATGACCGTACCGCTGAATACATTCTATCATGCCACTTTCGAGACAGATACTTTTTTGCAAAATCCACAAGGTCTCATCACAACGACTTATGAGCCAGGGCATATTACCAATTATGAATATTATGGCCAGTTGCTTGACCGGAAATCGGAGACTTATTATCATAATGGCCCAATAGGTACAAGCTCTGTAACTACAACTACCAGCATATCAGAGCAGCGCACATATAACTCTGATAACGGAGATTTCCTTAATTACTCTTTCAATGGTGTGCTGAACGCCACCTTCCCAAACACAATGACAGTGTCTCCTTATGCAATGAGAGATTACTGGACGTTTCCTACGCTTCCCGGCTCCACTTTGTATGGCGCTATTGCACATCCCGACCTGAATGATGGCTACTCCGTATATACGCAGCATGGCGGACTTTCGACGTATACTGATCAACTAAGTGGTTATTCCGAATTTCCAATCACTTTATTTGCTGTAGATACAGCAAATGATACCGCTTACTGCTCTTATCCCGGCAACAACATTTATCCGCAGGAAGTTTATACTTTTTATACCACTATGGCCAACAGGATAGGCGATTACCTGCAGCTTACTTCATTCACTCAGTGGGGCAATAACCTGTACCGCAACAATCACCTGGTGAAATCTATTTCCAATTCAGGCTATACCACTACCATCAATTACAACATTGATGCCTATAGCAAGATCACGCAAATGACCGTTAAGATCGTGGACAGCGTGGCCAATACGCGAACGACAACCTACAACCTGCAGTACGAGACCACTAACTAATTGCCGGGGTTAGGCTATTCCGTTTTTCCATATTGGGGCCATTGCATTTTTGTATTATTACTGCTGCTTATTGACCTATAGCCGGGTAGAGATGCAATTGGTGTAAATTTGTGCCAGATCAAAAGCAAGGAGTTTCATGGAGGCAATAATAAATAAGGTAGCGGAAAGTGGCATAGTGACCCTGGACCTTGCGCCATATGTAACCGAAGCGGAGAGCATCGCTACTTTCGACCTGAAACCGTTCTTGTTCCGGGAAATGATATTAAAGGAAAAAGATTACCGCACAGCATTGCAAACTCACGACTGGAAACAGTACGAAGGCCTCCATGTAGCCATTACCTGCAGTGTGGACGCAATAGTACCTGTTTGGGCCTATATGCTTGCTGCATCTTACTTGCAGCCCATGGCAGCATCAGTATACTACGGCACACCTGAAGAAATGGCAAAGGCACTAATGATGCAGAAGATCAGTGACATTGACACCACCGAATATGCCGACAAGCGCGTAGTAATCAAGGGTTGCGGCGACACACCCATACCCGATGCGGCCTACGTAATGGTCACCCACCACCTGCGTCCTGTGGCAAAGTCCATCATGTATGGAGAACCATGCTCCACGGTGCCAATATATAAAGCGCCGAAAACCCCAAACCTCCACCCGGATGAATAATCCGTTCGGACGGGCCTAAAGGGGCTTAGCTTGTGAATATAATTTCATCTACGTGACCTTATTCTGCTCTGCACATAACACCTCGGTCGTCTCATGAAAAGGCGAAGAAAGATATTCAGCCGAAACTATGTTCACCCGTGAAGCCCCTTTAGGGGTTTGTGGTTTTACTCTCCAGCCTTACTACCGGTATGATCATCTCCTCCAGCGATATGCCGCCGTGCTGGAACGTGTTTTTGTAATAGTTCACAAAGTGATTGTAGTTATTGGGATAGCACAGGAATACATCCCCCTTGGCAAATATGAAAGTAGAGCTCACATTAGGTCGTGGCAGCCCTGCAAATTTTGGATCTCGGAAAGCCAGCACATCGCGCTCTTCATACTGCAGGTTGCGGCCATGCTTGTAGCGCAGGTTGGCTGTGGTAGCCCTGTCGCCCACACACTTGCTTGGTGTCTTTACCCGGGTACTGCCATGGTCTGTTGTCAGCAATATCTGTATGTTCTTGTCGGCTAGTTTACGCAGCGCCCTATGCAGCGGTGAGTGTTCAAACCAGCTTACAACCAGTGACCGGTATGATATTTCATCCCCAGCCAGTTCCTTCAGCACTTCCATCTCTGTTCGTGCGTGCGACAGCATGTCTACAAAATTATAGACAATAACGGTAAGGTCATTTGAAAGGCAATTGTGGATGTTATCCTCCATTGTCTTGGCATCCTCGTTATTGGTGATCTTTATATACTGGGTTTTGAGGTGGTCCAGTTTCAGATGTTTCAGCTGGTTGCGCAGGAAGGTCTCTTCATAGAGGTTCTTGCCGCCGTCTTCATCATCGTTTTTCCACTCCACCGGAAAGTGATCTGCAATATCTATTGGGAGCATACCGGCAAATATCGCGTTGCGGCAGTACTGTGTAGCTGTAGGTAATATGCTGTAAAACTGGTCCTCTTCCACAACACGGAAAGATTCGGAGAGCGCTGGCTGTATCGCTTTCCAGTGGTCCAGGCGCAGGTTGTCGATCACCACCAGGAATGTGGGCTTGCCCTGCTTCAGATATGGCGCCACCTTTTTCTCAAACAACTTGTTCGACATTAGTGGTCCCTTGGCGCCGTTATCCTTCATCCAGTTGGCGTAGTTTTTCGAAATGTATTTGAAGAATTCGTTATTCGCTTCTGTCTTCTGCGACTGCAGCACTTCCATCATTTCTTCGCTGTTGCTTTTGTCCATTTCCAGCTCCCAATACACCAGTTTTTTGTACAGGTCTTTCCATTCTTCATGGTTAGGGTTTGAGCTGAGCGCCATGAACAGGTTGCGGAAATCCTGTTGGTAAGCAGTCGTGGTTTTTTCGGATACAAGGCGCTTGCTGTCCATTATCTTTTTCAGCGAAAGCAACACCTGGTTCGGGTTCACCGGCTTTATGAGGTAGTCGGTTATCTGTGCGCCCAGGGCGTCTTCCATTATGTTTTCCGCTTCGTTCTTCGTGATCATTACCACGGGTAGCAGCGGCAGCATTTCCTTTATTTTGGCAAGTGTCTCCAGGCCGGTAAGGCCGGGCATGCTCTCATCCAGCAGCACCACATCTACTACTTTGTCTTTCAGCAGTTCCAGCGCATCATGGCCATTACTGAGCGGAGTGACTTCATAACCTTTGTTTTTCAGGAAAAGTATTTGCGACTTCAAAGAGTCTATTTCGTCATCTACCCAAAGTATTTCGCCTTGTGTGCTCATATTATGTGTGTTTGTTTTAGAATGAAGATAAAAGTATTACAAATAGTATTCCGTGTGAGATAGGCGAGGGTAGTTTAACGGAAAATTAGTGGTTGTTGCTTTGGAATAACGTGCCTAAGCTATTAGTATTGCATACAGAAAGTTAAATACCATGCCGCCAACAATAAGAAGAGCCAAAATAGAAGATTGCCCCCGTATGCTGGAGCTTGTGAACGAGCTGGCTGTCTATGAGCGGGCGCCGCAGGAAGTAACGGTATCACCTGCTCATTTTTCCGAAAGCGGCTTTGGGCCAAACCCTGTTTGGTGGGCATTTGTAGCAGAAGAGAATGGTGTTATCAATGGCTTTGCGTTATACTATATCCGCTATTCCACCTGGAAAGGCCAGAAGATGTACCTCGAAGATATTATTGTTACTGAAGCTGCCCGCGGACGTGGACTGGGCGCACTGCTAATGGATGCGCTCATAGCAGAGGCCAAAGAGAAAGGATTCCAGGGAATGACCTGGCAAGTACTCAACTGGAACGAGCCAGCCCTCAACTTCTACCGCAAATACAACACCCGCTTTGATGATGAATGGGTAAATGGCATACTGGACTTCTAAATTCCCAAAAGAAAATTCCAAATTCCAAAGCTCGTAGCGAAACAATATTTCTAGCGCTTTTTCGAATTTGGAATTTCCCTTTGAGTTTGGAATTTCTTTTTGGAATTTGGAATTTCCTATCTTATCCTCATCTGGTCGTCATTTCTGTCGGCAGAGGGGCAGCGGTAGGAGGTGAAGTTAAAAGAGACACTGATCTCTGCAACAAGGTACTGGTCCATGCTGGCGGTGTTGCCGCGCTGCTTGCCAGTTATGCCGAAAGTGCTGCCGGGGGATACCTCGCCCGACCGGTCTTGCAGGGCTAAAGCAACCGAATTCTTTTTGAAGGCGCTAGCGCCCACATAGGTAGCGCTCACATCATCTAAATGGTCGGTAGAGGTAAGGCGGTCAGCAATTTCCACTGTAATATTTACCCCACCGATAACCCAATATTTTATGCCAACGCCAAGGGGAAAGCATGCCGCTATATTGCCATACTTCCTGTTGCTATAGCCGCTGGCGTTCTGTCCCTCGGTGCCAAGCGGCTGAAGAGAGTATTTTTGGCCGTTGTAGGTGGTGTATGGGCTATAGTAAAAAGCGCCTATACCACCGGTAAGGTAAGGCGTGAACCTGTGAGTAGGGTCGCCGGTCACAAACCCGAAGAAGTTAAATTCGGCCTGGAGGCAACCTTCAAAAATTTGGCTATTGAAGTTCAGGTTGCGGGTCTTATCGTACAGATCTGAATTGAATTTGTCATCATAACTCACCTGGGTAAGAGTTATTTCGCCTTTCAAAGCGATGTACATATTCATTCGCTTACGCAGATAGAGGCCTCCGCTAGGGTGAAGCGTATTAAAACCGTAGTTTTCATTAAGATCGCCAAAATACTGTGAGCCGCCAGCGGATAGGCCTAGCTCTATTGCTGTGTAGTATTTCTGGGCTTGCAACTGGAAAGCTCCTATTACAAATAGTGTAATTAGTAAAAGTGTTCTGCGTATTTGTACCATTATTTCTACAAAACGGCGAAATTACCTTTTTATTGTGTGTGGCGGCACACCAAGTCAGTAAGCCGCCCAAAAGCAGTGGGGTGACTACGCAGCATGCTTATGTGTGACCTTAGTATAGGAATATCGGGTGGAATCGCCTACCTGGGTGAATGTCACCTCCACTTCTTCCAGGGTAAACAGGCTTTTTATCGCCTTTAAGCAATTTTCTACAGCATAGGAGAACCTTTTTAGCGATCCGGTTGTGTGTTTTATGGCTATCGTTGTCATGGCAGACAGATTTATAGCTTAGTTGATATAAATCTAATGCCAACTATATACCAGTTTTGGTAAATGCAGCGTTAAAACACACGAAACATGCCTGTTTTAACAATTTTCTGAATGCAAAACGGCTCCAGTTCAGGCTACTTGTTTATGCGGCACTTTAATATAAGTATAGCTTCTTGTGTTTCCTTCTTCTTTGAAAGTGACTTCAACTTCTTCCGGTTCAAAAAGGCGGGCAACTTTATCGCCAAGTTTTTTTAACAGAGGCATACTTTTTTTCTCTTCCTTTAATTTATCTTCGGGTTTCATACGGTTTGATCGGGGGTTAATGGTTTGATAGTAATATGATAACGCTAAGTCTATTTTATTATTGTAAAACTACCGATACATAAGTTATGCAAATACAAATTAGCTATAAAATCTACACACAATTTATTAAGAGATATTTCAAGCCTAAAGATTTTTTTTGGATTAAATAATATTATCCTATACTTTTGCAATCCCAAATTTGTCCGGCTACTTGCTGGGTGATAGGTTGTCGGTTGAACTGCGTACAATACTTACGACATACGACTCACGACTTACGACTCAACCAAGTATCCAATGTTCCTGCCGGACGATTGGTTAACCTTTTTTAAAAACAAATATGGCAACAGAAAACACGCTGCAGAGCTATGAGCTCATGCTCGTCTTTACTCCCGTACTGGCGGATGAAGACTACAAAGTAGCACAGAAAAAGTACCAGGATTTCCTGAAAGAAAACGGTGGAACAATTGTTCACCACGATGCATGGGGCCTTCGCTCACTGGCTTATCCCATTGCAAAAAAAACCACAGGCCTTTACTACGTTGTAGAGTATAAAGCCCCGGCTGATACTAATGCGAAACTGGAGATCCAGATGAACCGTGATGAAACCATCATGCGCCATATGGTAACCCGCCTGGACAAGTACGCAGAAGCGTACAATCTTAGAAAACGCAATAAAAACGCAACTGCAGAAAACGCTTCTTAAAAAAACTAACAATGGCTAAGCAAAACGAAATAAAGTTCCTCACCACACAGCGTGTGGAAAAACGCCAGAAGAAATACTGTCGTTTTAAGAAGATGGGTATCCGTTATATAGATTATAAGGACGGAGAATTCCTGAAAAAATTCCTCAACGAGCAGGGTAAAATGTTGCCACGCCGTATTAGCGGAAACTCGCTGAAATTCCAGCGCAAAGTATCACAGGCGATCAAAAAAGCCCGCCAGATGGCTATTTTACCTTACGTTACTGACCTTTTAAAGTAGAAAATCATGCAAGTAATTCTTATAAAAGACGTTGACAACCTGGGCTCAGCCCATGAAATGGTAGCAGTAAAACCGGGGTACGCCCGCAATTACCTGATACCACAGAAGTATGCAATAGAAGCCAGCGCCAGCAATACCAAAATAATGGAAGAGCGCCGCAAGCAGTTGCAGAAGAAGGAAGACAAACTGATGGCCGAAGTAGCTAATGTTACCGAAGTGCTGAAAGCATCACCTATCAAGGTGGGCGCGAAGACTGGTACCAGCGGTAAAATATTTGGTTCTGTTACTTCTATCCAGATCGCCCGCGCTATCCGTGAGCAGAAAGGCTACGAAATTGACCGTCGCCGTATCAGCATCATAGGAGATGTAAAGGAAGTTGGCATGCATAAAGCAAGCATCGACTTCGGCAAAGATAATATCGTTGAGATCGAGTTTGAAGTGGCTGGCGAATAATTTTTTAGTCTAAAGATCAAAGTAGAAAGTCTAAAGTTCGCGATAGACAGATAGTATTGACCACCCCTCTTTGAGGGGTGGTTTTTTTTGTGTTTCAGGGAATCCTGCAACTTTCATTAACTTAGCAAGCATAAATGAAATATCCCCGACTTCTCTCATCTGGTGCTAATAACAGGGTAGTAGCTGTTTCTGAAAAGGAAGTGGCAAAATTGTTCATTGGCGATTCCCGTTCTGATATAGGCTCAGAAGCAGAGAAAATGAAGTTTGCCAATACCGTAAATGGATTGGTTGCAAAGTTCTCCAGGCTTGATTTTGACGAGTCGTTGCAAGCTGAAATGCTTGTGATGGAGCGGATATATCCTTTCGACTACAGGGCTTACGAAGTAGAGAAGCGCGAACTATGGTGGGAGGTTTTTGGAGATGAAATAAAGCAATTGCATAAAGCTGGTTTTGTACACAGATATATTAAGCGCCCTTCCAATCTTACTGGGCTCGCTTTTGATAATATCCTCCTTACGACAGAAGGACTCCGCCTGATAGATGTGGGGATTTCTGCATTGCGGACGCAGGTAGGTGATAAGATTTTTGACAAATACATAGAAATTGAATTATCTGAGATGATCGAGTTCCGGGAGTATTTTTTGAACAGGTGATGCGTTTCGTTTTTTCATTTCTGGTTACATAACTAACCCCAATCGAACAATTCAAACAAACCATATTTCCCTAACGTGCTTTTCCCCTACCTTTGCGCCACAAAATAATTTTTATGAAAGAAGTATATATAGTCTCCGCCGTGCGTACACCAATAGGCGCATGGGGTGGAGCTCTTAAAGATTTTTCTGCAACAAAACTCGGCTCTATAGCCATTAAGGCGGCGTTAGAGCGTGCCGGCGTAAGTGCAGATAACGTAAATGAAGTGCTGATGGGCAGCGTAATGCAGGCCAACCTGGGCCAGGCGCCAGCACGGCAGGCTGCGCGTTTTGCAGGTGTACCCGACAATGTGCCTTGCACTACCGTGAACAAAGTATGCGCCAGCGGTATGAAAGCCATAATGCAGGGTGCACAAAGCATTATGCTGGGCGATAATGATGTAGTGGTTGCTGGTGGTATGGAGAGCATGAGTAATGTGCCATTCTACAACGCAAGCCAGCGCTGGGGCAATAAGTATGGCGACGTGACATTAATAGATGGACTGGCAAAAGACGGCCTTACCGATGTGTATCATAACTACGCTATGGGCAATGCTTCTGATCTGTGCGCCAAGGAGTGCAATATAAGCCGCGAAGCTCAGGATGAGTTTGCAATAACCAGCTACAAACGCAGCCAGGCCGCGTGGGACGCAGGTAAGTTTGACAGCGAAGTGGTAGCAGTAGAGGTGCCGCAGAAGAAAGGCGACGCTATAAAAATAAGCAAGGACGAAGATCCATGGAATGTGAAGTTTGACAAAATAGCAGGCCTTCGCCCTGCATTTAGCAAAGAAGGCACTGCAACAGCAGCCAACAGCAGCACTATGAACGATGGCGCAGCTGCGCTGGTGCTGATGAGCAAAGAAAAGGCGGATGCATTGGGCATCAAGCCAATCGCGAAATTAATAGGCTACGCAGATGCTGAGCAGGCCCCGGAATGGTTCACTACTTCTCCATCAATAGCTGTACCAAAAGCGGTGGCCAAGGCTGGACTCAAGATGGAAGACATCAACTATTTTGAGCTTAATGAGGCGTTCAGCACGGTAGGCATAGTGAATATGCAGAAGATGGGCTTGAAGCCCGAACAGGTAAATGTAAATGGCGGCGCGGTCTCTTTAGGTCACCCGTTGGGGGCAAGTGGTGCGCGTATTATTACCACACTTATCAGTGTGCTGCAGCAGAATAAAGGGAAGTATGGAGCTGCCGGTATATGTAATGGTGGTGGCGGCGCAAGTGCTGTGGTAATAGAACTGATGTAATTGATTTACTAAGTAATTTCGGTTGGCAATTTACGATCCGGGTTAAACAAAGTGTTTACCGGGTCGCAAGTTGCCAGCTTTTTTTAACAGGTTCTTATAGCATATCCTTTATCTCGTTTGCTAAACTCCTGCTTCTTAGTGTTGCACAAGCAAAGGTATAACTGTACTTTTAGTGCGTTATCCTGATCTTGATGCTGCAAAATATACGGGCCTTGCTTTTTAAGCCGCGCACTTTACTGGTGGTGTTCATTGCTGCAGCTATCGTTGCGTCTTTGCAGGGTTTTTTATTGGGCACGCACCTCTTTCATATGCCCAAAGTATTTCCGGCAGACATTATGAACAGGCCGGAATATATGAACCAGTTCATAGGCCGGTACCTGACCGAGTATAACAATTACGTGATCTTTAAGTGCTCTTTCTTTCATTTGATACACGGCACGAACTTGTATGGCCTCTATCCTGCAGAGCACTGGGATTTTTATAAGTACAGTCCCACATTTGCGCTATTTATGGGCAGCATAGCCTACCTGCCCGATCTCCTCGGGCTCTCCATTTGGAACATCCTTAATGGTATAACCGTATTCTTTGCTATCCGCATGTTGCCTTTGTCTGTGAGAAAGCAATGTCTCATCCTTTGGTTTGCGGCGCTGGAACTGCTCACCTGCCTGCAAAACAACCAGAGCAATGGCCTGATGTGCGGCCTGATGATAGCTGCATTTGCCTGTATGGAGCAGAAGAAAACAGTGCTGGCCACGCTATGGCTGGTGCTGGCCATGTATATCAAAGTATATGGGGCGGTAGGCTTCTGTCTTTTCCTCTTTTATCCGGGCAAACTGAAGTTTATATTGTGTGCGGCGTTGTGGACCGTAATCTTTGCCGCGTTGCCACTATTGGTTACACCCCTGCATACGCTGGTATGGCAATACCAGAACTGGGCAAGCCTCATGGTTGCAGACGCTGCTGCTGCAAGGGGACTTTCGGTGGCTGGCTGGCTGTATAGCTGGTTCGGAATTGAGAATGTGAAGATGTACGTGACCGGGATAGGGCTGCTATTGTTCCTGGTTCCCTTTGCCCGGTTCAGGCTATATGGCAACGAAGTGTTTAAGCTGCTGATATTGGCATCCATGCTCATCTGGGTCATTATTTTTAATCATAAAGCAGAATCTTCCACTTTTATTATCGCAGTAGCCGGTGTGGGGATATGGTATTTTACAATGCCCGATGCTAAATGGCGCACTGCACTGTTCTGGTTTGTTTTCATATTTACTTGCGTGGCCACAACCGATATTTTCCCCATGTTTGTGAAAAAACAGTTCATATACCCTTACAAAATAAAGGCGGTGCCTTGTATAATAGCATGGTGCGTGGTATTCGCCGAACTAATGTTGTTACGGGCCTCGGCAAAGGTTTCCGGCGACCCGGAAAGGAAGGAAATACCCGCAGAATTATAAAAAGAAAAAAAAATGCCCGATATTAGCCGAAGTATCGCAAGATTCAATACTTTTGACCTCACCTGTTATGAAATATAAGATACTCAGACTAATTGTATTATTGTTATTGCTGGTAGAGTTAAGCAGTTGCTTCCAGGGAAGGTGGATGCGCTACGGGGACCGCAAGACCTATTATGTGCATCGTAAGCACTACAACTGGCACCACCGTCACCGCCACAGTGACTGGTAGTCTTAATTAATGCTCCATTTTCATTAGGTTCTGAAATACAGGTCAGATCAACCAGGTAATTTCCGTAGAGGACTGTTTTATTGCTGATATGCTGCACCTTATTGCTGTTGTAGATCTAAGGTTACACCATGTATATAACATTCTATGTTTCTTAATGTATAGAAAAATAACGCCCTAATTACATCTTTTAGTATTATTTTTGACGCCTAATATTTTATTTCATAAAAAGATAACGTATGCAAGAATTTGGCAAAAAGAATCCGTCAGTGAATTTGTCTGAACTGGGTATTAATGTAGGTATTGCGCATTGGAACCTTACACCCGAAGACCTGGTGAAAAAGACCCTGGACCTTGGACAGGGTGTGCTTAATGATACCGGTGCATTGTGTGTGAACACGGGAAAATTTACCGGCAGGTCTCCTAAAGACAAGTTTACAGTGAAGGACGCGAAAACGGAACACAGTGTGGACTGGGGTGATGTGAACATTCCGATGGCTCCTGATGCCTTTGATAAGCTCTACACGAAAGTGTGCGCTTATATGGCGGGCAAAGAAGTGTGGGTGCGCGATTCGTATGCCTGTGCGGACCCGGCTTACCGCCTCAATGTGCTGGTGGTGAATGAAACACCATGGGCCAATTTATTCTGCAACGACCTGTTCCTGCGCCCTTCGAGCGCTGAACTAGACACACAAAAGCACGACTGGCTGATACTCCAGGCCCCCGGCTTCCATGCAGACCCTGCTGTGGACGGTACGCGCCAGGCCAACTTTACGATCGTAAACTTTACCCGCAAGATCATACTCATTGGCGGTTCGGCTTATACAGGCGAAATGAAGAAAGGCATCTTCGGGGTGCTCAACTTTGTATTGCCACATGACCATAAAGTGCTGAGCATGCACTGCTCTGCAAATGAGGGTAAGGACGGAGATGTAGCATTGTTCTTCGGCCTTAGCGGCACTGGCAAAACAACGCTGAGCGCAGACCCCAACCGCGCCCTGATAGGTGACGATGAGCACGGCTGGGCTGATAAAACAGTATTCAACTTTGAAGGCGGCTGCTACGCAAAATGCATAGACCTGAGCGCAGAGAAAGAACCTGAAATATACGCCGCTATACAGCCGGGTGCTTTGCTGGAAAACATTAAGTTTCAGGAGGGCACAAATAAAGTGGATTATTCAGATGCAAGCATTACTGAAAACACACGTGCTGCTTATCCGATCAACTTTATCGCAAATTCAAAAGAGCCATCTTATGGCGGACAGCCCAAAAATATATTCTTCCTTACCTGTGATGCGTTTGGCATCTTACCGCCAATATCCAAGCTCACCAAGGCGCAGGCTATGTACCACTTCATCAGTGGTTATACTGCAAAGGTAGCGGGTACAGAAGTGGGCGTTACTGAGCCGCAGACCACATTCTCGGCTTGTTTTGGCCGTGTGTTCCTGCCGCTGCACCCTACAAAGTATGCCGAGCTGCTGGGAAAGAAACTGGACGACAACAAGGAAATAAACGTATGGCTGATCAATACAGGCTGGAGCGGTGGATCTTATGGAGTTGGCAGCCGCATGAAGCTGAGCTATACCCGCTCTATGATCACTGCCGCAATGAATGGTGAGCTTACCAATGCAACTTACGAGCCGCATTCTGTGTTCGGCCTCCTGATGCCAACAACAGTGCCTAATGTACCGGCTGAAATACTGATGCCACGGAACACATGGGCCGATAAAGAAGCCTACGATAAGAAAGCTAACGAGTTGGCGCAATTGTTCGTGAAGAACTTTGCAAAATATGCCGACCAGGCTAATGACGAGATACGCTCTGCGGCACCGGTGGTGATGGAGTTAACCCCGAACGCATAACCCCAAACCCCTAACCTGCCTGCCGATAGGTTGGAGGGCTTTGCCGGAGAATATGCGCTCAACTGTGTAACTAATTTTGAGCCTTTTGCTAATTTTTAAGGGAATAAAAAAAACAGGATAGTTAATCGCTATCCTGTTTTTTTATGATAATTGCGGATGATGTTGAAAATTGATTCGATGCTGAAATTATACACTACAGTGAAGCCCCTTTAGGGTTTGGGGCTAAGGGGTTTGGGGTTTCCATCCCCCCGGGTCCACTCTCCATTGCTCCAGTGTAGCTTTTTCTTCAGCGGCAAAGAGCTTCTGCTCTTCACCTACTTCCATTAAAGCCTTATAGTTGCTGATGGTGTACAATGGTAACCCAGCTTTCTCAAAGGCCTCATCCGCCACAGGGAAACCATAGGTAAACAGCGCGCACATACCTAGTACCTCCGCTCCCTGCTCGCGCAGCACATCCACTACCTGCAGGCTGCTTTTGCCGGTTGATACCAGGTCTTCTACCACCACTACTTTCTGGCCTGGCTTCAGGACGCCCTCTATCTGGTTGCCCATGCCATGTTCCTTGGGTTTGGCACGCACATAGATGAATGGCAGCTTGAGCAGGTCGGCGGCCATAACGCCATGGGCTATGCCTGCGGTAGCTACACCAGCTATCACTTCTGCATCAGGGAATTTGTCCAGTATCATATTGGCCAGTTCGCTTTTCACAAAGTCCCGCACATAGGGGAAAGACAGTACTTTTCGGTTGTCGCAATAAACAGGCGAGTGCCAGCCGGATGCCCAGGTATATGGTTTTTGCAAGTTGATCTGCAATGCTTTAATTTGCAACAGCTTTTCAGCAAAATGTTTTGGAGTGCTCATACCGCCCAAACCTACATCAAATAAGCAAACCGTCAAAAAAAAACACCACTATGAATTTCGTGCAGAAAATATACTACAACGATAAACCGCTCATACTCACAACGGACAGCGAGGCATATATGATCAGTGATCCTGCTGCTGAAGAGTATGAGTTTTTTTCCGGGGGCACTTTGCGCAGCTACACACATGCGTTGAGCCATATGGACCGGCCAGGTATAAAAGGCGCCATCATAGAAGATATATCAGAGGCTACACTACTGGAGCAGCTTCATGCCATGTATATGCCGCTGGATGCGGCCGGCGGCATAGCCTATAACGAACACAACGAAGTACTGCTGATCTTCAGGCGGGGTAAGTGGGACTTGCCGAAAGGAAAACTGGACGCAGGGGAAAACATAGAAGAGTGCGCCCTGCGTGAAGTGAGCGAAGAGACAGGCCTGGTACACTTAACCCTCGGGGAAAAGATCTGTGATACCTACCACATTTATGAGCAGAAAGGCCAGGAATATTTAAAGCGCACAGCATGGTACAAAATGAAGGGCGCCGCTACCGATAAGCTAATGCCGCAGAAGGAAGAAAACATTATGGAGGCAAAATGGGTAAGCGAAAAAGACCTTGCCCCTTATACTGCCAGGACTTACGAAGCAATAAGACACGTACTGCGAATTGCAGGGCTGCATTGGTGATGGCCAGAAGTTAAAATGATATATTGATTTTTAACGTTCCTTCTTCATTCCCTTAACAGGGCTGCAACACTATGCCCGGTACCTTTGTGAAAAGGAATTGTGATGTCGAGATTTATACCAATACGCCCCGCACAAAATGTTCGCCATGGGTGGCACTTATTTCGCAACAGGAAGGCTTTATGGCAGATGGTCCGCGAGGCGTTGGCCGGCCGTTATAAAATGTCGTTTCTTACGGTGTTCGTTTCCGTATTCGCTATTGCCTATATCATTTTCCCGTTCGACCTTATTCCTGATTATATACCCGTTATAGGCTGGATAGATGATGCCCTTGTTTTTTACCTGCTGCTCAGGCGACTGACAACTGAGACACAGCGATACAACAGGTTTAAAGCCATGGAGCGGAAACAAACCAACCAGGGGCTATAATAAACTATCTTCAGCAAGCGCAGTCCAATGCTAACAATGGCTGTATAAAATAACCGGAATTCACATTGACATTTTTATAAATTTAGGTGTGGCAGAAATAACATGTGGTACAAAGGAAAACATATGGTCCCATGGCGAATAGCATCAACTTTAATGTTGTGTGCTCCCGGTTTTGCATCATCTGCCCAGCCAGACTGGCACTTAAAAAAGGATGAGGAGGGCATAAAAGTATTTACTGCGGATACTGACAACTCCGATTTTAAGTGTATAAAGGTAGAGTGCACAGTGAAGGCTACGCAGTCTCAACTGGTTGCGTTGCTCACAGATATTGCACGGCAGCCGGATTGGGTTTACGGCAGCAAATCTGCCGAGGTGCTGAAAACAATAAATGCAAACGAATTCATTTTCCACTCCGAAGTTGATGTGCCATGGCCATGTGCTGACCGCGACTATATTGCACACATCACTATAAACCAGCCATCGCCGCAGCTGCTGACCATTGATTCCTATTCAGAGCCAGATATGCTACCCCTGAAAGATGGTGTTGTGCGGGTTAAGAAATCTGCCGCACATTGGGATGTAACAAAGGAGGATAATGATCTTTTAAAGATCGTTTATACCGTCAGCTTCGATCCTGCTGGTTCGGTGCCTGCATGGCTCACAAATATGTTTGTGACCAAGGGGCCATTGGTTACCTTCCAAAAGCTGAAAGACAAGGTGGGGCTTGCAGCCTATCAGAATGCGCATTATGATTTCATAAAGGAATGACGGGAAATGTGAAAATAAGGAAATTTGAAAATGCTCAGAAATCTCAATACATTACCTCTTTTGGAATAAACATGCGGGCATTGCCCCCATTTCTGATCACATCGCGTACCAGGGTAGAAGATATGGTGGAGTACAGTGGTGCGCAGGTGAGGAAGATGGTCTCAATATCAGGTACCAGCATGCGGTTCATATCGGCAATTGCTTTTTCGTATTCAAAGTCGCTTACATAGCGAATACCGCGCATAATAAACTTCGCGTTTATTTTCCGGCAATAATCCACAGTAAGCCCCTCATATCCGGTTACCTCTATGCGTGGATCGTTACGGAATATTTCTTTTATCCAGCCGGTACGCTGCTCTACAGTAAACATTGGCTGTTTGGATGAGTTGATGCCAACACCGATGACCAGCTTGTCAAACAGGGATGCCGCGCGCTCAATAATGTCTACATGCCCCAGGGTAATGGGATCAAAGGTGCCGGGGAATAAACAGATACGTTCCATATCATTCTGATGGTTGGGTAAAAAAAGTAAATACCGTGGTGCCGTAATTTTTCATTCTCTGAAAACGGGAATGTTTCTGGTAATCATTTCTCGGTGTATGTTCCAGCACGAATATGCCGCCGGGGGCAAGCATATTTTTCTCAAATACCAGCAGTGGAATTTCATCAATATTCGCCAAAGCGTAGGGCGGGCCGGCAAAGATAAAGTTGTACTGCTCTGTGCTCTGTTTCATAAACTTGAACACATCACCGCGAATGATCTGCAGTATATCTTCGATCCCCAGTTCTTTCGCTGTTTTCTTTATGAAGTCGATGGTGATCGGGTCACGCTCTATGAGCGTGAGGTCTGTGGCGCCGCGCGAGGCGAGCTCGTAGCTGATACTACCCGTACCCCCGAAAATATCAAGCGTTTTGATCCCTTCAAAATCCATGATATTATTGAGCATATTGAACAGGCCTTCTTTCGCCACCTCGGTGGTGGGCCGCGCTGGTATGCGCGCTGGTGGGCTGAACCGCCGCCCGCCGAATGTACCGCCTACTATACGCATGTGAGCAGTTGTTGGGCCAGCGATATCGCCCCATCCCATATCATGGCGATGT
Source organism: uncultured Bacteroidota bacterium (assembly GCA_903881585.1). Classification (GTDB taxonomy): domain Bacteria; phylum Bacteroidota; class Bacteroidia; order Chitinophagales; family Chitinophagaceae; genus Nemorincola. The sequence continues at coordinate 9,373 of CAIRTW010000083.1, read as the reverse complement.
TTCTGCCATCTCCTGCCTTTAGTGCAGGAAAATACTGGGTCAGTTCATTTATACGTTCAAACTCGGACGCGCTCAATGCGGTGCAGGTTAAATTTAGCTGAGTGGGATCAATGCTGTTTTCCTGGCAATAATTGTTGACTATATAGGCTATTTCTTCAGCTGTACTATAGCCGGATACACGGTGCCAGAGCAGCTGTCCATCGCTATGCAACGTGATGCACACTTGCTCACTGCTGAGGCTCAGCTGCATATGATAACCGCCTGTATGGTCGTTCCGAAACTGGTATATGGATAACGGAAGTATCTCTGCGTGCTGAAAATTGATCTTTACAAGCTCCGTGATGCTTACTGGTGTTGCCAGAAGGTAGGTGGCTTGTTCATTAGCAAGCGGATAAGTGTAGATGACATCATTAGTCTCAATAAAATGTATCCGGCTCAGCCAAGTTACCGCGCTGTCTTCCGAATATAGCTCATTGGGAACTACAAGATTTTTGTCGCTGCTGATAAATACACCTGTCACCAGTTCTTTTTTGGCAAAGAGGGAGTCTGTATTAAAAATATGCTCAAAAAAATCGATCTCCCATACGGGCTTATTTTTATTGTACCCGGTATATTGTATCGTCAGGAGCTCATTTGAAGCGCTAAAGCCAGCGATATACAGGCCCCGTTGCACCAGCACACAAATGACAGCAGCCACCTGCGATGCGACCGATTTGTCGCCCTTCGCATTGTAAACCTGCTCGTTAGTATTATAATTGACCATGAAAGAGAGTAAATGTAGTAAAAATATTCTCACTTAATAAACCGACTTTCAGAAACAGTACTGCTTATTTGCTTCCTAAAAGAAGCATTCGTTATTATACTAAGTTTTTAAAAGGTAAATTTGCCAAACTATTCATGGGAAGGCAGACATTTTATAGCCCACCCATATAATGCAAAAGTATTTTGATTCACGAAAAAGATAATCAGCTCGGCGTTTCGGCAACGAACCGCCAGATATTAAAACTGGCAGCGCCTATTTCACTGGCGCTGCTGATACCGCAATTAAGTTTCTTTACCAATACCGTTTTCCTGGGCAGGCTGGGGGAGCGCGAACTGGGTGTGAATGGGATAACGGGTGTTTTTTACCTCATACTTTCCATGATAGGCTACGGCCTGAGCAGTGGCATGCAGATACAAATGGCCCGGCGCGCCGGCGCTGGTGACAAAAAAGGTCTGGCGCAGATACTCACTAATGGGGCTATGCTTTCGGTTATGTTTTCCCTGGGGCTCATGCTGATCACACTATGGTTCGTGCCTATTCTGTTTGGGTACACCCTCCACGATAACAACAACTTCCAGCTGAGCGTTAGCTTTGTATATATACGGGTGTGGGGCCTGCCTTTTCTGATGATCACCCAGCTGCTGTGTTCATTCTTCATTTCCATAGGCCGCTCCCGGCTGCTTATCTGGGGCTCGCTGGTGGCTACGCTGGTGAATGTGCTGTTCGATTACACCCTTATTTTTGGCAAGTGGGGCATGCCAGCGCTTGGTTTTAAAGGTGCGGCAGTGGCATCGGTTATTGCGGAGGTTTTTTATTGTGCTACAATGGTGGGTATATTCTTTAAGGAGAAGCTCTACGGTGATTTTCCGGTGTTTAATTTCCGCAGCTTTGATCTCGGCCTGTCTGAGCGGACCCTGGCGGTATCAACGCCGCTTATTGTGCAGTTTATGTTCAGCATCGGCGGCTGGCTTATCTTTTTCATTTTCATCGAGCACCTTGGGCAGCAGTCTCTGGCGGCCTCTCAGGTGCTGCGCAATATTTTCGGCATAGTTGGTATCGGTACCTGGGCACTGGCCACAACCTGCAATACCATGGTGAGCAACCTGATAGGGCAGGGCAGGCGACGGGATGTAATGAAGATCATCTGGAAAATATGCCGGCTAAGCTTGTTGTATGCTGTGGTCGTTTGCTCGTTGCTGCTTATTTTTTCTCATGAGTTCTTGTCGATCTACTCCAACGACCTCTCGCTCATATTGTTTGCCATACCCAGCTTGCGGGTGATAGTCGTGGCTACCTTGGTAATGTCTCTTGCTACCGTTGTGTTCAATGGTGTTGTGGGAACAGGTAATACACTCGTGAACCTCACCATCGAGATCAGTTGTGTAGGTAGCTACCTTATCTATTGCTACTTCATTATCCGGGTGCGGCATAGTCCGCTATACCTCTGCTGGGGTTCAGAATTTGTTTACTGGATAGCCCTGCTCATTGCAGCCGGCCTTTATCTGCGAAGCGGCAGGTGGAAAGGGAAAGAAATTTGAGAATGTGCAAATTTGAAAATGTGTAAATGCCACGCACTTATCAGCTATTAACGGCCTGCTCCGCTATATCGTGCATACTTATGCCGTTGTGGCTTTCCTCATAAGTACATTCGCCGTTTTTTATGAGCAGTACCTGCGGCGACTGATGATGTACATGAAAAATTTCAGCTACTTTATTCGATATAGGCCGGTAACGCAGCAGGTCCAGGTAATAGAATGCTACGTTAGCAGCAGCTTGTTCTCGCTCCAGCCGGTTCTTGGCCATACTGCTGATGTTGCAACGCGTACTGTGCTTGAAAATAATGACAGGTTGTTGCTTGCTTTCCTCTTTTATTTGTTCCAACTGCGTTTCTTCTGTAAGCGCTATCCAATTCATAACGCAAAGTTACTGAAACAACGACGTACACAATAAATACAGCTATAACTCAAAATAATCGGGAAACCTTCATCCGTCAATCTCACTTTGGATAGACTTTGTTTAAAGCATCGGTGCGGGAATTTACCTGCAGCTTTTCGTAGATATTGTGGATATGCTTTCGCACGGTTTCGATATTGATAAATAACAGCACAGCGATCTCCTTATAGCGGTACCCCTTGGACAGATAAGTAAGTATTTCCTGTTCTCTTAGGGAAAGCTTTTCAAGCTCCGTATTTTTTTTTCGTTGTTCGCTCTGGAAGAAGTAATTGGCCACTTTCCGGGCTATCTGGCTGCTCATGGGTGCGCCCCCGTTGCGTGCCTCTGTTATGGACTCCAGTATCTTTTCAGGTGATGTGGATTTTATGAGATAACCGGTTGCGCCTGCCTGCAGCGCTGCAAAAATATTGTCGGTGTCTTCAAGAGATGTGCACATGATGAATTCGATTTCCGGGCATATGATCTTCAATGCCTTTACGCACTCTGTACCTGATCTGCCTCCAGGCATATGAATATCCATCAATGCAACATGCAGGTAAAGATCGGGAATAGCAGAAATTGCTTGCTCCGCATTTTCAAAGGCACCCGCACACTCATACCCATCCGATCCGTTTATTAGTTCGGAAAGCATCTGGCGCGTTTGCTGCTGATCTTCTATTACTGCAACTCTTATGGTTTCCATATCCTGAAAATAGGTAATAAAAATACGTCCGCAGCCACCATTCACAGTTACACTTTAGTAGTATTTTTTTAAACGGCCAGCCTGCTTAAAGGCACAGAAATTGCTGTAGTGGTGCCAGTGCCAATAGCCGAAGTGATCGTATAGCTGCCGCCGGTGGTTTCAATGCGTTGTTTCATGTTCCGCAGGCCATTTCCATTACCCCTGGTATTGCTTACGTTAAATCCCCTCCCGTTATCCGTCACAGATATAAGCAGGTTGTTCCCGGTTATCTTCAGGCCAATGTCCATCCTGGTCGTTCCCGAATGTTTTATGCTGTTGTTCACCGACTCTTTCACGGTAAGAAAAATATTCCTTTGACCCTCCCGCGACATTTTTAAGGCAGGTACATCGTGCGGGAAATCAAGCGCAACATCTATCTGCATCCCATCAAGGTAATCGCAGCAATATTCCCGCAGGCGGGCCACAAGCTGCTCCAGCGTAGTGTTCTCCGGGTTTAGTACCCAGATAAGGTCGCGCATATTGTCTATCAATTCACGAGACATGGCGGATATATGCCTGATCTCATTGCCCAGGTATATATTTTCTCCTGTTTTTTTTCGGGCGGTTTCAGCAAGTTGAGTTATTTCAGAAAGGCCTGCCGAGAGGCCGTTTATGTTGGCAGGCAATTCGTTTCCGGTACTTACCGCTTCGGAGAGCTTTTTTGACAACCGCGCTATGTCTCCCATATCACTGCCAAGCTGCTCATTGCCGCTTATTCTTCTTTGCGCCATATCGGCCATCAATGATATTTTTGATAAGCCGGAGCCCAGATCGTCGTGCACATCCTTGGCTATACGCATACGTTCATTGTACTCAGCTTCGGCAATTGCTTTTTCGCGCCGTTGTTTCTGCAGCACTTGTTGCCGGTTATACAGTAAGAACGCTATCACCAGCACCAGCAGCATGATACCTATTACAGCCAGCATCTGGTACCGGGCCTTTTCCAGCTTTATGATCTGTTTTTCTTTTTTCTCGGTCTCATACTTTGTTTGCATGTCGGCCAGTTGCTTTGACCTTTCTACGCTGATAAAGCTGTCTTTCACGGCTGTATATGTTCGGTACAGCTCAAAGCCCTTCTGGTAGTCTCCGCTTTTGGCATAGTCGTTTGCAAGGCTTTCGTATGCGTTCATGATCAGTTCCTGTGAGTTGATGTCACGGCCGGTTTGCAGCCCTTTTTCATTTAGCTCGATCGCCTTTTTATAATCGCCCTTCATTTCATAGATGTTCCCTATGTTTATCAGGTTCGCAGCTATCATGAACTTGCTGTCCAGTTTCTCTGAAATGGCCAGCGACTGCCGGTAAAATTCAATGGATTTGTCGTAGTTTTTAAGGTACTTGTACACTACACCCAGGTTGTTGTAGAGCATAGCTATCCTGTCGTCCATTTTTAGTTGCTGGTACAGGGCCAGCGCCCGGGTGTAGTTTTTAAGGGCTTCTTCGTACTTTTTTTGCTGTTCAAAAACAACGCCTTTATTATTTGCGCAGTCGGCAAGTGTAAAGGTGTCACTTATAGACGCTGCTATCTTTTCCGCTTCGTCATACTTCAGCAATGCTTTATCGAAATCTTTTGTGTCAGCATACAATGCACCGATATTCTTGGTGCATTTGGCTATGCTTTTCTTGTCTTTCAGCTCTTCCGCTATTGATAGTGCATGTTCATATGCCTTTAATGCGTCGACTGTTTTGCCAATATTTCCGAAGTCGTTTCCAAGGTTGTTGTAGATAACCCGTTGCACATTTTTATCGTTTTGCGCTATCGCGGTCTTTAGTCTTGACTGTAGCACATCTATCGATTGTTCGTATGCCCCCTGGTTATATAGATCAATGCCCTTTTGGAGCAGGCTGTCCTTTTCCTGGGGGGCAGCATACAGCTTTGTAAAAAAGAATATGGATATAACCAGCAAAGTGATTCTCATATACATGCCGGATTATTTTACCTCTAAATATATCCTATTTTATGGACAAAGCCAACCTGTCATTTACCGTGCCGGATTTATCGCTGGCCACGTGCCGACCCTGATAATATAAATGCAACGAAAGTGGTATTGTGTGCGTCTGGTTGTCGGGGTACGTTTGTACGGTTTCATTTTAAACGGCAATACAATGAAAAAGATATTTACGCTCATTGCTTTTGGCATCTGCACGGCAATAACAGCTGTAAGCCAGACCTATAACATAGAAGACCATAAAGCTCCTGCACCATTTAAGGAACACGTAGCCTTGTTTTCAGGAGACGGCCCGCTTATTGGATTGAACGAATATGGTGCAGGAATAGACTTCCGCCATTCATCGAACGACAGAAAAGTTTTGCAGAACCCGGGTGTTGCCATCCCGGAATATACCTATGATAATTTGCACAGCACAGCCTTCGGCATCAACCAGACAGATCACATGTCTATCGTTGGGGGTTTTTTAGCCGCCGCCAAGTCAAAGGTTATTGTTGGGGACATCATTAACCTGGAGCTGGGTTACGGACATATTTCCACCAATGATGCAAGCCAGGCAGACCACTACTTCCTTAATCATGGTTCGTCGTGGTTTGTGATGGACTATGAACTGGGTCTGGGCTTTATGTCAAACTTCAGCCAACAAAGACAATTTGGTGCAACTTTTGTTTTTCTCAAAGGGGCACTGGACCGGTCTTATCCCGCCAATAGAGGTGGCAGGGCGAACAGCTATACAGAATTCAGGTATCGCTATAAAAGGTTGCTTAGCGAACTGACACTGGAGGGGCCGGGATTTGGGCTGGGAGGTTTAAAACACCCCGAAATAATTGGGCTCTCCTGTAAGTTATTGCAGCGGCACACAAAGAAGTCAAGATATTCATTTGCGAAGTATTTGGGCTTGTGCATGGAGTACATGAATGTAACCCAAAGCTATACAGGAGGCGGATCAGATCATTTCCGGATGCTCAATTTCCGGATAACCTGCGGGTACATTTTATAAACAAGTCATTAATTATCCCTGATCGACAATTTTTTACGCTCATTTTCCTTAAACTACATATGTATGAGAAACTCCGGGTTGTTTTATTTGAAAGGCACATTGTTGCTGTTTATGTTATTCAATTCATTCCATTTAGTTGCACAAATACTTAAGCCCGAGCACAACAAACACTATGATTGGGGCTATGTAGATGCGGAAGGTAAATGGGTGATCGATGCGAAATATAGCTACGCATACCAGTTTTCCGGCGATGGGTTCGATCACCGGTTTACGCTGGTAAGAACTTCAAGGAAAAACGGGGAACTACCCGTGATCATTGATAAGGAAGGAAAGGCGCAACTGGAAGGCTACGACCTGAATGATGTCGAGGCAATGGACTACAGAAATGGTTTTCGTTTTATTTCAGGCAGGTTTATCCCCAAGGAAAAAAATGAAACACAATATTTTATTTTTGATTTTAAAACAGGCAGATATATTGTTTTGGCCGTCGATTTATATCCCTACTCTGCGCTCTACCACGAAGATGTGCAAAAAGAAAAATATATAATCACGATTGACTCAAAAACATCAAAAAAGGGCATGGTGCTGGCCGACTCTCTAACACTGGTAGCGTCCCCGATATACGATGAGATAAAGCTGTATAAAGGCAAAAATTACATTCTGGTATCAAAAGATGGTAAGTATGGGGTGCTGGACAGTAATTGCAAAAAGCTTATTGACTTTAAATATAAAAGTATAGCATTTCAAAAAGATGATAAGTCGGCAAAAGTGGTGCTGGATAAAAATGAGTTGCTCGTTGACCTTAACGACCATGTTCTGAAAACAACTACCTATGAGGAGCGTCTGGACAAGGATAATGGCACAGGCCTATTTGCTGCACGGACAGAGGATAAATGGGGATTTGTAAATGCGGACGGCGAATGGGTGATACCGGCATTGTTCCTGAATGTTACGTCCTTCGGTGCTGATGGAATAACTATGGCAAGACTAAGTGATGGTAAGTCAACGCTCATCAATAAAAAGGGAGAGCAGATAGGAAAATATAAATACGATAATTACGGGAATTATTATTCCAAAGCAGGCGTGGCAACACCTATGGCAATAAATGGAGTGTGGGGCTACTATGATATGCACGATGAATCCATAATTATTCAGCCGGCATACGATAGTGCATCAGCTTTTGATGAACAGGGCGCAGCATGTGTAAAAATAAATGGCAAATGGGGCTTCATAAATAAGAAGGGCGCTTTTACAATACCGGCAATTTATGTTTATTGGACGTGCTTTGATGAGTTTGGCTGGGCTGTTGTTAATAACGGTATAGGCGTCAATAGCTGGGGCCTGATAACAAGAGATGGGAAGTCGGCAGTTGCAGGTACAGGTTCAGATGAGATATGCAGGTATAGTATGGTGGAGCATAATATCGCCCACAATAAAGTGGTACAAACAGGTAAGAACTACCGCACATTTTATTCTGAGTATGTCGTAATGTACAACGGTGATTATATGGGGTTAGACCCGGTAAGATAAGGAAACGCCAGGCAGTAAGGAAAGCTGACTGAAAAGAGCATGATTCATTAACAACTAAAATTAATTCAGCAATGAAACATCTTATCAAATATAGCGCGATAGTTATGCTGTTCTTTCTTTTGGGCTGCAGTGGTGTATGCACTGCACAGACCCTCACTCCAAAACAAGATGGTAAAGACTGGGGCTACGTGGATAGTACCGGCAAATGGGTAATAGATGCCGAATATAGAACTGCCTTCCCCTTTTCAGGCAGTTCGTTTGATTATGAATATGCGTTGGTAGAAAAGGCGAAAATGAAGGGCAGAACGATCCTTTCCTTTCAAGGCAGGATCATAAATAAACAAGGTGATATTTTGCTTGAGGATTACCCGATGAATGTGGGAGATTATAAAACAGGCGACCGATATACAACAAGAACACCTTATGCGTCAATAGGGCAGCCCGGGATGATCTTTGACCTTAAAACAGGCAGGTATATAATTTTACCGGTCTCTGTACAGGCGCAGATGTCGGATGCCTGTAGCGGCAGATATTTTGTTGTCAGTAACAGGGACAAGTGCGGGATTGTGCGCGCAGACAGCCTCACTTTTTTGTTTGAAATGATATATGATGGTATCAGGTTCTATAAAGGCAAAAACTATGTTACACTTTTAAAGGACGGGAAATATGCAATTCTTGATTCTAACCTTAAAACGCTCGTTGACTTTAAGTATAAAAGCGTCGATTTTCAGAGTGATGGTAAGACAGCCAAAGTAGTGCTCGACAAAAATCAGTTGCTAATAGACCTCAACGGCAATGTGCTGAAAGAGATAACTTATGAAGAGCGGCTGACGGACGATCACGGTACAGGCTTGTACCCGGCGAGGGTAAATGGCAAGTGGGGCTTTGTAAATGCCGATGATGCCTGGGTAATACCGGCTACGTTCCAGAAGGTGCGTGCTTTTGCTGCAGACGGGATAACCATGGTGCAGCTCGCCGATGGCAAATCAACACTCATCAACAAGAAGGGTGAGCAGATAGGCAAGTATAAGTACGACAACTACTACTGGTATTATGAGAAGCCGGGTATTGCGACGCCTATGCAGGTAAACAATGTGTGGGGCTATTACGATATGCATGATGAGTCGGTAGTGATAGCTCCTGTGTTTGAGGCAGCAGAGACCTTTGATGCTGAAGGCGTGGCCCGTGCCAAAATTAACGGCAGGTGGGGGCTAATAGACAAAACAGGCAAGTTCTTTGTACAGCCGGTATATGTTTCCATCAGCGCATTTGATGACAACGGCTGGGCTATTGTGGATAACGGCGTAGGCCTGAATAGCTAGTCGAGCCTCAAAAAGTCTGTAAGCATTGCTGTTATTGAGTATTGTTAGGAAAAAGGGCGAAAAAAGTTGCAGGGTATTTGCAAAATCGATAAAAACCTTGCAATTTTCAGTATGCTATCCGCGTCCAAAAAGCCAAGT